>JAFLSA010000069.1 GCA_022511185.1 Eubacterium sp.
TATCTGGACAGCTCACCGAAGATGTCCAGAGAGATAATGGAGATAGGCGTGCCGGTGCTGGGGATATGCTACGGAATGCATTTTATGACCTATGCGCTGGGCGGCGAGATGGGCAGTGCAAGCGACAGCGGTCTGTCCGAGTTCGGAAGAACGGAGTGCGCCGTGGAGACAGCTCACCCGCTGTTTAAAGGGATAAAGGAAAAAACCGTTGTCTGGATGAGCCATAACGATTATGTAAAGGCTTTGCCCGAGGGCTTCAGGGCAGTGGCTCACACCGAGAAATGCCCCTTTGCCGCCGTTGCAAACGACGAGAAAAAGCTGTACAGCGTGCAGTTCCACCCCGAGGTGAACCACACCGAGCAGGGCGCCCAGATACTGGGCAATTTCCTGTACAATATCTGTCAGTGCAGAGGCGACTGGACAATGGCCAACTACGCCAAGACCGCTATAGCGCAAATTCGTGAGAAGGTGGGCAGCGGGAAGGTACTGCTGGCGCTGTCAGGCGGTGTGGACAGCTCGGTTGCCTGCGCACTGCTGTCAAAGGCGGTGGGCGAACAGCTTACCTGCGTTTTCGTTGACCACGGGTTTATGAGGAAGAACGAGGGAGACGAGGTGGAGGCGGCGTTCAAGGACTGGGACGTGAATTTCGTGCGGGTGGACGCTTCTGATCGCTTTATAAGCAAACTGGAGGGTATCTCTGACCCCGAGACCAAGCGCAAGACCATCGGCGAGGAATTTATCCGCGTCTTTGAGGAGGAAGCCAAGAAGATAGGCAGGGTGGATTATCTGGTGCAGGGCACTATTTATCCCGATGTTATAGAGAGCGGGCTGGGCGATGCGGCAGTCATCAAGTCGCACCATAATGTGGGCGGACTGCCGGATTACGTGGATTTCAAGGAGATAATCGAGCCGCTTAGACTGCTGTTTAAGGACGAGGTCAGGAAGCTGGGCACCGAGCTGGGGCTGGCGGACTATCTTGTGTGGAGACAGCCCTTCCCGGGACCGGGGCTTGCTATAAGAATAATCGGCGAAATTACAAGAGAGAAGCTGAGGACATTGCAGGACGCCGACTTTATTTTCAGAGAGGAGATCGCCAAGGCGGGGCTGGACAGGTCTATCAACCAGTATTTCGCGGTGCTGACCAGTATGCGGTCGGTGGGCGTTATGGGGGATGATCGAACCTACGATTATACGCTGGCGCTGAGGGGAGTTACTACCTCTGACTTTATGACGGCGGATTTTGCCCGAGTGCCTTATGAGGTGCTGGAGGCGGTCAGCGTGAGGATAGTCAATGAGGTAAAGGGTGTTAATAGGATCGTTTATGATGTTACCAGTAAGCCGCCGGCTACTATTGAGTGGGAATGATGTCAAAGCACACGCAAATCCTCATAAATAAAGCATTTACGCTGTGTAAGCACCTATTGTGACAACACTTTGACAACATTTTGGGATTATTCATGAATAAAGAGCTAACTGATTTTTGTGTCAGTTAGCTCTTTTTATTAACTTTAATTATATTACAAATCTATTTCTTTTTCAAATTCTTTATCAGCTTGTCACTCAATTCCTGCGAAGGACTGATTTTGTGCCAATGACCGGAGGTATCAAAATCAGGATAATGATAACGCCACTTATCATACTCCTCTTTTGTGATTTCCTCGTTCTTCAGCTTTTCCGCCTGTTTCTGCCAAGCTAAAAACATCTGCACCATAGAAAAATAAGTCTCTGCCTTATCCTTATCCAGCCGCAGACATACTTCGCCGTCAAGTTCACCTATTTTTAAACCATACAGATCCTCCATAGCAAAAAGAGTGTGCATTAAGCCCATATAGCTTTCAATATTGGGAACGGTAAGCGCTTGCGGAGAAACGTCTAAAGCGTTGGCAATCTGATTGGTCAAATCCTCTTTCGGCGTTCTTGTGCCTGTTTCATACTGCGCTAACCGCACATCTGCCGACTTCTCAGGAAAACCAAGCAGCATACCGAGGTATTTCTGTGTCATTCCCCTCATGGTTCTGAAAAAATGTATTCTTTCTCCGATTGCCATAGTCTTCGTTTCTCCTATATACAATTTTCGACTAAAGTATAACATATATGTTTAGAATAGTCAAGAGAAAACTAAATAATTTTGTTTAATATTTTTTCAGAAACCTCTTGACATAAATAAAAATGTTTAGTATAATGAATGAAATATTAAACTAATTTGTTTAATATAGAATGTATCTGAAAGGAGGATTTTCATGACAAACAATACATTTATGAAAGTAGAAGAAGTGGCAGAAGTATTGGGCGTGTCCAAATCATACGCTTACAAAATAGTTCAGCAGCTCAACAATGAACTGAAGAAAAAAGGCTTTCTGACTATATCAGGGCGTGTGAATAAGCAATACTTCATGGAGAAAACCTGTTATTCAGCTGACAGCAAAGAAAAGGAGTGATAATAATGGCTGTTTATAAGGACGAAAAAACAAACACATGGAAGGTTTACTATCGCTACACCGATTGGCGAGGTGAACGGAAACAAAGCACAAAGCGAGGCTTTGCCACAAAAAGAGATGTTCTCGCATGGGAGCGAGAACAGATTATTAAGGTGCAGGCAGATTTGGATATGACTTTTGAGAGCTTTGTCGATACATACACGGTAGATATGAAAAACCGTATCAAGGAAAACACATGGCACACAAAGGAACATATAATCCGTACAAAAATCCTGCCATATCTCGGCAAGCGCAAGATAAGCGAGATACAGCCTAAAGACATTATTGCTTGGCAGAATGAAATGATCAAAAGCAAGAACAAGAGCGGAAAAGCGTATTCACCTGTCTACCTGAAAACGCTGCACAATCAGCTTTCAGCAATTTTTAATCATGCGGTCAAGTTTTACGGATTAAAAGAAAATCCGGCGTCAAAGGTGGGCAATATGGGTAAAGCAAAAGGACGTGAAATGCTTTTTTGGACGCAGGAGGAATATCAGAAATTTTCTGAGGTGATGATGGACAAGCCTATTTCATTTTATGCTTTTGAGATGTTATATTGGTGCGGTATTCGTGAGGGTGAGCTACTGGCGTTGACACCTATCGATTTTGATTTTGAGCGTGGTACGGTATCTATCAATAAATCATATCAGCGCATAAACGGTCGTGATGTTATCACCGATCCCAAAACTCCAAAAAGCAACCGTGTCATTAAAATGCCCGATTTTCTTGTGGAGGAAATGCAGGATTATATCAAGCAACTGTACGGTGTCGCTGCTACGAGTAGGATATTTGAAGTAACAAAAAGTTACCTGCATCATGAAATGGACAGAGGCGCAAAGGAGGCAGGTGTTAAGCGTATACGAATACACGATTTGCGGCATAGTCACATTTCCTTGCTGATCGAGATGGGATATTCTGCGGTGGCAATCGCTGACCGTGTTGGACATGAAAGTATCAATATCACCTATAATTATGCTCATCTTTTCCCTTCTACGCAAAACGATATGGCAGATAAACTCAACAATTTCAGAAAGGAAGGCAAGAAAAATGTCAGCTAAAAATCTTGATAATAAAAACAGATGGAGAAGTAAAACTATTGCATTTCGGATGTCGCCGGAGGAAAACGAACAGCTTGAAAAAGTGGTGCGGCTTTCAGGTCTGACAAAACAGGATTATATCACACGCAAATTGCTGAACCGTGACGTTATCGTTCAGGGCAATCCAAAAGTGTATAAGGCACTGAGGAATGAGCTTGTTGCTGTGCTTGAAGAATTGCAGCGGATTGAAATGGGAAACGCTGTATATGATGAGCTGCTTGATATGATTGAATTGATAACGGTAATACTTGGCGGTATGAAGGAGGACAACGAGTGAATGAGCAAAAAGAAATGACCGTCCTTAACATATCTGTTGGCGCAGATGCAGAACGGTCAAGCAATATATCTACTAATAATAGTATAACAGATGACGGCGAGGATTTCAATAGTGCAAGGAAAAATTTCATAGAAATGAATCGTGAGCTACGTTATATATCCGACCCGTACTACATAAGAACAGTTTCAATGAGCGAGCTGTACGACACGGTATATCAGAGCAAGCCACCTCTTATCGACAGTCTGTTGTATCCCGGCGTTTATCTGTTTGCCGGTGCGCCGAAAATCGGGAAAAGTTTTTTGATGGCGCAGCTCGCTTACCACATAAGCACAGGCGCCCAGTTATGGGATTATCCTGTTCACAAAAGTACGGTGCTGTATCTTGCGCTTGAGGACGATTATCGGCGATTGCAAGGACGTTTGTACCGTATGTTTGGCGCTGAGAGTGTAGAAAATCTTTTCTTTTCAGTTTCTGTAAACAGCTTGTCCGGAGGACTTAATCAACAGCTGAAAGGATTTATCACAAGAAACCCTGATACAAGGCTGATCATCATTGACACTTTGCAAAAAATACGTGAAGCCGAAGGAGAAAAATACAGTTATGCAAACGACTATCAGATCATATCAAGCCTGAAAGAATTTGCAGATAATAACGGCGTGTGTCTGCTGCTTGTTCATCACACACGAAAGCAACAAGCGGAAGATAAATTTGATATGATTTCAGGGACAAACGGATTGCTTGGCGCAGCGGACGGAGCGTTTCTGCTGCAAAAAGAGAAACGAACAAGCAATACCGCAACATTGGAAATATCGGGAAGGGATCAGCAAGATCAGAAGCTTTATCTTGTCAGAAATCAAGAGAAATTGATTTGGGAATTTGAGCGTTCTGAAACCGAGCTGTGGAAGGAACCTCCCGACCTGATGCTTGAAAAAATTTCTCAGCTTTTGGATAATGAACAATCTGAATGGAGCGGAAGTGCCTCCGAATTAGCGGTACTTGTCAGTGAGGATCTTCAGCCTAATATCCTTACACGTAAGCTGAATGTAAAGGCGGGTAGGCTTATGAATGAATATGGAATTGAGTACACTGCGAGGCATACACGCAACGGAAGTTACATCTGCCTGAAAAGAAAGATGTGACGACTGTGACGGTTGTGACGATTTAAACAATAGTGAGTGCGGTATCAAAAATACCGTCACAATCGTCACAGCCGTCACAAAGGGAGTGCAGAGGGAACAGCTGCCCCTCGGAGAGCGCAAAGGCGCTTTTGATGCGTAGTGTCAAAAGTGCTTTTGCGTTACTCTTGGAAAGAGTAACAGAACCCGCTGCTGTCGCAGCGATAAATGCAGGAGGATTTTATGAAAAGAACAATAAGCGTAATGGTTGGAAAAGGTTCGATCAATCACAACTCTCGCAAATTCAAAGCGGCAAATGTTGACGGTGAAAGGTCGCACCTAAATATAGATTACTGCAACGAGGATATAAAGCAGGTATATCACGAATTGTTTGACGAGGCTTTGAAAAGATATAACGAAAAGCAAACTCGGTCTGATCGTGTGATAAGCGACTACTATGAAAAAATACGGTCAGGCAAACAGGAAAGGCTCTTTCATGAAATTATTTTGCAGATAGGTGATAAGGATAATATGAGTGCGGTTACTGAGGATGGACAGCTTGCAAAAAAGATTTTGAACGAATATTATAAAGGTTTTCAAGAGCGAAATCCGAACTTGCGTGTGTTCTCAGCACATCTTCACATGGACGAAGCAACGCCGCATTTACATATTGACTTTGTACCCTTTACCACTGGGAGCAAACGTGGGCTTGATACTCGTGTATCACTAAAACAGGCTCTCGCTACACAAGGGTTTAAGGGCGGCACTCGGAATGAAACGGAATGGAATCAGTGGGTACAGTCTGAAAAGGAACAGCTTGCTGCCGTTATGGAGCGACGTGATATTGAGTGGGAGCATAAGGGGACGCATGAAAAGCATTTGTCTGTGCTGGACTTTGAGAAGAAAATGAGATCAGAGGAAGTTGCCGAGCTTGATGCTGAAATACTGGATAAAAAGAAAGAATATAACGACGTTGCTAAACGGCTGAACGGTATTGAGCACGTAGATAAAACGGTGGAAGAAATTGAGCAGATTTTAGAGACTGATGAGAGGTATGATCTGCCTGAACCGTCTGTTATGATGTCGGCTAAGGGGTATAAAAATAAGGTGGTGGAGCCGCTTATTGAGAGATTGAAGTCGCTTGTTAAGGCGATGACGGCAAAGTATTTTGCGGTTAAAGAGGAAAATAACAAATTCAAACAGATTATTGAAAAACAAAATTCTCAAATACAAGGCTTACGGAATGTAAATGAGAAATTTTCCGCTGAAAATATCAAACTAAAAAAAGAGTGCAAGGACTACTTCTTGCTTCGCAAAGTATTTGGCGACACGCAAATTGATAGCCTGTTAAAACAAGCTAAAAATATGCAAAAATCTGTACAGCTTGATAAATGTCTCGGAAATAATCGAAGATAAAGGTGATTGCTAATAGTGAAAGGTTACACCGCAAATATATGAATTCCCCATTAATACTGAGCATAACTTGATTTTTCGTTGGATTCATCTTATAACACTTTCAATATAAGTTAGTAGGACAATATAATTTTAGTGTACAATGGTTTTACACTATCCGCTTTCTAAAAAAAATTAATGATATTGACATTGTTCGCATAAAAGAGTATAATGTAATCATTAAAAGAGTTGATTGAGGTCCGTTATGTATATATCTGTTTCTGACGCTGCAGAAAAGTTTAATATATCAAAGAGACGTGTGCAAATTCTATGTGAACAAGGACGTATTGAAGGTGCTAATAGGGTGAGTGGTATTTGGTTAATTCCTGATGATGCTCAGAAGCCAGTAGATGCACGACGAAAAAAAACTGTGCCTGAAAATCAATTATCGCTTTTTGATGAGCTTTATGAAATTGAAGATGATAAATTGACGATTACACAAGTTTGCGACTTGCTTTCTATTTCTCGGGCTACTGCCAAAAACTGGATCAGACTTGGAAAACTGAAAACGATCTCCAATAGTGAAACATTTGATAAAACATATATAGAGACACTCTTAACAGAAATAAGAAGTGGCAAGGATAGCCGCCTGAAAAGCCGACGTAATAAACAAAGTGTAAGCGGTAAGGTTATTTATAAGGATTATATCACTAATGAATGCAATCGAAAAATTGTTGAGGAGATATTAAACTACTGTGATCAAATTACAGAAGAAGAACTGAGAGTTATACTTGCCTGTTTTGCAATACAGCTTTATCAACAAAGCTGCGGAGCTGCTGTTTCATATGACTCTTTGTTTCAAAATCAAACACAAGTATCCAACAATAATGTTTTTAATTATCTGATTGCAGATCTGATAGGCAATATTGATATGTCTAAATTTGATTCAACAAATATTCGGTCTGATTTGGAATACCAGATACAGTTTGTCCCGTTAGAAGACACATTGGGCTTTGTTTATATTTCATTAAGAGATTTGAGCTGTCGCAAGCAAACAGGTGCATATTATACGCCGGCAAAAACAGTTAATACTCTTATCAGCAATTTGCAGAAATGTTTTAACCTGAAAAATAAAACCGTATGTGATCCTTGCTGCGGAACTGGAAATTTTCTTATTGGTCTTATTAGTAATGGGGCAAGCGCCAATAATCTGTATGGACAAGATATAGATGAAATAAGCATACAGATTGCACGAATCAATATGTTTTTGCTTGATAATAGTATCACGAAAGAACAGTTGTATTCTCAATTTGTTTGCGATAACACGCTTTCAAACACCTTTTCACAAAAGTTTTCAGTTGTATTAGGAAATCCGCCCTGGGGATACAACTTTAACAAAGAAGAAATAGCATATCTTACTATGAATTATATTACAGCTAAAAGTAAAGGTATGGAGTCATATGACCTGTTTGTTGAAAAAGGATTGGCAATGCTCGAAGAAAAGGGCTGTTTGGCATATGTATTACCTGAAGCAATTTTGAGTGTGTCTTCCCATCAACAGGCAAGAGAGTTGATAATAAATAAAGCTGCATTTAAGTTTGTATGCTACTTAGGAAATGCTTTTTCAGGAGTACAGTGTCCGGCTGTTATTTTAGGGTTGCAGAACGGATATAAAGGTCAAACAAAGCTTTGCAGGGTCGAACTGAATAATAATGAATTTGTCATAAAGGAGGACAGAGAAATTGACGCAGCTTTGTTTTCTTTTAATATGAATGATGAGGAGTATGACTGTTTGCGTGTAATTAGTTCAGTACAAAATGCTAAATATCTTGCAAATAACGCTAAGTTCGCTTTAGGGATTGTTACCGGTAATAATAAAGAGTATATCAAAGATACGAAATCAGAAGGATCAGAAATAGTTCTCAAAGGCAGTGATGTCTATAGATATGCAATGAAGGAAACAAGTAATTATATCCATTTTGCTCCGGAAAGTTTTCAGCAGGTAGCACCAACGGAGATATATCGTGCAAAAGAGAAACTGTTATACAGATTTATTTCCGAAGTTCCTGTGTTCACCTATGATAATAAGCAAACACTTTCGCTGAACAGCTGCAACATTTTGATACCACAAATTGAAGGTATAAATATAAAATATGTATTGGCAATTCTGAATTCCAGTGTAGCTGCCTATTTCATAAGTAAAAAGTATAATTCTGTTAAGCTACTAAGATCACATATAGAATCATTACCAATACCTATGATCAGTGCAGAAAAGCAAAGCGAAATCATAAAAAAAGTAGAACACATAATGATGCCAAGTGAAAACATTAGTGGTCTTTATGAAGAACTCGATAATGAAATTATGGATATTTATTCTCTATCGTCTAAACAAAGAGAAACTATACAAGCTGCGTTGTCGGGCAAGAATTTATTTATTCTCGAACAACTTAAACAGTTCTAAGTATGTAAGTTCTTTGTAGAAATAATTCTTTTTATGATATTCATAATTTGTCTTTTTTATATGGAACTGATATTCTGTACCACCCTTATGCTGTATTGAATAACCAAGCATAGTAGGGATGCTATCGCTTCGGGCTCTGAATATCACAATCTTATCTTTAAAAAAGATTCCATAGTAAAGCATATCAAATTCTGAAGGTTTGATTTGCTGAATATTGCAATCAAATGTAACTTTGGTCGCATCAGTTTCAGCCAACACCCTTGAATCTGTAGCTGCATTCATACAAAGGTCAATTAAATTTGAACTTTTTAATGGTTTTAACTTTTTCTTGGCACGAGAAAACTTCACTTCAATCTTTCGATCGTTTGAATCCAATAAATCGAAATATTTTCCGTCTGCCGGTTTAAACTTCTCTAACTTTTCAATCATTAACT
>JAFLSA010000007.1 GCA_022511185.1 Eubacterium sp.
CAATTAGAGCTGTATATAGATACTGCCTGATTGCAAAAAACGGAAAGTGCCAAAATAGGCGAGAACTCGATGTTCTCGCCTATTTTCTTACATTCATATTATTTAAAAAGTCTTAGTGATGTGATTTTCGGTTTCTGCTGAATTGATATAAAAAATTCGGCACGCTTATGCGCTTTTTTCGACAGTCTGAACTCCCTGATAAATCAATCAGGGAGCTTATTTTATAATCTCTTATCTTTATCAAGTGCTTTGTCGACGGCATTATGGACTGCGTTTTCAAAGCCGTCTGCTTGTAGTGAAGCAATGCCTTCAATCGTTGTACCGCCCGGTGAACAGACATTGTCAATGAGCTTATATGGATGCTCGTCACTTTCTAAAATCATTTTTGCACTGCCGTAGACTGTCTGTGCCGCAATTTTAAGCGCATCGTCTTTTTTCATTCCGTTTTTAACTCCGGCTCTTGCAAGTGCGTCAATAAACATATAAGCAAACGCCGGAGCACAGCCGCCGAGAACACCGAAAAGCGGAAATGAGCTTTCATCAAGGCACATAACCTTACCGATTGAAGAAAGGAGTGTTTCAACAGTTTTTTTGTCCTCATCTGTAACAAGGCTGTTGAAGCAGTATGCGCTCATTGCTTCGCCGACCTTAGCGTTGATGTTCGGCATAACTCTGATAATTCTTGCTTGTGTGTTAATACAATTTTCTAAAAATTCAATAGTTTTGCCTGCGGCGATTGAAATAACAAGAGGTTGCTTTTCCTTAATTACAGGATCAATTTTAGCTAAAACAGTTGAAATAATATTTGGCTTAACTGCAAGGAAAACGATATCCGAATTCATTGCAACGTCAACTTCGTCACTACATACTGAAACACCAAAATCTTTATTTGCCTTATCAACAGCAGGGGAGTAGATATCAAAAACAAGTATATCCTTGCAGTCAACACCGCCCTTTGAGATAATTCCTTTAATAATTGCAGTTGCCATATTACCGCAACCGATAAATCCGATTTTCATATTAAACATCCTTTATTTGTTGTTTTACTAATTCTAACACCTTATAAATAAAAAATCAAATATTTTTAGGTTTTGATAGAAACAACCTATCTGTTCTCATTAAGTTCTATGTATTTTTTCTTTGTTGCAAGTCCGCCGCGAATGTGCCTTTGTGCCTTGTTTTCCTCAAGAACCTCCTTGACCTCACTGCAAAGCAGGGGATTAATTACAGAAAGTCTTTTAGTGACGTCGTTATGTACAGTTGATTTGCTTATTCCGAAAACTGTCGCTGCCTGACGGACTGTTGATCTGGTCTCTACAATATAATGACCTAAATCAATGCACCTTTTTTCTACATTACCAATCAAGTGTTTTCACCTTCCTCAGTAATGTGTATGCGGTGCATAAAAAAATATGACCCTATGTTTTAAAACATAGGGCCTTTATTTATTCAGCTTCAGTTGTGGTTTCGGCGTCGTTCTTAAGCTCACCGATAATATCCATAAGCGATTTTTGATTAAGCTCATCAACTCTGTCGTAAACACTGACTTCTTTTTCATCAGGTTTTTGTCCGTCATCCTCAATGACAGTGAGTGAAAGCTCTTTTGAAGTAACACTGAATTTATAAATAATATCCTTGTTAGTGCTTGGATTTCTTAAAATCAGCTTATTGCCGTCAATCTCATAATTACCTGAGAAATTAGCAGTGGAAATATATGAGTCATACGTTCCGTCATCATAAAATATATATGCTGAAATTCCCGGATTTTTCTGGCTCTGCCACTTGCCGATAATCTGATCGTCATTAGAAGTGAAAATACTTTGAGCGGCTTCCTGAGGATTCTGATCTGTTACAATACAGTAAGCACCTCCTGCTATAACAAGAGCGAGTATGACAGCAACGATAACACTTATAATTATTTTAGCTGTTTTTGATAAGCCTTTCTTTGCCATTATTTAGCCTCCTTTAAGCCTTTTTTAGTGAGCAATTTATTGATTCTGTCTGAGGAATCAAGAAGAGAGGAAACTGACATATCGTGATTAAGTGTATCAATAAAATATGCAGTATACTTTGAAAGTTCAACGCTGACATACCATTCTCTTGATAAAAGCTCTGGTGTCTGATAAACACCGTTTGTTGTAAACACCTTATCAAATACACCATCAGTATATGCTTTATCAAAGACGTCGAGACCATTGCAGAATAAACCAAAGGTTGTGCAAACGAAAATTCTTCCACAGCCGAGATTTTTAAGCTTGCTTGCAACCTCAAGCATAGACTCACCTGAAGAAATCATATCGTCAACGATGATTATGTCCTTACCGGCAACTGAATCACCAAGATACTGATGCTCAACGATAGGGTTTCGGCCATTAACGATTCTTGTATAATCTCTTCTTTTATAGAACATACCAAGATTTACACCAAGCTGGGTTGCAAAGTAAATGCATCTGTGCATTGCACCCTCGTCAGGTGAGATAATCATCAAATGATCAGGATCAATGGTAAGGTCGTCAACATTATTCACAAGAGCCTTGATCATCTGATATGTAGGCATTACGTTTTCAAATGACTGGTCAGGGATTGAATTTTGTACTCTCTGATCGTGAGCATCAAATGTGATGATATTATCAACACCTAAATTAACAAGCTCCTGCAAAGCCATAGCACAGTCAAGTGATTCACGTGTGCTTCTCTTGTGCTGTCTGCCTTCATAAAGCATAGGCATGATAACTGAAACTCTCTTTGGCTTTGATGATAAAGCGTGGATAACTCTCTTTAAGTCAGCAAAATGATCATCAGGTGATTTAGGAACTGTCATACCGTACATTTTATAAGTACAGCTATGGTTAAATACATCACAAATGATATAAATATCATAACCTCTTACAGAATCCTCAATTACACCCTTGCCCTCACCGCTGCCAAAGCGTGGAACAGAAATGTTAATCTTATACGTATCCCTTTCATAACCGAAAAATGCAACATTTTCCTTATGCTCAGTTGCCTGTGTTTGTCTCCACTTAACAAGATATTTATCTATCTTGTCAGTGAGCTTTTCACAGCCTGGCATACCGATTATGCCGATAGGTCCGACCGGGATTGTGTTAATGCTTTCTGCTGTTTGTCTTGCCATATGCTTTTGAAACTCCTCTCGAATTTTACACAATTATTCTACAACAAAAGTATATTAATGTAAACAACAAAATTGTAGAAATTTGCAGATAATTATTCAGTTTCTGAAATTTGAATATCTGACTCTAAAATCAAATTTGCTTTTCGCTTCTTATTAAACGCAACAAAAGTTATATATCCGCAAATTCCTGCAATACTTGCTGCAGAAATAATAATGCCTAAGTTTAGTCCACGAGGGGAGTACTTGTACTCAACAGTATGATCACCCGGTTTTATATAGGTCGCGAGCATTACGTCGCCAAGTGCAAACGTATCTGCCTTTTCTCCGTCGATCAAAATACTCCAGCCTTCATCATACGGTATTGATGAATATAAAATACTGTCTTCGTTAATTTGAACAGTTCCTGAAATATTTGTATCATTGTGTGAAGTTACGTTGAGCGCTGAATTGCTTAGTCTGTCATAGCCAAGTTTTAAGACATCTTCATCAACTGTGTATGCATAAATTTCAGCGTAGGTATCAGTTGTTTCAATAGTTGTGCAGTCGAGTGAGATTTTGATCTCTTCACCTTCCTCGCAGAAGCCGATGTCAAGAATATATGGCTCACCGATACTTTGGGTGAATCCGGCGAGATTGTTACTGTTTATTTCTATCAATTCAATTTCAGGCGAGGTGACGTAAAGATACGTGTTACCTGACTCTTTCGGAGTGAATACGAAATCAACGTATCCATAGCTGTCATCGCCGTTTTTGCTGAACCAGAAGGTGCCGTTTTGGGTGATTTCGTCACCGGACATTGAATCAAAGTCTGTAGTGAGATAGTCCACCTCATTAAACACGTTGTCATATCCTGTCGCAAGGTTGAAAAAGCTGTTTTGAACCTCAAAAGGATTACCTTCTTCAGTATACCAATCAGCTGTATTTGTATTGACAGCAAAAGAAATAGGTAGGAAATATCTGTTTTCATAAACTGCTGTTTTATCGTCAGCAGTTGAAAAGCTGTAGCTATAGAGATTCTCTGAAGGTATTTGACTGACATCTGCCTTGATCAGATATTTGAGATTGAACATCATATTATAAACAGGTGTCTGTGTGTTATAGGTATAACTGTTAATCCTATTACCGAACATACCGAGGCTGTACTGCAGCTGTGAATAATCCTCATATGCCATTGAGGAGAATACAGACATTCCGTTATAACCGTAATAACTCGGATCCATTCTTGTTTCAAGATAAGTCAGCTCTTCTCTGTAAAAGCCGTCATCTGATGAATGTATCTCATCAATTGCTTCATCATAATTAGAAAAGTCAGAAGAATAGTTACCGTTTTCCTGCGTGATTAAAATTGAGCCTGTGTCTGCAATCAGAACCTCACTGAATACCATTACTATTGCGAGTGCTGTGACTATCATCTTGTCAAGTTTTCTATTCTTTAACAAATATAGAAATGCTGTCCAAAGAATTATAAATGCGATGCTGATATAAATCGTTGTTTCGGACATTTTTGTTGTAGCCATTTTCTGAGCAATGACAACAAAAAATACCCAAGCCATACCAACAAGTCCGATATCTCTGATTGATATAGACTTCAGCTTTGTAACGCACCTGTATCCACAGACAAGTAGCAGGAAGGAGTACATATACGAAAATCTGAACGGCAAATCATTAGGGAAGTGAAATGCATGCCAGATGAAATTGAGGCAGTTATTGTTAAAGCTGAAAAGAAACAGAATAAGCATTAAGATGCACGCCGCTTTTTCTTTAAAACGGATATCTTTATTGATAACAAATAACGGCAAAAGGATAACTGCAAGCATACCTGAATAAACGTTAGGCAGTACGTCATCACCGCTGCTTCTGATAGTTGTTTCAAGTCCTGCAAGGTGAGACGTCAAGAAATCGAAAATATTATAGTATGATGAAAATCCGTTTGGGAATGAGTCGGAGGTTGCAGAGCTTGACCTGAGTATCATAAACACAGGCACAAGAGTAAAAGCACATACACCGGCAGCGGCAATACTGCCTATAGCAAATCTGAAGCCTCTGTTAAAAAATTTGTTATTTAGCAGTGCTTTGAAGGAATACTTTTTTTCAAACTGAGCATTGTTGTCTATTTTATCGTTAAATTTTGATGAAATGAGATAGTAGCCAAGGAAATAAATGACTGCAAATATGCACATCATAAAGCCCATATAATAGCTTGAGAAGAACAAAATAACAAAAGAAATAATATATGTCCCGCTCTTTCCTTCATTGATAATTTTCTCAATTCCAAGTGCAATCAGCGGCAAAAGAATCATTCCGTCAAGCCACATAACGTTCCAGTAGTATGCGAGAAAATATGCACTGAAGGCATAAAGCACACCAAATACGGCTGAAAGAGCATTGCTCTTTTTCTGCGAGGCTTTGAGATAATATGAAAATGTTCCTGCAGAAAGGATACACTTAACTGAAACTATAAAGGTAATTGCAAATGAAATGTCCTTTTTATCAAAAAGAAAAATGAGCGCTGAAAGGGGGCTTGAAAGATAGTTGAAGTAGTTGCCTAAAAAGCTGCTTCCGCCACCGGAAAACCACGAATAAAGAAAGCTCTGATGACTTACAACTCTCTCATAAAGCTCTGCAAACAGAGGACCGTATTGATGATAAAGATCCATTCTCATAACAGTATAATCGCCAAATGGAAATACGGAATAAACGATATAAATGATAGTTATACAAAGGGCCGCTATACCTGCAGATAAAAATACGTACCTGTTTGAGTAAAAAAGCAAATATATTTTTGAATGCCTGATTTCCTCTGCTTTATAATTGCAGTCAAAAAGCAAAAGTCTGTCAAAGAAATAATTAAAGAAAAAGGCAGTTGTAATTGCAACGAGCCAAACAAAAGAAACCGGCATTTTAAGCATATTGCCAAAGGCTGCTTCAGCGAGCTTATAAAAGCCGAAATCAACGGCCGCCCTGAAAACAAACATCAAAATCTGCTTTACGTTTGATGATAAAACACTCTTCCTAAAAACAAATCTTTTTTCAAGCAAAAAAGAAACAATCTCAGCAATAATAAACGCAATGAATACTGAGATTGATACCGGCACTGAGAAAAAGACTTTTAAAAGCTGCTTGAAAGCTATAAGTAAAAAAACAGAGAAAAGCGCACTAAGAGTGTAGCTGAGCGTTTCTCCGTTAAATATTTTATTTGTTTTTACATTCGTTTTATATTTTGAAAAATCCATTTTTCCACCAGAATCATTTTAATTTTATACATTAGTATAATAACACATAACATTCAAATCTTCAACATAATATTTTGTGATAAACAGAGCTTAAGCTGCATAGATTTTATCGAGGTGATTTGTTGGACAATATCACGTATTTTATTTCACTGATGCCTAAGTATCTTAAGGATATTTTTAACAGCTTTGATAAAAGTATTATATCTCTGATTACTGAAATCAGATTAAGAAGAAAAAGGGCAGTAATTGTTTATCTGAAAAAAACACCTTATTTTATCAGTGTAGGAGGATCGCTTGTAAACAGCTATTCAGATAACACAGTTAAGATTGATGATGAGAGCTTTGATTTTATAACAGACAGGCTCTGTAATCATTCATATCACACAAATATGCATACTATGATTGACGGCTATATAACAACAAAAGGCGGCTCTCGAGTCGGAATAGGCTCGTCGGCAGTTTATAAGGATAATGCAATTAACTCTGTAAAAGATATAAATTCACTGAATATAAGAATAGCTAAGGAATACAAAGGCTGTTCAAGAAAAATACTTAATCTGCTTTATACAAATTCTACACCAAGCATTATTGTGGCAGGTGCAGTTTTGTCAGGCAAGACAACATTCCTACGTGATTTTTCAAGGCTAATTTCAAGTGGCTTTGCAGGGATGTATCGCAAGGTTACCATTGTTGACGAACGCAGTGAAATTTCATCAGGCTTTGATGTTGGCGTAAACGCCGATGTGTTAGTCGGATTTGAAAAAGCTAAGGGAATTGAAATTGCGACAAGAACGCTGTCACCTGAAATTATTGTCTGTGACGAAATCGGAAATGTTAATGAGCTTAACGCAATCAGATACGGATTTTCGACAGGTATCAGCTTTGCTGTTTCGGTTCATTTAAGTAATGAAAAACAGCTTTTTACTAACCATATTGTAAAAGAGCTTATCGCTACAGGTGAGTTTGATTATATGGTTTTACTTAAATCGTTTACAGATGAATTTGAAATTATTGATCTGACGGAGGAAAAAATTGAAAATAACAGGAATGGTAATGATAATCCTTTTCTCATTTTCCCTTGGATTAACGGCAATGAGGTTTAAAAAAAGGCAGATAGATTACATAGACAGTCTTATCTATATAGGAGAGAAAATTCTTCTTATGCTTGGCAGTACTTCACCGGAAACTGAAGTAATTATGCGAGAGCTTGAAAATGACGAGAGGTTAAAGAATTTCGACCTATCACTTAACAGTTCCTCTTCTCCGCTTCCCTCAAAGGAAAATGACAGGTCCAAAATGCTCTTAAGCACAGTCGGCAAATATGATCTAGATGCACAGATAAATTATATTAATCAGTATTTAGGATACTTTAAAATGCTCAGACAGCAATATCAGGATTACTACAACACTCACTATAAGCTATATTTGGCTTTCGGACTTTTTTCAGGTGTTCTTGTTTCGGTTTTGCTGATATAGGAGGATAAATGGAAGTTGATTTTATTTTCAAAATAGCGGCAATAGGAATAATTGTTGCTGTATTAAATACGGTGCTTATCAGAAGTGGGAGAGAGGAGCAGGCAATGTTCACAACACTTGCAGGTGTGCTCGTTGTACTTATGATGCTTGTACCTGAAATAAGTGATTTGTTCTCAACTGTAAAGGCGCTATTTGACCTATGATTAAAATAGCAGGAATTATACTGATTTCTCTTTTACTGATTATTATTTTAAAACAAACAAAAAGAGAATTTGCACTGATTTTGACAATAGGATGTGCAGTTGTCTTATTTGTTACGGTGGCAGATGATTTTTTCAGTATTGCACAGAGAATTTTTAATTTATCCGCAGGGATAGACAATCTTGATACATATGTCTCGCTGATGCTCAGAATTCTCGGCATATCTTTGATATCGCAGTTTATCATAGATTTATGCCGTGATACAGGCGAAAATGCTCTTGCGTCACAGACTGAAATTGCATCAAAAATAATAATTCTCATTATGACGCTTCCACTTTTTGAAACGGTTGTAAATATAATTACAGGACTTTTGAAATGAAAAGATTTTTAATAGTATTTTTAATTTTTCTTTTAATTCCGACTGCTGCATTTGGCGCAGAAGAGGATGAATACAGCGAATATTTAAGTTCGTTTGATTTGGAGTCTTTTGAGCTTCTTGATGACGATACGACAGAATTTCTCGACTCGCTCGGTATACTTGATTTTAACTATGAAAATTTGACCGATATTTCTATAGCCAGCGTGTTTGAGCATATATGGGGAATAGTTACTAAAAGCATTAACGGTCCTTTAAAGTCAGGAATAATCGTAATTGTATTTATTTTGCTTTCATCATTTTTCAGGTCTTTAAGCTCAGAGGTTAATAATAGTGATATTTCTCAAACATTTTCAACTGTATCTACACTTATTATTTCAATTTTCCTTACATATAATTTAACGGACTGTATTGGAATATGTGCTTCAACGATTAAGCTTTGCTCAAATTTTGCTTTTGCGTTTTTTCCAGCATTCTGCATAATTGTTGCCACGTCAGGCTCAACGCTTACTTCATTTTCAGTGAATACAACACTTCTGATTTTAGCACAGGCTCTTAACTATATTTCAGAGCTGATATTCATACCTGTAACAAACTGCTTTTTAGCACTCGGTATTTGTTCAGGTGTTCGTCAGGAACTAAATCTCAGTTCAACGATTGCAACGTTAAAAAGAATTATTACAACTTCAATTTCAACTATTTCGGCTATTTTTGTTTCTATACTATCTGTAAAAACTGCTGTAGCTTCAAGAGCTGACGCGTTAGGCTTAAGGTCTGTAAGATTTGCTATCAATTCAGTTGTTCCTGTTATCGGCAGCTCAATAAGTGAAGGTCTGCTTTCGATACAGACGTACTCAAGCCTTATTAAAACAAGTGTTGGTATCGTTGGAATAATTGCTGTTGTATCAATTTTTTTGCCGTCAATTATTGAGATAAATATGTGGCGTATGATACTTTCTCTCGCATCAATAAGCGGTGAAATCTTTGGTGATTCCTCATCAGTAAAGGCAATTGAGACGTTTAAAGATGTATTACTTATTATTGACGTGCTTTTGATTCTAACAATGGTAACAACAATTATTTCAATAGGTATACTTGTCGCTGCTAAATCGGTGGTATGATGGATTTTTTAAAGGAATGGACTTATACAATTTGTATAACACTTGTAATTTCCGTATTGTTTTCAATACTGACACCAAAAGGAAATATGGGCAGATTTTTTAAAATTATTCTTGCTGCTTTCATTTTTCTTTCATTCATTTATCCGCTTAAAAGCTCTGAAATTGATTTGTCATTTCCTGAGTTTAATATAAGCGATATTGCGGACTCACAAAGTGCTGCATATAAAAATACAATTGATACGCAGATTAATCAAACGCTTGAAGAAGGAGGTTATACCTCCTGTGTTATTAAAAGTGATATTTATTTTAGAAATGACGAAATCAACATAAAAAGTGTTACGGTATCTATTCCAAACGGCTTTGATAAGGACGAGGTAAGAAGCTATCTTTTTGACAGCTTGGGAATTTTAGCAGAGGTGTATTATATTGGTGAGTAAAATTAAGGATAGTTTAATGATATTTCTGTCAGGTGACAGCAAGAGAATAAAAATAATTGTTGCAATCGGACTGATAGGGATAATTCTTATTTTTGCCTCAAATCTCTTTGAGTCTGATAAAAAAGAAACTACATCAACTGATACAGGTATGAGCTATGAGGAGTATACAAATCAGCTTGAAAAGAGGCTTAAAAGCTTGATTTCATCAATAGACGGAGTAGGTGAATGTGAGGTTATGATAACTCTAGAAAATACAACCGAGAGCGTATACGCAACTGATGTCGAAATTAAAAATAATGATAATTCAATAGATCAGAAGGATAAATACGTCATATATGATTCGGAAAAAGGGGAGACCCCTGTGCTGATAAAAGAATATCTGCCAAAGGTACAGGGTGTTACGATTGTCTGCTCAGGTGGTGAAAACACAGCAGTTAAAGAAAAAATTATTCAATCAGTGACATCATTGTTTAATATACCTACAAACAGAGTTTCTGTTTCAAAAATAAAATCATAAAGGTGATACAAATGAGCAAAAATAAAACAAGCAAAGAAAAAAAAGAAAAGCCCGTACTTACTGAAAGTGAGCTTCAGAAAAAAAAGTCAAGAAAAACGAAGTTAGCTATCTCCTGCTTCGTTCTGCTTTTAGCTGTTGGCGTTATGGGCAACTGGTACTGGGAAAACAGTGACCTTTCAACAAACGTAAGTACAATTTCTAGTGCTAAAGAAAAAATACTCGGTGAAGCAACGTACGTTGATGCAACTACCGAGCCTGCTACTGAAAACGAATACTTCTCCTCAGCAAGAGTTGAAAGACAGAGTGCAAGAGACGAAAGCCTTGAAAAGCTGCAAAAAATAATTGACTCGTCAACAGCAAATAATGATGCACAGAAAGAAGCTTCAGAAAAAATTGCGAAAATATCAGACATAATTAATATTGAAAATAAAATCGAAACTTTAGTTACTGCAAAGGGTGTTAATAACTGTATTGCTGTAATCAATGAAAATTCAAGCAAAGTTGATGTAATCGTTGATGCTGAGGAGCTGAGCGACACGGTTATATTACAGATTAAAGAAATTGCCACAAGCCAGCTTGGCTGCTCTTATGAAGATGTAACAATTATTAAATCAAATTAATCTTGTATATTTATTCATTATATGTTATAATGTTCAAAAACAAGGAGGTAAAATATGGAGATTATATCAAAAAGCTCAATGGGTGAGCTTGTTATTTCAAATGAAGTAGTGTCTTCAATAGCCATAAATGCTGCTAAGGATGTTGACGGCGTATCCTCCTTTCACACAGGACCGGTTGATGTTGTCAGCACAATTAAGCAGAAAAGTTTAAAAGTTATGAGTCCTGTCAGGATTATTCAGGACGGTGACAATTTCACAATCAGTATTTATATCAATATTTCACCCGGCAAGAAATTTCAGACAGTTGCTACCGAAGTACAGTCAGCAGTTAAAGAATCTGTTCAAAATATGACAGGTAAGTTTGTTAATAAGGTTAACGTTATCGTTGCCGGAATTGATTTTGATGACCCTGCCCCACAAGAACCTTGTGAAACTGAAGATTAACAAAATCTGCCGACAAATTAATATTTTGTCGGCATTCTTTTTTAGGAGAGCATATGAAAAGAAATGAGATGAGAGAGCAGGCGTTTTTCCTCGCGTTTGAAAATCTGTTTGAGGCAAACGATAATCTTGACGAGCTTATTGAGCTTTATTCTGAAAATGTTGAGCCTGTCTGCGATTACGCAAAAGAAATTTCTGCCGGCATAAAGGACAAGCTTGACGAGTTTAATGGAATAATAAATACGTATTCAAAGTCTTGGAAGGTTACACGTCTTCCTAAGGTAACGCTCGCGATTTTATACGTTGCACTTTATGAGATGAAATACGTTGACAGCGTTCCTGAAAACGTTGCGATTAACGAAGCTGTTGAGCTTGCAAAAAAATATGCAAGCCGTGATGATGCGTCATACATAAACGGCATTTTAGGCGCCGTATCAAGAGGAAAGTAAGATGTATCTCGGCTTTGACACAAGTAATTACACAACATCTGTTGCACTCTTTGACGGCGTTAATATGTATCAGCAAAAACAGCTTTTAACTGTTAAAGCAGGCGAAAAAGGCTTAAGGCAGAGTGATGCCGTCTTTCAGCATACGGTAAATATGCCTGAACTAATAAACCGTCTTGGCAATAATAAGGCAGATATTAAAGCTGTCGGCGTAAGTGCAAGACCGAGAAATCTTGAAGGCAGTTATATGCCGTGCTTTCTCGTGGGCAAAAATAATGCAGTAGCCGTCAGTCGTTTTGCTAGCGCAGCGCTTTATGAAACCTCGCATCAGGTTGGGCACATTCTTGCGGCGCTATATTCGACAGACAAGCTTGATTTGGTCAAAGAAAAGTTTATTGCCTTTCACGTGAGCGGCGGTACTACTGAGGCGCTTTTAGTTGAGCCCGACTGTGATGAGCTAATAAAAGCAACAGTTATTGCTCAAAGCACCGATCTTAAAGCAGGACAAGCGATAGATCGTGCAGGAGTTATGATGGGATATCTTTTTCCTTGCGGTAAAATGCTTGACGAGCTTTCTCAAAAATCTGATAAAGAATATAAAATAAAACCTACAATGCTTGGTCTTGATTGCTCATTATCAGGAGTTGAAAACAAGGCAAAAGCTATGCTTGATAAGGGCGAAAGCAAAGAGGACATTTCAAAATTTGTTTTAAGCAGTATATCAGCCGTTATCGATAAAATGACTGAACTTCTCCTTGATAAGTATGGTAATTTACCACTTGTCTATGCAGGCGGTGTAATGTCAAACACGTTGATAAAATCAAATATTATGAGTAAGTATAGTGCATATTTTGCCGAGCCTGAGTATAGCTGTGACAATGCGTGCGGTCTTGCAATTTATGCGTATTTGAAAGATAAGAATGAATAATGCAGTTACCGTTACACAAGTAAATAATTATATCAAGGCTCTGCTTGATGAAAGTACACCGCTTAAGAATATTTTCGTTGTCGGTGAAATCAGCAATTTTAAATACTACTTTCGAAGCGGCCATATGTATTTCATACTTAAAGATGAGAATTCACAGCTAAAGGCAGTTATGTTTTCCTCATATGCCTCACGGCTTAAATTTAAGCCTGAGGACGGTATGAGAGTTATATGCAGAGGTAGAATTTCGGTCTATGACCGTGACGGCGTTTACCAACTTTATGTTGAGGATATGCAGCCGGACGGTGTCGGTGCATTGAATCTTGCCTATGAACAGCTTAAAGATAAGCTTTCAAAAGAGGGGCTATTTGACGATATTTATAAAAAGCTGATACCTAAATATCCAAGAAAAATCGGTGTTGCAACATCAAATATCGGTGCTGCTATTGAGGATATAAAAAATATTACTAAAAGACGTTATCCTCTTTGTGATCTCGTTATTGTTCCGACTATTGTTCAAGGTGAACAGGCTGCTTCCGATATTGTAAAGTCAATTCATATGCTTGATGAAATAGAAGACGTTGACGTTATAATCGTTGGCAGAGGCGGCGGCTCGATTGAAGATCTTTGGGCGTTTAACAGGGAAGAGGTCGCAAGGGCAGTCTTCGCCTGCAATACGCCTGTTATTTCCGCAGTCGGTCACGAAACTGATTTTACAATTTGTGATTTTGTTGCTGACTTAAGAGCGCCTACCCCGAGTGCTGCGGCTGAGCTTGCAGTACCGGACATAAATAATTTGATCACATTTTTAAATAGCGCACAGTACACGCTCTCCACACTTTTAAAAACAAGGCTTGAAAGAGAAAATCAAAGATTTGATGATATAGTCAACAACAGCGTTCTTGCTGATGCTCAAGGGTATTATAATTCACACCTTGATGACGTAAAATCATTTGAGAGTGATTTAATAAGTTCTTTTAAACACTCTGTTAAGACTAATGAGCTTGTACTCGCACAGCTTGCAGGAAAGCTTGATGCCTTAAGTCCGCTTGCAGTTTTAAGCAGGGGATACAGCGTTGCAAGAGATGAAAAAAATAAAATTGTAAAAAGTTCAAAGAATTTAAATTCCGGCGATAAACTTAAAATAAGATTTAGTGACGGTACAGCAAACTGCACTGTTAGCGAGGTAGAATATGAATAACGAAAACGAAATGACGTACGAAACAGCAATTAAACGTCTTGAAGAAATTGTTGATACACTCGAAAAAAATGAGGTATCACTTGATGATAGTATGAAGCTCTTTGAAGAGGGTACTAAGCTGACAGCCTTTTGTTCATCGAAGCTAAAGGAAGCTGAGCAAAAAATTACCGAGCTTACTAAGGAGTAATTATGACCGATTTTGAATTTGAAAACATACTCAAAAATGATATAAGAAAAGTAAATAATTCACTTTTGTCATTTATTCCTGACGCTAAGGACGGGCAGTACAGCGTAGTTGAGGCTATGGAATACAGCCTTGAAAACGGCGGAAAAAGAATCCGACCTGTCCTTGCACTTGAATTTGCAAAAGCTTGCGGAGGCTCAAGAGATGATTGTCTTCCTCTTGCCTGTGCTCTTGAGTACGTGCACACTTACAGCCTTATTCACGATGACTTGCCTTGTATGGATAATGACGATTTAAGAAGGGGTAAGCCAAGCTGTCACAAGCAGTTTGATGAGGCTACTGCTCTTTTGGCAGGTGATGCACTTTTAACTCACGCATTTGAGATAGTCGCTGATTCAGATATTTCCGACGATAAAAAGGTTATGATTGTTAGTCTTCTTGCTCAGAATTCAGGCGTTTCAGGTATGATTGGCGGTCAGGTTATTGACCTCTTATTTGAGCAGGGTAATCCTGCTCTTAGAGAGCTTTTGACGGTTTATAAGCTAAAAACAGGAGCTTTGATTTCAGCTGCCTGTCTTATCGGTTGTATAAGTGCAGGTGCAAGCAGCCAACAGCTTTCTGCAGCTTCAAAATTTGCTTATTCACTCGGCATCGCTTTTCAAATTCAAGATGATATTCTTGATATCATTGGTGATGAGGAAAAGCTCGGCAAGCCTGTAGGCTCCGATGCCGGCAACAGTAAAACAACTTACGCTTCAATTGTCGGTATTGATAAGGCAAAAAAAGACGTTGAAATGCTTACGCAAAATTCCGTTAAACAGCTTGAGCATTTTGAAAATACAGAGTTTATTGAACGGCTTGCATATACTCTTATTAACAGGGATAAATAACTGATTTTTCACACAAAGAGAGATGGATGGTATGTCTATTCTTGATGAGGTTAATTCTCCGAAGGACATAAAAAAACTGAATATAAATGAGCTAAATTCCCTTTGCGGTGATATCAGAGAACTGCTTATTTCTACCGTATCGCAAAATGGCGGTCACCTTGCGTCAAATCTTGGTGTGGTTGAGCTTACGGTTGCGCTTCACAAAGTATTTAACAGCCCTACAGATCAAATTGTTTTTGACGTAGGTCATCAGTGCTACACGCATAAGATTCTGACCGGCAGAAAAAATGACTTTTCAACGCTCAGAACTGAAGGCGGTATCAGCGGTTTTACACGACCTGTTGAAAGTGAACACGATATTTTTTCATCGGGTCACAGCTCGACTTCAATTTCTGCCGCAGTTGGTCTTGCAAAAGCAAAGCAGTTAAAGGGTGAAAAGGGCAAGGTTATTGCCGTAATCGGTGATGGTGCGCTGACCGGCGGACTTGCCTATGAGGCGCTTAATAACTGCGCAGAAGATAACAGTAACCTTATTGTTATCCTCAATGACAATGAAATGTCGATAAGTCAGAATGTAGGCACAATGGCAAAGAATTTGACGACTATCAGAACGTCATCGCGTTATGTTACATTTAAGTCAAAGATTCAAAGAGGCCTTGCAAAGATACCCAAAATCGGCGCACAGATCAGCCGTACCTTCACTCTTTTCAATGCAAAGCTCAGAAAAAGAATATATCACTCAACATTTTTCGAGGATCTGGGCTTTAGATATTACGGTCCCGTAGACGGCCACGATATTGATGCGCTTATTGACGTACTTAAGGTTGCTAAGGCTCACAGCCATTCTGTTTTTATTCATATTAATACTGTTAAAGGCAAGGGGTATAACCCTGCTGAAAAGAATCCTACTCAGTTTCACGGTATAGGTAAATTCGATATTAATACAGGTGAACCAAATGGAGGCGGCAGAAATTTTTCCTCCGCATTTGGTGAAACAATGTGTAAATTCGCCCAAAAGGATAACAGAATATGCTGTGTTACTGCCGCAATGACTGAGGGAACAGGTCTTAATGAATTTGCAAAAAAATATCCTAAAAGATTTTTTGACGTTGGCATTGCCGAACAGCACGCCGTTACTTTTTCAAGCGGTCTTGCAAAAAACGGAATGATACCTGTTTTTGCCGTCTATTCATCATTTTTACAAAGGACGTATGACCAGCTTATTCACGACGTTTCAATGCAGAACTTAAAAGTCGTTTTTAGTATAGACAGAGCAGGTTTTGTCGGTGAAGACGGTGAAAGTCATCAGGGTATTTATGACACGGCTTTTCTGAATTCCGTTGTCGGATTGACTGTTTTTGCTCCGTCATATTATACAGAGCTTGAAGCAATGTTTTATGAGGGAATTTATAAGGTTAAAGGTGCAGTAGCTATTCGTTATCCCCGAGGTTGTGAAAGATATATGCCAGAGGCTTATGAATATAAGCACGAGTCATTTTTTCTTTTAGGAGATACAAATGTTGATAATTGTATTGTGACCTACGGCAGATTGTTTTCAGAATGTGCTGAGGCTTATGATTCATTGGAAAACACTTTTGTTATTAAACTGAACAGAATTAAACCTATTGACGAAAATGTAATTAATGAGCTTAAGCATTGTAAAAACATTTTCTTTTTTGAAGAGGGAATACGCAGCGGCGGTGTTGGTGATGTCTTTGCGTCAATGCTTGCAGAGAATGATATTTGCGCTCACTTTAAGCACATTGCTGTTAATGATGAATTTGTAAAACAAGCAACTGTTGACAGTCAGCTTTCACATTATAAGCTTGACAGTAATTCAATTATTGAAGAGGTAAAAAATGCCTAAACAAAATAAAACAAGGCTTGATGTTGCCCTTTTTGAAAGAGGTCTTGCTCCGAGCAGGGAAAAGGCGAAGGCCATTATTATGGCGGGAATCGTCTATGTCAACAATCAAAAATCGGACAAGGCAGGCAAAGAGGTAACTGAAGAAGATAATATTGAAGTAAGGGGCAGCACACTTAAATATGTCAGCCGTGGCGGACTTAAGCTTGAAAAGGCAATGGAGTGCTTTCCGATAAATCTTGAAAATAAAATTTGTATGGATGTTGGTGCATCAACAGGCGGTTTTACAGACTGTATGCTGATGAACGGTGCTAAAAAGGTTTATTCAATTGATGTCGGCTACGGTCAGCTTGCGTGGAAGCTTAGGACAGACGAGCGCGTAATAAATTTAGAAAGAACCAATTTCAGATATGTTACTGATGAACAGATTACCGACAAAATTGATTTTTCTTCAGTTGACGTTTCCTTTATTTCACTAAAGCATATTTTACCGAATCTTAATAGATTTCTTAAGGATAACGGACAGGCGGTTTGCCTTATAAAGCCTCAGTTTGAGGCAGGACGTGAAAAGGTCGGTAAAAAGGGTGTTGTCAGTGATTTGGCAACACACATTGAGGTTGTTGAAAAAATTATTGAACTTTCTGTTGAAAATGGCTTTTCTGTAAGCGGACTCGAATTTTCTCCTGTAAAGGGTCCTGAGGGGAATATCGAGTATTTGATTTTTATTGAAAAAGCAAGCGAGCCGGTAGTTGATAGTACGATTGATGCAAAGGCTCTTGTTAATCAGTCACACGAGGAATTGTTATGATAATATCAGTTTTTCCGAATTTACAGAATAAAGGCGTTGAGGAGCTTAGCCGCAACGTGTTTTCTGTACTGTCAGAATTGAATACTAAAGTGTATGTAAGTGAAAGCCTGTCATCTGTATTTCAAAGCTGTAACGTTTTCTGTGACAGTGAAGATAAAATCATTGAGCTTTGCGATATTGCCATTGCTGTCGGTGGCGACGGTACAACACTCAGTGTTGCAAAAAAAGCGGCAAAATACGGCAAGCTTGTCTTGGGTATAAATGCCGGCAGACTTGGTTTTATGAGCGGTCTTGAACAAGACGAGCTTGAGCTTTTGAAAAATGTAGTAACAGGTAATTATGAAATTGATGAACGTTTAATGCTTGAGGCAGAGATCGTCAAAAACGGTGTAACTGTTTCGTCTCATAAATGCCTTAATGATGCAGTAATTTCAAGAGGTAATTTTGCAAGGCTGATTGATATTAACATCACTTGCGGTGGCAGGAACGTTTCAAATATGAGAGCAGACGGAGTTATTATTTCAACACCGACAGGCTCAACAGCTTACTCAATGGCTGCGGGCGGTCCTGTTGTAAGTCCTCAGGCAGAGTGTATTTTGGCAACGCCTATCTGCCCCCATTCACTAATGGACAGAAGCATCATTTTTTCGGCAGATAAAGAGCTTGTTATCAAAGCACATAATGATAAAATGAATATGCCTGTTCTCACAGTTGACGGTGAGGATGCAATTGAACTTGACTTTGACTCTGTGGTCAGAGTTAAGGTATCAGAAACAAAAACAAGACTTATTAAGTTAAAACCGGAAAATTTTTACGAAATTCTTAATAAGAAGATTATTGAGAGGAGAGCCTGATGAAAAAGAGAAGACACGCTAAAATATTAGAACTTGTTAATTCAAAGGAAATTGAGACGCAGGAGGAGTTGCAGTTACAGCTGCTTAAATCCGGCTATGAGGTGACACAGGCGACAATTTCACGAGATATTAAAGAGCTGCGCCTTGTCAAGGAATTATCCGACAGGGGCCGTTATATATATTCAACGGGCAAAAAGGCGACAGCGGATGCAATTAAAAGAACTGGCGGTATTTTTGCCGACTCAATTCTCAGAGTAGAACACGCACAAAATACAGTATGTATCAAATGCTTTCCGGGTATGGCAATGGCTGTCTGTACTGCTATTGAATCAATGGAATGGTCCGGAGTTGTAGGCGCAATTTCAGGTGATGATACAATCTTTGTTTTATGTAAAACAGTGGATTTTGCAAAGATATTCACAATGAATATGGAGAAAATTTTAAATGCTAAAAACTCTTGATATTGAAAATATTGCAGTTATTGAAAAGACGACTGTTGATTTTTCGTCAGGTTTGAATGTTTTAACAGGTGAAACAGGAGCAGGTAAGTCAATAGTTGTTGACTCAATCAATGCTATACTCGGTGAGAGAACTTCAAAGGAGCTTGTCCGCCACGGTGCTGAAAACGCTTATGTCAGCGCTTATTTTGAGGATGTTTCTGAAACTGTTCATGAAAAATTAAATGAGCTTGGTTTTGAAAGTGAGGAGGATAATTCTTTACTTCTTACAAGAAAAATCAGCGCATTTGGCAAATCAAGCTGTAAAATCAACGGCAAAAGTGCAACTGTTTCTATGTTAAAGGAAATCGGAAACGTGCTTGTGAATATTCACGGTCAGCACGACAGTCAGGCTCTTTTAAATCCCGATTTTCAGTACAAGTATATTGATATGCTTTTTGATGACAGTATGGCTCTTGACGAATATAAAAAGTCATTCAAGGAGCTTATTTCTGTTCGCCGAAGACTTAAGGCTTTAACATCTGATGAAACTGACAAGGAACGCCGGCTTGAACTGCTTGATTATCAAATTAACGAGCTTGAGGAAGCTGATATAAAGGTAGGCGAGAGGGATGAGCTTTCAAAACGAAAGGCACTGATAAATAAAAGCGAGGCTATTGCTGCAGCTCTCAATACAGCTCTGCTTGCAGTGAACGGTGACGAGGAAGCAAGCGGTATACAGTCACTTATTAATGACAACTTCAATTCGCTTTCTGCTTTTGATGAAGCTAAAGATATTTGTGAGCTTTTTGCAGATATAAACGATAAGCTTGAAGGTGTAAAGGACAAAATTGATTTACTTTTTTCCTCAATTGATTTTGATCCAAATGAGCTTGAACAAATTGAAGAAAGGCTTGATTTGCTCTATAAATTTTCACATAAATACGGTGAAACCGAGGAGGAAATGCTTGCTTTTCTTGATGACGCAAAAGCTCAGCGCAATTCTATAATTTATTCTGATGAAGAACTGGAAAAGCTCAGTACTCAGTATGATGAGCTTTTTGAAAAAACTGTCCGGCTTGCTCAAAGACTTTCAGATAAAAGGAAGGCAACAGCTAAGTTATTTGAAAATAGTGTTAAGAGTGAACTTGAATTTCTCGATATGCCGAAGCTTAAGTTTGTTGTCAGCTTTGAAAAAGGCAATCTTTCATCAACCGGCTTTGATAAAATTGAATTTTTAATTTCAACGAATCCCGGTGAACCGCCAAAGCCGCTTTCAAAAATAGCATCAGGCGGTGAGCTTTCGAGAATAATGCTTGCAATTAAAAACATATTGTCGTACAATGATACAATCGGTACGTTGATTTTTGACGAAATTGACACAGGTGTCAGCGGCAGAGCAAGCCAGAAAATTGGCTTAAAGCTTAAATCTGTTTCAAAAAATACTCAGGTTATCTGTGTTACGCATTCAGCACAGATTGCCTCTAATGCCGATGAACACTTTTTAATTCAGAAAGAATTTATAGGTGACAGAACTTATACAAAAGTCACTGCCCTTGATTTTGAAGCAAGGAAAAATGAGCTTGCAAGAATTATGGGTGGCATCCATATTACAGACACATTATTAAAAAGTGCTGAAGAAATGCTTTCATCACAGGAGGACATATAAATGGGAGTTTATGAGGAGTTACAGGAGAGAGGCTTAATTGCACAGGTAACTGACGAAAATGAAATAAGAGATTTAGTAAATGCAGGAAAGGCAGTATTTTATATCGGATTTGACCCTACTGCAGACAGCTTGCACGTAGGTCACTTTATGGCGCTTTGCTTAATGAAGAGGCTTCAGATGGCAGGCAATAAGCCGATTGCACTTATTGGTGGCGGAACCGGTATGATTGGCGACCCGAGCGGTAAGTCTGATATGCGTAAAATGATGACTGTTGAAACTATCAATCACAACTGTGAATGCTTTAAAAAGCAGATGTCAAAATTTATTGATTTTTCAGACGGTAAAGCACTTATGGTCAATAATGCTGACTGGCTTTTAAATCTTAATTATATCGATGTTTTGCGTGAGGTTGGTGCTTGCTTTAGTGTAAACAGAATGCTCTCTTTTGAGTGCTATAAGCAGAGAATGGAGAGAGGTCTATCGTTCTTAGAGTTTAACTATATGATTATGCAGAGCTATGATTTCTACACACTGTATAAAAAATACGGCTGTAATCTTCAGTTTGGCGGCGACGATCAGTGGTCAAATATGATAGGCGGTATGGAGCTTATAAGGCGTAAGCTTTCCGGCAATGCAAACGCAATGACTATAACACTTCTTACTAATTCAGAAGGTAAGAAAATGGGTAAGACTGAAAAGGGTGCAGTATGGCTCGATGCTGAAAAAACATCGCCTTATGACTTCTATCAGTACTGGAGAAACGTTGGTGACGATGACGTTATCAAATGTATGAAGCTTTTAACCTTCGTTCCTATGGAGCAAATCAGAGAATATGAAAAGCTTGAAGGTGCTCAGCTTAATACGGTTAAGGAAGTGCTTGCCTTTGAACTTACAAAGATGATTCACGGTGAGGAAGAAGCACAAAAAGCTCAAAGTGCGGCAAAGGCTCTTTTTGCAGGCGGCAGCGACAACTCAAATATGCCTACAACTGTACTCACTGATGATGACTTTACTGATGGAGAAATTGTTGTTCTTGATATGATGCTCAAAGCCGGTATGATCAAATCAAAAGGAGAGGGCAGACGTCTTATTGATCAGGGCGGTGTCAGCGTTAATGAAGAAAAAATCAGCGGTGCATTGACAGCTTTGAAAATATCAGATTTTGAGAATGATGTTATTATCAAAAAAGGTAAAAAGATGTTCCACAAGTTCACAAAATAAATTCGTAAAACCCTGACAAAAGTCAGGGTTTTTTCTTCTTAATTTATTGATTAATTACAATATATGTGATAAACTAAAATGAATATAATAATTGGTGATAGTATGAATGAAACACAAAAGAAAATTGAAGATCTAAGAAACAAGCTCAGATACCATTCTGATAGATATTATAATGACGACGCACCTGAAATTGAGGACTACGAGTACGATATGATGATGCGCAAGCTTAAGGAATTGGAGGAGCAGTTTCCTGAATATGATGCTGTTGATTCACCGACAAAAAAGGTTGGCGGCAAGGCTGATAATTCCTTTGAAAGCGTAGTGCATACCGTTAGAATGGAAAGTCTGCAGGATGCTTTTAGTAAAGACGAATTAATCGATTTTGACAAGCGTGTCAGCGATGTTGTGAGTGATAAGCATTATGTTGTTGAGCCTAAGATTGACGGCCTTTCCGTCAGTCTTGAATACCGTGACGGCATATTTGTTCGTGGCTCAACACGAGGTGACGGTGATGTCGGTGAGGACGTCAGCGGTAATCTTAGAGTAATTCACAACGTCCCCTTAAAGCTCAATAAACCGGTGCCATATATCGAGGTTCGCGGCGAGGTTTATATGCCTAAGAAGAGCTTTGACAGGGTTGTTGACAGACAGCTTTTAAATGGTGAAAAGCCTTTTAAAAATCCCCGTAATGCCGCTGCAGGCTCATTAAGGCAAAAGGACAGCGCAGTAACAGCAAGTAGGGGACTTGATATTTTCATTTTCAATATTCAGCAGCTTGAGGGTGGCACGATTACTTCACATAAACAGTCACTTGATTATTTAAAGGAGCTTGGCTTCAACACAGTTCCTTTTTATAAAAGAGTTGATAATATTGAAAGTGCGATTGATGAGATTGACAGAATAGGTGAATCTCGCGGGGCGCTTGAATTTGACATTGACGGCGCAGTTATTAAAGTTGATGAATTTTCGAGTAGAGAAATACTTGGTTCAACCGCTAAATATCCAAGGTGGGCAGTTGCCTTCAAGTATCCGCCTGAGGAAAAGCAGACAAAACTCGTTGATATTGAAATTGCAGTAGGTAGAACAGGCGTGTTGACACCGACAGCAATTCTCGAAAGCGTTCACCTTGCAGGCACTACAGTAAGTCGTGCAACGCTTCACAATCAGGATTTTATTAACGAAAAGGGAATTGCTGTCGGTGATATCGTAACAGTCAGAAAAGCTGGTGATATTATCCCTGAGGTGCTTTGTGTCAACGAGCATAACAGCGACAGCATTTACACGTTTCCGACTCATTGCCCGTCCTGTAATGAGAAAGTAATTCGTGAAAAAGACGAGGCAGCCATAAGATGTATTAACCCGGAGTGTCCAGCACAGCTATTGAGGAATTTGATTCATTTCTGCTCTCGTGATGCAATGGATATCGAGGGTCTCGGTCCTGCGATTATTGAAACCTTTGTTGACAACGGACTTATAAAAAGCACCTACGATATTTACAATCTTGATTATGAAAAAATTGCTTCGCTTGACGGATTCAAGGAAACAAGTGCAAATAATATAAGAAAATCAGTTGAAAAATCAAAGTCAAATGACTTGTCAAAGCTGATTTTTGCCCTTGGAATAAGGCATATCGGTGCTAAGGCTGGTAAGCTTCTTTCAGACCATTTCAGAACCATTGATGCTATTATGTCTGCGACTGTTGATGATATTCTTTCAATAGAAGGCTACGGTCAGATTATGGCTGAAAGCGTTGTAAATTATTTTAAAACCGATTCTGCAAAAGAGCTTATTAAAAAGCTAAGCGCAAGCGGTGTTAATATGAAATCAACCACTGAGGTTAAGGACGAACGTTTTGCAGGTATGACCTTTGTTTTGACAGGTACACTTCCAACCTTAAAGCGTAATGAAGCGTCAAAGATTATTGAATCCTTCGGGGGAAAAACTTCTTCTTCGGTATCTAAAAAAACAACGTATGTGCTTGCAGGCGAAGAAGCAGGCTCAAAGCTCGATAAAGCAAATGCACTTGGCATTGATGTAATTGATGAAGAAACGTTTATGGGAATGATAAAATGAGAGAATTCAGAAAAAAACAAAAAAGGCTGTATGCCCTCTTAAAGACAAGCGTTATTATCAGTGCAGTATTTCTGCTTGTCTATATCGGTGTTCAGCCGTATGTGGCAAAGTTGAGCGATTTAGCGGCCGTTATCTGTAATTACATTTGCGACTTTTTAGTTATCGGAGTTTTGGTTTTAGTATTTATGTACTACTCAAAATACGGAAAATGCGACTCATTTTTATCCTCAGTTGAAAACGAAATTTCCGACGCAGGCTATTATTTAACGTCGCGCTCCGAGAAAGAACGGTCAGAATATATCAGCAGTATGTACGATGATTTGCAATGCTGTAAATATTCAATGAGCAAGAATATCGAAATCACCGAGTTTGATTTTGAGTTCAAGGCTTTAAAGAAAAAAGAATTTTTCTACGCAGCTTCGATTGATAATGTGGACAGAAATGATGTTCTTGCATATCTTGATTCAGTAATCTATGACATAACCGTTCAAAATATATTCAGAAAGGGAGATGCTGTTCTCTGCATTGTGACTGATAAAGCTCAGGATGATGCAATTGCACTTAGTAAAATGGTTACTCCGCTCGGCAAAAAAGAGCAGTTAAAAATTGCTATTGCGATTTGTGAGATTTCAAGCGGCAGAGTATATTTTCTCGGAAATGTTAAAACAAAATGTCAACAGATGATAGCAAATTTTGTTATGAACTGTGACCTTCCTATAAAGGAGCAATACATAGGTAAGGAAAGATTACCTTTTCAGGATGAGCTTGAGGATAGAATGAAATCATTTAACATTAAGGATTTTAAAGCCGGCAATTTCACAGTACATTAAGGAGATAATATGAACGACAGAGCAAAACAGTATTTTGATAATTTGAAAGGCAAAAAGGTTGCCTTTGTTGGTATGGGTGTTGCAAACGTGCCCTGCGCTGAGTTTTTAGCAAGACTTGGTGTTGAGGTCTATGCCTGTGACAAAAGAGATAAGGAATATATTGGAGTTGACATATGCAAAAGGTTAGAAGAGCTTGGTGTCAATTTCTCACTCGGTGAAGATTATCTAAGCATTCTTCCTAATATGGACTTAGTATTTCGCTCACACGGTATATTACCTTTTCAGAATCCGTGGATTGGTGAGTGTATCGAAAGAGGGCAAAGGGTTACTACTGAAATGGAAGTTTTTTTCAAGCTTTGCCCTTCAAAAATAATTGCCGTTACCGGATCAAACGGCAAGACAACGACTACAACTCTTATTTCCAAAATGCTTAAGGCACAGGGTTACAACGTTTATCTTGGTGGTAATATCGGCAAGGCATTAATGCCCGAACTTGAAACGATTACTGAGAATGACATCGCCGTTGTTGAGCTGTCCTCATTCCAGCTTCTTACAATGGGAAATTTAGTGAACAGTCCCGATATTGCAGTTGTGACGAATATTGAGTGCACACATCAGGATCACCACATCAGCCTTGATGAGTACGTTGACGCAAAGAGAAATATTTTGATTTATCAGAATAAAGATTGCAAAACTGTTCTTAACGCTGATTGCGACTATTCAATCGGTAACAGAGTTTACCACGATATGAGATATGACGTTAGGGGTCAGTTTGTTGAATTTTCAATCAAGCACCCGGTAAATAACGGCGCTTATATGAAAGATAACGGCGATATTGTTTACAGCGATAACGGTGATGAAACCTTTATTATGACTAAAGATGATATCATCATTCCCGGCAGTCATAATATTGAAAATTACTGCACCGCAATCAGCGCCGTATGGGGACTTGTTAAGCCTGAAAATATGGTTAAAATTGCAAAAACCTTCGGCGGAGTTGAGCACAGAATTGAGTTTGTCAGAGAGTATAAAGGCGTAAGATATTATAATGATTCAATTGCCACCTCACCTTCAAGAGTTATAAGTGGGCTGCGTGCTTTTGGCAGAAAGATTATCGTCATTATGGGCGGCTCTGACAAGGGCAACGATATGAGCGAAATGGTGCCTGACATCCTTAAATATGTCAAGCTACTTGTTTTAAATGGCGCAACTGCCGATAAGATTTACGATACTGTCATAAATTATGACGGCTATGAAAAATCAGGTCTTGAGATAGCAAAAACAGATAATCTTGAAAATGCTTTGATTATTGCAAAGGAAAAAGCAGTAAGCGGTGACATTGTTTCCCTCTGTCCTGCTTGTCCTGCATTTGATCAGTTCAAAACCTTTGAATACAGAGGAAGAAGATTTAAAGAATTAGTAAACGGATTTGGTGAGTAATGGAAAGTACACTTGAATTATTAAAGGAGCTGACACAGACTGTCGGTGTTGCAGGTGACGAGAAAAATATTGTCACTATGCTGACAAAAATGCTTGAGCCGTACGGCATAGTTACAGTTGACTGTATGAATAACGTTTTCTGTACCTTTGGCGAAGGTTATCATTTTCTCTTAGATGCACACCTTGATGAAATCGGTCTTATTGTTACAGAGATAACAGATGACGGATTTATTAAGTTTGATAAATGCGGAGGATTTGATGCAAGATCTTTGCCTGCTATGGAGGTTTCTATTTGGGGTAAAGAAGAGATTAAGGGTGTGATTTCTACGCTCCCGCCGCATCTGCAAAATGCTGATGATGAGAAGAAAGCTCCAAAACTAACAGACCTTTCAATTGATACTGGCTATAGCAAATCTCAGCTTGAAAGTATAGTTTCACTCGGTGACAGAATTACCTTTAAGCGTAATTTTACACCGCTTTTGAACGGACTTGTTTCTGCCTCCTGCCTTGATGACAGGTCAGGTGTTGCCGCAATTTTGATGTGCCTTGACGAGCTTAAAAATCTCTCTTGCAAAGTAACAGTTATGTTTTCTTCACAAGAGGAGGTCGGCACAAGAGGAGCAAAGATCGGCCCTTATTCAAAAGCTATTGACGAGGCAATAGTTGTTGATGTGTCATTTGCCTATACACCGGGATGTGATAAAGCAGACTGCGGTGAAATATCGAAGGGCGCTATGATAGGCTTTTCTCCAACTCTTGATAAAGAAATGTCAAGACAGCTTGTTAATATAGCTGAGAAAAATAATATTCCTTATCAGAGGGAAATCATGTCCGGCAGGACAGGTACAAATGCTGACGTAATAACTATATCAGAATGCGGAATTAAGACAGCACTTATTTCAATCCCGGAAAAATATATGCACCAACGTGTTGAGGTTGTTGATACAGCTGATGTCAAAAGTGTCAGCAGGCTTATCTGTGCATATATCAAGGAAAGGGCAGGTGAGATGAATGCTTAAAGAACTTTGCCTGTTAAACGGTACGTCGGGTGACGAAAAGTCAGTACGTGATTTTATTATTAACGAGATTAAGCCTTATTGTGAATATAGCGTTGACAGCCTCGGCTCAATAATTGCTTTTAAAAAAGGTTCTTTTGTTCCTGATAATAAGATTATGCTTTGCGCTCATATGGATGAAGTAGGTTTTGTTATCAAAGATATTGACGAAAGCGGTTATTTGTCCTTTGATGCAGTTGGCGGAATTGATGCAAAAGTTATTGCGGGAAGAAATATTACTGTTAATGATATTAACGGCGTTATAGGTTTAAAGCCTGTTCATCTTCTTACAGAGGACGAAAAAGGAGCTTCTCCCGCAATAAAATCAATGAGAATTGATATTGGAGCAAAAAATCGTGAGGATGCACTAAAATTTGTACACCCTGGGGATTATGCTTATTTTAGTTCTGATTATTATGAGCTTGGCGATGGTTTTATTAAGTCAAAGGCGCTTGATGACAGAATCGGCTGTATGCTTTTAATAGAGCTTATTAAGTCTGATTTAAAATATGATACTTATTTCTGCTTTAACGTACAGGAAGAAGTAGGACTTAGAGGAGCAATGTGCACATCTTATCAGGTACAGGCTGATATTTCTCTTATCTTAGAAGCAACAACTGCTGCCGACCTTTGCGGAGTCACAGGCGGTGAGCGAGTATGCGTTCTCGGTGACGGTGCTGTTGTATCATTTATGGATGGTAGGACTATTTATGACAAGGAGCTTTACAGCCTTGCAATGAAAACTGCTGAGGAAAATAATGTCAAAGTTCAAACAAAAACCGCTATTGCAGGCGGAAATGATGCAGGAGCTATCCAAACGAGCGGCAAGGGTTCAAGGGTTCTTGCAATTTCTCTGCCGTGCAGATATATTCATTCATCAGCAAGCGTTGTGAAAAAATCAGATATTGATGAAACAAGAAAACTTATAAACGCACTTTTACCAAAGCTTTATGATTAATAAAATTGACGATATAAAACAGCTTGAAGGCTTTATAAAAGAAGACATTTATTATATTAGAATTATGTCACTTATTAAGGCGTACGGCTGTAAATATGATTTTGCCTGCTTTTACAGACAGATTGATGAAAATGATATGATCACTGCGATTATATCAAGGCTTGACGGGGACTATACGCTCTGCTTTAACGATAATGCCGATATGGACGAGCTTCGTGAATTCTTTACTGTTATGGGATATAGTACAATTCTTTGTGATAAATCCTTTGAATTTACAGGAAGCTTTGATGATGGTGCTGTTATGAGTACCGAAAAGAGAGTTGAACGCCCTTGCCCATATTGCGAGATTGACAGATTTCCAAAGCTGATGGAGCTTTTTAATTTTGTTGATTATGACACGGCTGATTTTGAGGCTTGGTACGTTGATATCAGCCACAGGATAAGGCATGGCTGTGCAAGGGCATATACACTTAATATTAATGATGAGATTGTTTCAAGCGGTATTTTTTCGTCAATTTATAATGATTCGGCAATATTATCTGCCGTACAGACTTCATCTGCGTTCAGGAATATGGGATATGCCTCTGCACTTATCACTGAAATGTTGAGTGACATAAGAGGAAAAGTATTTCTTATGCGTGAAATGAATCTTAACGAGCAGTTTTACATAAGGCTTGGTTTTGAAAATATCGGAAAATGGAGAATGTATAAATGATTCCTTTTTTTAGGGTAAGTGAAAGAATTGAAAATGCATCAAATAAGGCATTAGATCTTTGCAAAGAACAGTTTGCTTATATTGATGAAATAACCGAATATAATCAACTCAAAGTACAGAAAGCATTTATTGAATGTGGCATTTCTGAAACGCATTTTATCAGTACAACAGGTTATGGCTACAATGACAGGGGCAGAGATATACTTGATAATGTGTGGGCAAAGGTTTTCGGTGCTGAAGATGCACTTGTACGCCATAACTTTACTTGCGGTACTCACACACTTGCAACGGCTCTTTTCGGCGTTTTAAGACCCGGTGACAAGATGCTCTGTGTGACAGGAACACCATATGACACGATACATAACGTTATCGGTATCACAGGAGAGAAGATGGGTTCACTTAAGGATTTTGGAATCAGCTATGATGAAGTACCTCTCAAGAATGATCGACTTGATTATGATGCGATAAGAAATGCTGTTGACGACAGTGTAACAATGGTTTATATACAACGAAGCAGGGGATATGAATTAAGACCGAGTCTTTCCATTGATGAGATTGAAAGGGTCTGCAAAATAGCCAAAGAAAAGAATCCAAATGTTATTGTTATGGTTGATAACTGCTACGGTGAATTTGTTGAAAAGCGTGAGCCTACAGAGGTTGGCGCTGACCTGATTGCAGGCTCAATGATAAAAAATGCGGGCGGTGGAATTGCCACGACAGGCGGATACATCGCAGGCAGAAAAGACCTTGTTGAAAAATGTGCTTACAGGCTCACAACACCCGGCTTGGGCAGAGAAGTTGGCGCTTCACTTGGTCACAACCGTGAGCTATATATGGGACTGTTTTATGCTCCGCATACTGTCGGAGAAGCGTTAAAAAGCGCAGTTTTTATTTCAGCTTTATTCGGCGGTTTTGGATATGATGTAACGCCTAAATATAATGAAACAAGGCACGATATTGTTCAGTCACTTGGTCTTGAAAATCCCGAAAGTCTTGTTGCATTTTGTCAGGGAGTTCAAAGTGGCAGTCCGATTGACAGCTTTGTATTGCCTGAGCCTTGGGATATGCCCGGATATGACAGCAAGGTGGTTATGGCGGCAGGCGCATTTACGCTTGGTTCATCTATTGAGCTTTCGGCTGACGCACCTATCAGAGAGCCGTACTATGCATGGATTCAAGGCGGACTTAATTTCCACAGTGCAAAGATTTGTGCACTCCTTGCAGCACAACAGATGGAGGATAAAGGATTATTAAAATGATGGAATATAACTTTAAAGGAATAAAGCCTGAGAGTATTCAGCTTCTCTGCGAAAACAGATTTAACGATTCAAGGTCTTTTTATCAGGAGCATAAAGAAGAACTTAAAAACGGCATAACTGTCCCTATGAGGCAGATTATGCTTGATTTAAGCGAGCTTATGCTTGATATTGACGATATGATGATGACTGACCCTTTGAGATCTGTTGCACGTATTTACAGGGACACAAGAGGACACAGAAATAAAATTAAGTATAGAGAAAATTTGTGGATGTTTTTCAGGAGATATAAAAATGAATTTCCCGGTGCACCTTTTTATTTCTTTGAGTTTTATCCAAACAGCTTTGGCTATGGACTTGTATTCTGGCTATACAGACCTTCTCATTTTAAAGAGGTGCACAAGATGATATTAAAGCACCCCGACAGGTGGTTTGATGCTCTTAAAGCGTGTGAGGAAGCAGGCTTCACATATGAATGCTCTGAAGAGTATAAAAAGGAATTGTACCCTGATGCGCCGGAGGAACTAAAGCCATATCTTCGTGCTAAAAATATGTCATTTACTTATTACAGCAACGATCTTTCAAGGATCGCTACTCCTGCTCTGATTGATGAGTTGAAGCTTGCTTTTGATATCGCAAGACCTATGTATGAATTTTTTATTGATGCCTACGAAAATATGATGAATGAGGGGCTTATAAAGCCTGAGGAATATTACAGATAATAGGTGACATATGCTTAAAATGGTGTTCGGCCGTTCAGGCTACGGCAAAACTGAATATGTGTTTAAAAGCATTAAAGCGCTTGCTCAGGAGGGCAGAAAGGATATTTTACTCCTTACACCTGAGCAGTATTCGCTTGTCGCAGAAA
>JAFLSA010000070.1 GCA_022511185.1 Eubacterium sp.
CAATAAAAAATCTTGCGGTGTAAAGTAGTGAATTACTGCTCACACCACAAGATATAGTTATAAGTAAAATATGATATTTAATATTAAATAAGTCGGGCGCTATTAAACGTCCAAAAACTTATGCAGTTGTTTTCAGTGACAGTTTTAATTTATCAGCAATCATTGCGATGAACTCAGAATTTGTAGGCTTGCCTCTCTGTGACTGAATTGTGTAACCGAAATATGAGGAAAGAACATCGACATCTCCTCTATCCCAAGCAACCTCAATTGCGTGTCTGATTGCTCTTTCAACTCTCGATGCCGTTGTATTATACATTTTCGCAACTGTCGGATAAAGCAATTTTGTAACCGAGCTGAGCATTTCGTTGTCATTTACGGAAAGCTTGATTGCCGTTCTTAAATACTGATAACCTTTAATATGTGCAGGCACGCCAATCTGGCGCATAATATCTGAAATTACCACTTCGATATCGCTGTCGGAAAACATAGTTTGCTCTCTCTTTTTCTTTTCCGTTTTCCATGAAGCGAGGCTCATTATTCGCTTTGCAACAGACTCTGAAGTCACCGGCTTTATAAAATAATAGTTAGCTCCGGCATTAATCATTTGTTCCTCAAAATCCTGAGAATCAATTGACGATACAATTGCAACAAGTGGCTTTTCACTCAAGGAATTATTCATATGCTCCAAAACCTCTATAGCATCACCGTTCGGCATAAAGGCGTCCATAAGTACAGCATCAAAATGCTGAGAATCAATTGCTGAAATAACTCTTGCGCCGTCCTTTGCCGTAAGTACCACCTCAAATCCGGCACTTTTTAATTCCATTTGACATTTTTTACCAAACTGTGCTGAATCGTCGGCAATAAGTACTTTTAAACTGGTTTTCATAAAAAACCCCTCCTTGTTTTTTTCTTCCACATATTACCATTTTTAAAGTACAATTGCAAGTGTTTTTCACAATATTTTGTAAATATATTTCACATTTTTATTTATTCGTTTCTTTGTGCAAAACACAAATTTTTCAATTTTTACTTTATTTAACTTCTTCTGATTTTTGCACCATTTTTTCGGCAAAAATTGCATAGCCCTTTTCGGGATTGTCAACTATAACGTGAGTAAGTGCGCCGATTAGTTTTCCGTTTTGAATTATGGGTGAGCCACTCATTCCCTGAACGATTCCGCCTGTTTTTTCAATCAGCCTTTCATCAGTTATTTTTACGATCATATTTTTTTCTTCGTTATTTTCTCTGTATGATACACGAGTTATTTCAACATTATAAAGCTGAGGGCCGCTGTCATCAATCGTGCAAAGAAGCTGTGCCTTTCCCCTTTCAACCTCCTGTGACGGAGCAACCTGATAAAGCCTGTTTTCATCTATTTTAATGTTGTATTTTCCGTATACGCCGCAGGTGCTGTTTACGCTTAGACTTCCGATAACATCATTTGAAAAATCACAGGAGAGCGAGCCTGCTTCTCCGTTGATGCTTTTATACAGCTTAGTCACAGTTGCCTTTACTGCCTCGCCGTTTAAAATCGGCATTATATCATTCGTATCAACGTCTGTTATAGGGTGTCCGAGTGCGGCAATTGAGTTGTTTTCGGGATTGTAAAAGGTAACTGTACCTATGCCGGCAGTTGAGTCCCTGACCCACACACCGACCTTATATTTCCCCTCAGACTGTGAATAAACGGGTGTTAATGTAAAAGTCTTGTAATTGCCGTTTCTTTTTACTCTTATTTTATAGTCCTTGCCGTTATTGTCGTTAAAGGTTTCCTCAACTTGTGTTGAAGATGTCATTTTAACGTTATTTATACTGACGATAATATCCCCTTTTTGAAGTCCTGCTTCTTTTGCCGGATTAGACCTTCCCTTTGCCGTGTCAACGTCCTTAGTGCCGACAACGATAACGCCGTCGGTATAGAGCTTGATGCCAAAACTTTCACCGCTGACATAGACTTTTTTAACATTCACCTGTGAAATTTTAGCAGATTTAACAGGAATTATGCCGAGTATTTTTATCTCACTTTCCGACGGAGATACTCGGGTGTTATTTTGAAAATCAACCTGTGTATTGTTCGGCACGTTTACCGTGTATATATTTTTATAACTTATATTCCTTGAAGAATAAGCTGAAATCTGATTCGGCAGTGTAAAATTACCAAAGCCTACCAACCCGTAAATAATAATCAATACTACTGCGATGCAGGCATCTGCTATACGTATAATCTTTTTCAAATAAATCACCGATTATAGTATTGACAAAAAAATAAGGACATCTCAAGGATGTCCTTAAAAATTTATGTAAATTAAAAAATTCAAATTAAATTGAAACCTCGTGAGCAATGTCGTAAAGGTCCAAATCAATTGACTTTGTCATATTGAGAGCCTCAAAGATATCGAAATCAACTACCTCTTCCTTCTGAGCTGCTACAACACGGTTTCCTTTATTTTCCATAAGGAGCTTAACTGCACGGTTGCCCATACGTGTAGCCATTACTCTATCCTTAACAGTAGCATAGCCGCCACGCTGAACATGGCCGAGTACCATTGAGCGTGATTCAACACCTGTACGTGCATGGATTTCCTTTGCAAGCTCTGCTACATCAACACCTGTGCCCTCTGCAACAATAATAACAAAATACTTTTTATCCGTTCTCTGAGTACTTTCCATACGCTCAAAAACGTGCTTTTCAATATCGAATTCAACCTCAGGGATAAGGATTGCAGTAGCACCTACGGCAATACCCGCATTAAGCGCAAGATAGCCTGCACGTCTGCCCATAACCTCAACGACCATACATCTGTCGTGGCTTTCACTTGTGTCACGGAGTCTGTCAACCATTTCCATAATGGTATTAAGGCATGTATCATAGCCGATTGTGTAGTCACAGCAGGCAATATCGTTGTCAATAGTACCCGGTATGCCTACACAAGGAATACCTCTCTCAGAGAGATCTCTCGCACCTCTGAAGGAGCCGTCGCCGCCGATAACGACTACGCCCTCAATACCCCATTCCTTACAGGTACGAATAGCTCTGCTCATACCCTCCTCCGTTGCAAATTCCTTTGAACGGGCAGAGTGAAGAATTGTGCCGCCTCTGTTAATAATATTAGAAACAGAGCGAAGATCCATTTCTTTAAAATCTCCGTTAATAAGTCCGTTATATCCACGAATTACACCGTACACTTTCATGCCGTTTTTGCACGCTGTACGAACTACTGCACGAACAGCAGCATTCATTCCCGGTGAATCGCCGCCGCTTGTCAAAACCGCAATTGTTTTCATAATTAATATCCTCCTACAAAATAGGTAAAATCATACATAATATACAGTATTTTAATATTGATTAATAAAAATGTCAAGTGTTGACTTATTTTTAGCCGATAAAGGCAACATTTTCTTTTCCGAGAATTCGCCTGAGTTCACTCAGCTCTGTCTCATTTACTTCGACAAAATTCTCACTCGGCTGAAGCTCATACCGCCCACTTTCAATATAGTAAAAATAAAGCGGAGTTGTTCCTTCAAAAATAGTTGTCACCCTTTTTGCAAGCCTTATATTAGGGTCGGATTCATTTTGAAATCTCAGGAAAAGTCCGAGCCTTCTTTTTTTCTTTACAGGTGTATCATTGGTTTTCCGGGTCTGTGCATTTTCGCTTGTAGGCGGTGTTGTTATCTCATTAGCAAGTATTGCTGCATCCTTCTGCTCTTCAAGCGAAAGCGTACCCGAAACACTTATAATACTGCCGTCGTAAATCAGCTCGGAGTACCTTTCAAGCGCATTCGGAAAAACGATTATTTCTAATGAGCCGTACAAGTCCTCCACCGTGACAAATGCCATTGTCGCGCCGTTTCGGGTTTGCTTCAGCGTTACGCGTGTAATTATTCCACATAGCTTTACCTGACACTTGTCCCTATATTTTGACATCGGTTCATTTTCTGCTTCAATCAAATCAATCGTGTACGCATAACCGAGGCTTCTGCAAATATCCGAATATTTTTCCATAGGATGACCCGAGAGATAAAGCCCTGTCATTTCCTTTTCCATTTTAAGAAGCTCGTTTTTAGGAAATTCCGAAACATCAGGCATTTCAAAGTCAAGCGACATTATCTCACCCTGTCCCAAGTCGAAAAAGCCTACTTGTCCATAACGTGTGTTCTGCCTGTAATTTTCAAGATTTGTTATGAGTGACGGCAATGCCTGAAGCATTTGCCTTCTGTTACTGCCAAAGCAGTCCATTGCGCCGCAGCGGATAAGACTTTCAACTGCACGGCGGTTAAAATGACCCTCCTGCATACGCTTGCAAAAGTCCATCAAATCGGTAAAATCGCCGTTTTTCCGTTCCTCAACTACTTCATCAATAAACTCTGCCCCGACATTTTTAATGCCTAAAAGTCCGTAATTGATAATCCTGCCGTTAGCAGTAAAGCCTTTCATAGAGGTGTTTATATTCGGCGGTCCGAGCCTTAGTCCTAAACGCTTACACTCTGAGGTATAGCGTGCAATCTTATTCGTCTGGTCAAGGACAGAAGTCATAAGCGCCGCCATAAACTCGGCAGGATAATAGCATTTTAAATATGCTGTTTGGTAAGCCACAAGAGCATAGCAGGCGGCGTGTGATTTGTTAAATGCATATTTTGCAAAATCTGCCATCTGGTCGAAAATTGCGTTTGCCGCAGCCTTATCAACTCCATTTTTCTCACAGCCGTCAATAAAGGTTTCCCTCTCCTGCTCCATAACGGACAGCTTCTTTTTGCTCATTGCACGGCGGACAATGTCAGCCCTGCCGTAAGAGTAGCCTGCAAGCTCGCGAAAAATCTGCATAACCTGCTCCTGATAAACCATACAGCCGTACGTATTTTCAAGTATAGGTCTGAGCTTATCGGTGATATATTTAACCTTATCGGGATTATGTGAATTTTCAACAAAAGTGTCAATCTGTTTTGCAGGGCCCGGTCTGTAAAGCGAAGTTGCAGCAATCAAATCCTCAAGCGCAGTCGGCTTAAGGTTAGTAAGCATCTGCTTCATACCTGAGGATTCAAACTGGAACACGCCCTCAGTCTGTCCCCTTGAAAAGAGGCTGTAAACCTTTGGGTCACTTATTGAAATTGAGTCAATATCAATGCCTGCTGCCTTTGAAGCATCATCAATAACTGTGAGTGTTCTGAGACCGAGAAAGTCCATTTTGAGAAGTCCAAGTTCCTCAAGCGTTGTCATAATGTACTGAGTGACAGGCACTCCGTCATTCGTAGCAAGCGGAACGTAGGTTGAAACAGGATTGTGAGTAATAACAACACCTGCTGCGTGAGTTGACGTGTTTCTCGGCATACCCTCAACCTTTTTGGCTGTTTCTATAAGCTCATTAACCTGCTCATTTTCACTCATCAGGGTGGCAAGCTCCTTTGATTTTTTCACAGCCTGCTCAATCGTTATGTGAAAATCATTCGGCACAAGCTTTGCAACGGCATCAACTGCGGCATACGGCATACCCATTGCCCTGCCGACGTCACGGATAGCGGCACGTGTTGCGAGAGTGCCGAACGTGACTATCTGTGCCACGTGGTCTGCGCCGTATTTTTTCGTTACGTATTCAATAACCTCTGAGCGCCTTTCATAGCAGAAGTCAATATCAAAGTCGGGCATTGACACACGCTCTGGATTAAGAAATCGCTCAAAGAGAAGATTATATTTCATCGGGTCAAGGTCGGTTATGCCCATACAGTAGGCGGCAATCGAACCTGCACCGGAGCCTCTGCCGGGACCGACAGGGATATCCCTGCTTTTCGCAAAGGACACGAAATCGGAAACAATAAGGTAATAATCCGTATAGCCCATTTTTTCCACGGTATCAAGCTCGTAATCAAGCCTGTCATAATATTCCTGTGGAGGATTATCACCGTAGCGCTTTTTCATACCCTGCATACAAAGCATTTTGAAATATTCAAAATGCTTCATATTATCAGGTGTTTCGTAATACGGAAGCTTAGTATTTCCAAACTCAAAATCAAAATTACACCTGTCAGCAATTATCTGCGTATTGTCAACAGCCTCAGGAACATCGGAGAATATCTCCCTCATTTCCTGCTCGCTTTTGAGGTAAAATTCATTTGCGTGAAATTCAAGACCCGTATCGTCACCGATAACGTGGTTAGTCGCAATGCAGATAAGCACCTGTTGAATTTTGGCATCGTCCTTTTCAATATAGTGCACGTCGTTTGTTGCGACTAAAGGAATGCCTGTTTCCCTTGAAATTCGCTTGACGCCCTCATTGACCGACAACTGCTCAGGCAGTCCGTGATTCTGAAGCTCAAGATAATAATTCCCCTCGCCGAAAACATCTCGATACCAAAGCGCAGTACGCTTTGCCTTTTCATAATCCTTTTGTAAAATTGCCTGAGGTATCTCACCTGCAAGGCAGGCAGAAAGGCATATAAGACCCTCGTGATATTTTTCGAGCAAATCACGGTCAATTCTCGGTTTAAAATAAAAGCCTTCCGTAAACGCCTTTGAGACCATATTGATAAGGTTTTTATAGCCTGTCTCATTTTCACAAAGGAGAATTAAATGATTATATTCCTTATCAAGCACCTTGTCCTTATCAAAGCGTGTGCGTGGTGCAACGTAAACCTCACAGCCGATTATCGGCTTTATCCCCTCTTTTTTACACGCCTTATAAAAATCAACAGTCCCGTACATATTACCGTGGTCAGTAATAGCAAGAGACTGCATTCCAAGACTCTTTGCACGGTACACAAGCTGCTCGATTCGGCAGGCACCGTCAAGCAGTGAAAATTCCGTATGTGTGTGCAAATGAGTAAACATATTGTATTTTTTTCCTTTTTTACATCATATATTCTCGGCAATTTCAACCAATTTTTTCAGCCTGTGATTAACGCCTGAACGTGACATACCGCTGAGCTTTGAAAGCTCGGCAAGTGATGCCTCGGGATTATCACGCCTTAAAATCGCCATTCCCATTAAATCTTTATTTAAATAATCAAGACCTTTAACTTTTTCAATCTTTTCGATAGCTTCAATTTGAGCGTAGCTTGCCTTGACTGTTCTTTCAATATTGGCAGTTTCACAGTTTGCAGTGCGGTTCGCCTTATTCCTGATATCCTTTACAATTTCAATATTCATCATCTCAAACATAGCAGATGATGCACCCATAAGGTAAAGGCAGTCCTCAATCGCACCACTGCCCTTAAAATACACTATATTATATCCCTTTCGATTAGAGAGCTTTGGCGAAAGCTCAGTCTCCTCAAGAAACGTAATAAGACTTTTTGAAAGGTTCATATACGGTACCGTAAATTCAAGATGATAGTCTTTTTCAGGGTCGGACACCGTACCGCACGATAAAAACGCACCTGCTAAAAAAGCATGCTCGCAATCCTGACAGTCAAAATTTGAATGATTGATTTTAAGGCTTGCCGTATCATTATGCCCGAAAGCACCTAAAATCTTATCGCAGTCACTTTTCTTATTAATATTAATAGAAAAGCTCCTGCCCTTTGGTGAAACGCTTATATCACACCTGACGTTACAATACTTTTTTATCAGCTTTTTATAGAGCTTGGCTATGCCCTCATTTTCCGTCTGTATACTGATACCGTATGATGAAAAGCTCTTGCCGAAAATCAAAAGTCCGTAAAGCAGTGCCCTTTCACAGCAGCTGTTGTTATATTCAGTTTGAAGCAGCTCGTTTTTTACGTTCTGTGAAAATGACATCTTAATAATTATTTCCTATCAATATCTCTGTGGTTTGTGGAAACGTTATCCCACTTTTTTGAAAAATGCTCCTTGAGCGCCTCTGCAATAGCGACACTCCTGTGGTTTCCGCCTGTGCAGCCTATTGCAACGACTATCTGGCTCTTGCCCTCTTTGATATAAAGCGGATTAAGAAAATCAAGTAAATCAATAAGCTTTTTTAAAAGCTCCTTTGACTCATCAAAAGCGAACACGTAATCCTTAACTTCTTTATCAAGTCCTGTTTTTGGTCTGAGTTCTTCCACCCAGTACGGATTAGGCAGACAGCGCACGTCAATAACAAAATCCGCCTCTGACGGAATTCCGTGCTTAAATCCAAAGGACATACAGTGGATATTCATAACCTCACTGTCGTCACCAAGAAGGATTTGAGTGAGCCTTGCTCTGAGCTTGTTCGCATCTAAATCAGACGTATCAATCACATGATCTGCACGGCCTCTGAGTGATGAGAGTATCTCTTTTTCATAGACAATAGCCTGCGAAATACTGCCGTTAAATTTATCGGCAAACGGGTGCTTTCTGCGTGTGAGCTTATATCTTTTAAGTGCCTCATTGTCGTTTACGTCAAGGTAAATCACCTTTACGATATAGCCGTAATTTTCAATTTCAGATATACTTTCAATCAGATTTTGAAAAACACTGCTTGAGCGCACGTCGGTAACGATAGCAACTCTCTGATATTCGTCACCCTTTGCAAGAATACTCACAAAGGTGGTCATAAGCTGAGGCGGCATATTATCAATACAGTAATAGCCTACGTCCTCCAAAAAGCCCATTGCAGTTGACTTTCCTGCACCGCTGACTCCCGTAAGAACAATCAATTCTTTTCCCACTGCTTATCACCTACTTAAAAACTTTAATCTCCATTTCAAGCTTTACGCCCTTTTGCTCATACACAGTATCACTGCATATTTTGCATAAATCCAAAACGTCTTTGCAGGTAGCACCGCCCTTGTTAATCACAAAGCCTGCGTGCTTAACGCTTACCTGTGCACCGCCTACACTTCTTCCCTTGAGGTTACATTCCTCAATAAGTGCGCCTGCAAAATACCCCTCAGGTCTTTTAAAGGTAGAGCCTGCAGAGGGATATTCAAGCGGCTGCTTGTCACGGCGTCGAGAAATGAGGTCTTCCATTTTCGCCTTGATTTCTTCCTTGTCGCACTTTTTCAGTTTAATATAAAGCCCTGTGATGATACAGCTGTTATCACTGTAGGCTGAATGGCGGTAGCTGAGTTTTAATTCTTCGTTTTCGAGACAGCCTTTGTCGCCGTTTTCATCAATATGGTCGCACTTGAAAAGCACGTCCTTCATCTCTCCGCCGTAAGCGCCTGCATTCATATAAGCAGCACCGCCGCAGGAGCCGGGAATACCGTAAGCAAATTCAAGACCCGAAAGTCCGTTTTCATATGCAAACCTGCACAATTTTATCAGCATTGCACCCGCGCTTGCATAAACGGTTTCATCATCAATAAGCTTAATTT
>JAFLSA010000071.1 GCA_022511185.1 Eubacterium sp.
TGCGCAAGCATAGTTTCGGCTATTTCGGGACCGAAGTTACCGAGATATACGCAAAGAGCGTTACAGCCGTTTTTCTTCAAATCTTCAAGTGCCTGCAACATGTGAATCTCGCTTTCAACGATACATACTGGGCATTCGTGAATATCTTTTTTACCGTACTTTTTCTCGTATGCGGCAACCAAAGCCTTACGGCGATTTACCGACAAACTTTCGGGAAAGCAATCACGTGATACTGCAACGATGCCAATTTTAATTTTGGGGATATTATTCATTTCCGTTTCTTCCTTTATTGATATATCGATTAGTTAAAGATTTTTGCCGTTTGTTTTGATTATCTCTGCATATTTATAAGCAGAGTCTTTGAGTGTCCTTTTCTGCGTTTTGTAGTCTATATGAATTAGTCCAAACCTTGGTTCATAACCTTCACACCACTCAAAATTATCCATTATCGACCAATGCTGATATCCGATTACAGGAATATCTTCATCAGTCGCTCTTTTTAATTCAGACAAGAACTCGCAAATAAATTCTTTTCTGATATCGTCGTGAACCTTACCGTCCGTCAAAACCGTATCTGGGTTAGCCATACCGTTTTCCGTAACCATAATAGGCAACTTATAACGTTCGTAATAATGACGCACCGTCCAATAAAGACATCTGCCATCAATTACCCAATTAAGCATTGTTTTAGGTTTATCAGCCGAATAATCTTTATTAAACATAGGATTTGACGGTTGATATACGTTTACTCCGATAAAGTCAATAGGCTCGGATATTATTTTTAAGTCCTCATCGGAAAGTTTTTTCTTCAACATAGGGCTTGCCTTGCCTAATCCTATCGGATCCATATAAAGGCTGTTGCTTCCCTCGCCTATCGTAGTTTCAAACGATTGCTTACGAGCAAACGCTATACCTTCTTCCGTTTCGTCGTCGGGTATATAAGTTGTTGCAGCCATAGCAATTCCGATTTTCGGCGTGAGCTTAGCATGTTCACGTATTAGTTTTACAGCTTTTCCGTGAGCAAGCAACATATGGCGCAAATGATTCTTAAATGTAAATATATGGTGCTTAAAGGGCGCAAATTTACCGACAACATAAGACATCATTATAAACACTTGCGGTTCATTAAACGTCATCCAATAGCGCACATCTGAAGAAAGAGCATCTATAACAACCTTAACATATTCCAAATAATAGTCTATTATTTTGCTCGATTTCCAACTACCTTCTTTTTCTACCCATAAAGGCAGATCCCAATGGTATAATGTAACCAAAGGCTCGATTCCCGCTTGTTTCAACTCGTGAACAAGGTTTTTATAAAACTCCAAACCTTTTTGATTTACTTTGCCTTTTTCGGGCATAATGCGACACCAACTTACTGAAAAACGGTAGGACTTTAACCCCATTTCTTTCATAAGCGCAACATCTTCTTTATAGCGATGATAGTGGTCGCAAGCCGTATGGCAAGTTTCGCCGTTTGCAATATGTTTACCTGCTACATCCCAAACGCTCGGACATTTGCCGTCCTCTTTCCACGCACCTTCCACTTGCGCTGCGGCACTTGCCGCACCCCATAGAAAGTCTTTTGAAAAAGCCATATTCTTACTCCTTTACTGTCGTTACACTAATAGTTAATTCAGCTTGTGTGCTATCGCCTTTTATTTTTATAGTAATTTTATCTTCGTTACCTGCTTGCAAAACCAACAAGGCCCTTCCGTAATATGTTTCGGTCATAGCTGAAGAATACTTTTCTTCTGTTTTCTGTTGTGCCGATCCGAAAGCAAGCAACTGTCCACCCGTTATTTCAGCAGTAAGTTTTTGGTCTGCGTTGCACTCAACAACACCGTTTTCGCCGGTAATGCTTACGTCAACAAACACAACGTCGCCTGCCGATATTTGCTCGTTTTCACAAGCAATAGCAATTTTACGCTGACCTGAAGCCGAGATTAGCTGTGAACGGGAAACTTCCTGCCCTTTTTTATCGTAAGCCACTGCTTCCAATGTGCCGCTACGATAACCCGTTTTAAAAAATGCTTTACATTCTTTCAGCTTCTTTTTTCCTATATATTCGCCATTAAGATACAGTTCAACATAAGCGCAATCGCTGTAAACTTCTATCAATGCCCGCTTCTTTTCACAGTCTTTCCAAGCCCAACTCGCTATTGCGTTTGTGCCGCGCCAAACCGATTTAATAAGTTTGGATTGCTGTTTGTTGACGGGATATACAGCTATATAAGGCTTATTTTCCAAGCCCCAAACTGTAGAAGCATACTTTGCTTCCGCACCGATTGTGCCTATTATGTCTATTGCTCCCGTATCGGCAATAATCCAAGGGTACGGCTTCTCAAAAGTCATTCCGTACTGAGGCTCGTAACTCCAACCACCCAAGCCTACTTCGCCGAGATAGTCAACTGCCGTCCACATAAAATCTCCAAACAGGTAGGGAAGAGCTTTTACTTTTTGCCAATTTTTCCAAATATCCTGCGGGAATGTCTCACTTCCATAGATAATTCTATCGGGGTGCTTAGTCCCTTCCATTTCATATCTACCGGATGCATAGTTATATCCAGCAATATCGAGCGCATCAAGTACGGGAGACGTTACCCTATCAACCTCATCAGAGTTCGACATTTTATTCATTGACGGACCCGCATGTGTCGCAATCATATTGAAAAGCGTACTTGACGTAGGCTTCTCAACAGCTTTTTTAGGTTGCGCATCTGCTTCAACTTTTTCTTCGCTGTACTGTCCTTTTCCCTTTGCCGCATTATTAATAATGAATAAATTTATACCAGCCGTAACGGCGCGAGTCGCATCAAGAGTGTGGAATAAGTCTATTAGTTTTTTTGCCGTATCCACTCCCTTCTGTTGATAAGGCTCGCTTAATTCATTACCAATAGAATACATTATAACCGAGGTATGATTATAATCTTTATCTACAATTGATTTAATATCCTTCTCGTACCAATTTTCAAAATCAAGCGCATAGTCATATTTTTTCTTGCGCATGTACCACATATCAGAAAACTCGTCGATAACGTATAGTCCGACTTTATCACAAGCGGACAAAAACGCATCCGAGCAAGGATTATGTGAAAAGCGTACGGCATTGAACCCTGCTTCTTTAATCTTACGCGCTTTTCTCTCTTCCGCCTCTGCATAAGCTCGTGCGCCCAAAATACCATTATCGTGGTGAACGCAACCTCCGCGTAGCAAAGTATTGTTTCCGTTAATAAACAACCCTTTCGTCGAATATGCAATCTGTCTTATACCGAATAAAATTTCTTCCTCGTCCACAATATTGCCGTTTTCGGTAAGTACGGCTTTCAGCGTATATAAGTTAGGCTGTTCCGCACTCCAAAGTTTTGCATCTTTTAACGTAAGTTCGCCTTCACCGTCAAGTTTGGCGATTACTTTCCCTTGTTCTACAACTGTGAACGTAACATCACCGCCCGTTCTACTTGCCGTAAGATTAATTATCGGCGGATTAATCGAGCTTGTTGAAACCCTTATACCATTCAGATTAAAATGAGTCTTATTTTTAACAATGAGCGATACAGGGCGATAAATACCACCGCCTGTGTACCAACGACTGTTAGGCTGTTCCGAATTATCCGCAATAACTTCTATATGATTTGTTTGTCCGTAAATCAAATATTCGTCTGCACAAAACTCAAATCCCGTATAACCGTTAGCCCATTCAAAACACTGTATTCCGTTTAAATAAATACGTGATTTTCTATAGACTCCGCCGAATTTGATAAAGATGTTTTTTGTTTTCCAATCTTCGGGGACGTCAAACGCTTTCGTATAGCGGTAAATACCGCCACTGAAATACGCACACGCCGCACCGCCGTCAGCCATAGGAGAACGCTTGCTATCAATCATAGCATCGTGCGGGAGTTCTACGGAAATCCCATCACTGTCCTTGTCCGCATAATATGTCCAATTCTTATTAAAGTCCATTTTATCCTCGTTTATTACTTAATTACCTGCACTTCCCCGTGCGTTATTCCGCTTTCATTGAAACCGTCTATTCTTACCCACGTTTTCTGACCTTTATTCAGCGCACGTAAAGTAAGTTCAGTTGCGCCGTAAACTGTATATGAATGATACAGTTTTTCGGGGGAATGTCCCCAAAGCACGGTGTAGCCGACTGCGTTTCCTTTCCAACTTATAAACGCTTCTAAATCGCCGCATCTTTCAGCCGTTATTATCTCGCTCTTATCGGGGTTGTTGCCGTTTCCTTTTCCGAACACACGCAATCCCGAAACAGCCGCCGTCTGATTATACGGCAATTCTTTAACGGTAAGCCTTACATAGCGCAACTGCGCCTTTATCTCTATTAAATCGTGTGGTAAATCTGTTTCCACATTTGTTTTGTCTGTGATTATAAAATAATTTCTATCGTCGGTAGAACCCTCTAACAGCCAACGTGTCTTTGTAGGTTTATCCTCGATATATCTTGATTGAAAATCCTCTAAAAGTGCGTCGGTATTTTCAGGGATCGGCTGTCCTTCAAGTTCGTCAGCAAAGTTTATCTGTATTGCGGAAACACTGTATATCCCGCCCAAATCAACTTTAAGCCAAGGCGATTTATCACTCTCATCAGCTTTCCACCATGAACGGATATTTTCGTCCGTGGCAAGCTGCGCCGAATGATTAATCGCTTCCGAAGATGCGCTTGCTTTTTTTCCGTATGACAGTAAAAAGTATTCAGGCTCCTTCCAAGGGTCTATTTTTTTATCTTCCAAACTCAAAGGGAAATCACCGTAACGCTGATTACAGAACAGTTCTCCGTCCTTATCGATACCTGCGGGGAAAATACCCACTCTGCGTTCAAATTTATGTCCTACGCTTATGCGCATAGTTGATGCATGCCAAAGATTTCCGTACTTATCTTCAAACGTACTTCCGTGTCCCGCACCCGTAATAAAGCCACCCGGCTTATACGAATAAGGATTATTTTCTGCATATTTGAAACCTGTAAGAGGATTATCCGAAACATATACGCCGTCCGCGTAAACGTTATATTCCGTAGCAGGCGCTGCGTATTGCAGATAATATTTCCCTCCGAACTTGTTCATCCATGCACCCTCTATGAAAGGCGCAGTTCCGATATACATACGCATAAACTTTTCATAATCAGAAGCGTCGGGAGGAAGTTCAGGCAAAACGTGGTCATCGCCTATTCTCTCAAATCCATGTTCCTTTTCGTTGCCGTAAACTATCGAAACGTCCTCGCCTATTTTTTGCATCGTTTCGGGGTTTAGCTGCGCACCGTATATCGGGTTAGTATTCGTACATCCCCAATAAAAGTACGTCTTTCCGTCATCGTCCCTGAATAATGCAGGGTCATAGAAAGGGAACGCAGTAGCGACCTCTTCAAACACACCGTCCAAAGGATTTTTAGACCGATAAAACTTGCAAGGTTCATTCTGCTTGGAAGCGCAGAAATATATGTAATCTCCAACTACGCAAACATCGGGAGCATAGTCGTATGACGGTGTATTTTTAAGCGAAACGTATTTCCAATCTGCCATATTATCCGACACCCAAAAGCCTTTCGACATTGACGGGAAAAGATAATATTTTCCTTTAAAAAGCACAACGGAAGGATCTGCGGCTTCACGAACGACACAACGCTGCGCAACCTCTACACCTATAAGTTTTTTACCGTCCGTAACGGGGCGTTTAACTTCTATAAACTGATATTTGTAGTTAATGTTTAACGGATTACATATAAGTTTGCTCATTTAGTTTACCTCTTTTCAATCGGGATTACGGTAGTTTTCAACACGAGGTCAAGAACACGTCCCGCACACTTGCGAAGCGTTTCCTCCGTCAACTTTCCGTCCGATACAGCCGCAATAATCATTTCCACTTCGGCATCGTTGCCCGGCATAACCAAATCGTTTTCCGATGCGATAGCCTTAACTGCGTCTGCTTTATCTTCGCCGCACGACGTCCAGTCGGTCATAACCATTCCCGAAAAATTCCACTCTCCGCGCAGAACATCAACGAGTAAATCTCTGCTGTTCGCCGTATAAATGCCGTTTACTTTGTTGTAAGAGGACATCACAGTAAGCGGACTGCTTTCTTCAACTGCAATACGGAAACCTTTCAAATATATTTCGCGTAATGCGCGTTCGGAAACGTTACTCGACGAATAGCTTCTGTCATACTCCACATTGTTACAGCAAAAATGCTTTATGGATACACCCTTCGATTTATCGCTCTGCACGCCTTTAATTACAGCGGCTGCAATCTTGCCCGAAACAACGGGGTCTTCCGAATAGTACTCAAAGCATCTGCCGCAAAGCGGATTTTTCTGAATATTCATTCCCGGAGCAAGCCAAACAGAAAGTCCGAATTCCGTCATTTCGTCAGCTATTGCCTTTCCGTAGCTTTCGCAAAGCTGCGTATTCCAAGTTTGAGCAATCAATAAACCGCTCGGCATAGCCGTAGCATATTGATAATGTTTAACGCCGTATTCTGCGGCTTTTGCGATATTATCACGCATATACTTTCCGAATATGCCGTAATCGTAAGCAGGCGGAACAGCCAATGCAGAAATATTACCGTCAGGCAGCACACAAAACTCATCTACTACGTTTATACCCGCAGGACCGTCCACTAAGATAATGTTCGGTATCCCGTACTTTTCGTATAACTTCCCTGTAGTGTAGCCGCTTGCGCCTAATGCGGTAACGATTTCGCCGTTCATAACTCCGCCACCGACAACGAGCTGAGCCAATTCGTTTACGCTCATTTTGTCAGTTAATTTTGTAGCTTCGGCAGAAATTTGCCTGTCTTTCAACTCGTAGCTATGTGTTTTAACCTTTATATTTTCAGGGTTAATAACAATTTGCGGTAAGCTTAATATTTCGTTTTTTCTATCTGTTGACTTTAATTCTTCAAAATGATTTTTTACAGGGCATATATTTTTGCACTGTTCTAAAATCATTTCATTGTTCATTATTGCTCTGCAAACAGCAACGGTATCAACGGACGAATTACCTACCCTTATTATGTAGTCGCCCTCTGCAAGCACAAAAGCAGCTTTCTTTTCGTCATAACGAGTCAGTGATTGCAAGGCAAAGTCAACCTTAAAAGAACAGCTCTCTCCCGATTGCAAAAGCGGAGTTTTATAAAAAGCAACAAGTCGTTTTAATTCTGCTCCGTCTTTGCCGTAGGGTAATTCGACGTACACCTGCACGACTTCTTTTCCGCAATATCCGCCCGTGTTTTTTACAGTGCCGACAACAGTAAAAACCTCGCCGTTTAACTTGACCGATACGCCGTCTATCTTAAACTGCGTATAGGAAAGACCAAAACCGAAAGGATAAGCAGGTTTGATTCCGAATGTATCATAATAACGATAACCTACATAAATACCCTCACGATAATACTGCTCACGCACGTTTCCCATTACGCCGTACTCGTTTCCAAACGGGATATCGTCATAATTTTTAGCCCACGTTACGGTGAGTTTTCCAGATGGCGAAACTTTTCCGCTTATAATATCGGCAAAAGCGTTGCCGCCTTCCTGTCCCGCCTGTCCGAAATAAATCAAGCATTTTACTCCGAGCTGTTCAAACGCCGAAGTATTTATCTGTCCGCCCGCATTTATAACAACTATCGTTTTAGCAAAACAACGGGTCAGATGTTTAATATTCTCTAACTCGATTTTATCGGGTAAAAAATCGCCCTCTTTTGCCGTGCGGTCATAGCCCTCGCCTGCCTGACGCGACATAACGTAAATTGCGACGTCAGTATCCGCCGTAGCTATATCCTCGTCTGTTATGGAAACGCCTGTCGGATAAAGAAACGGAGTTTGATTTACCTTCATAAGGATTTGTATAATATCGGTAATGCCCTCTATTTCTTTCTCACGCGCATTGCGCCAAGTCGAATACTCCGTGTCGTAATTCTCATCGCAACGGTCAAGCCAATTTTTTGTTGTAATTTCATAGCCTGCATTGATTAATCCTTCTTCAATGCTTACACTGTGCCGTTCATTTACCGAGCCTGAACCCGTTCCGCCTTTAAGCGTTTTTCTCGCACCCGAACCGAACAGGGCGATTTTATTTTGTGTTAAAGGCAGTACGGCATCATTTTTAAGTACGACTATTCCTTCACCCGCAATTTCACGGGCAAGCGCCCCGTTGCGTTTTTCGCGTTCGGAAATTTTATTATCCGCACTTGCAAAAATTTTTACCATATAATATTACCTTTTAACCTTCCATTGTAGTAAATACAGATTGCAGATAACCGGTATTCTTATTGCAGCCTCTCAATACAAGATTTTTGCAGAAATTGCTCCAACCGGATTCGATGGATGTCGTACCTTTTATAAATTTAGGAACTTCCTGCGCCATATAATCGACAAGCGCATTATAGTTTACAACGTAATCATAATTATCGTCAGAAGAGAGCTTTGTAGGAATTGTCCTGTCAATATATCCGCTATTGCTGTATTTATTCCATACTTTATATCTGGCATCGTATCTTGCTTCACTCATAGTAAGATATTCGAATTTGCTTACTGCGCAAAGTCCCCAGAAATTCATTGCCGAAGCACAGAGTTCGTAATCGGGTTTTGCTTCAAATCCGCTCCAATAACCGTATTTACCGTTGCTTGCAGGTTTATAAACACCAATATCGGAAAGCTTTTGGCTTGCAGAAGTGACTCCTGCTATCTGTTGCTCTTCTGCGGTAAGTTGAATCGTAGGATCCCAGAAATTTGTAATTCCAGCTTCTTTCAATTCCGCATATTGCGCTTTGTTAAGTCCAATACGGCACATAAGCGCGCCTTCTTCACTGTAAAGATAATCAAGAGCTTCAAAGAGTTTATCGTAATTCTTATCAAGAACCTTAGTAGTAATCATGATGTTTCTGTTTACTCTGCCGTCAACATAATACGAGATAGGCTCTGAATCTTTTGTCAGTCTGGGCATGTAGCAAGCTCTTAAATCAATATTTCTGTCAACCACGCCGTTATCGTCCAACAATAAATCACCGAGATATGTGTCAAGTCCGTAGAAACAACCTACTTTACCTGCCGCATACGACGTAGGGTCGATAGCAAAAAATTGGTCTTTCGTGTTTGACGTAAAATTCGTATCGATATAACCGGCTTTGTACCATTCATTCATTTTTGTAAGGTAGGACTTAAAACCGTCCGAATTTGCGCCGAAACTAATTTTTGTCTTTCCGTTTTCCAATTCTTTATACCAGAAGCCA
>JAFLSA010000072.1 GCA_022511185.1 Eubacterium sp.
TGTGGCATAATTTTGAGATGGCTAAATTTCCATTATACGCCTTGTCTGCCCACATGCAAGGATTGAGTGGATTTTAATGAAATATATGTGGGCAGAAAGGCTATGGAAATTATGATAAATGTTGCCATTGACGGTCCTGCAGGTGCAGGAAAGTCTACTATCGCCAAAGCGGCGGCAAAGGCGCTCAGTTTTATCTATGTTGATACAGGCGCACTGTACCGCACGATTGCGCTTAACGCAGTTCGTACAGGAGCTATTGACGATACCGATAATATAATTGAAATGCTTGCTGATACAGACGTTAAGCTCGGTTTTGCTGATGACGGTACACAGTGCGTTTACCTTAACGGCGAGGACGTTTCTGCTTTGATTCGCACCCCTGAAATTTCAATGGGTGCGTCTAAGGTTTCTGCAATACCGAAGGTGCGTGAATTTCTTTTAGATTTGCAAAGGGATATTGCAAAGGAGAATAACGTCATTATGGACGGACGGGATATTGCCACTGTCGTTCTCCCGAACGCCAATCCTAAAATTTTCCTTTTTGCTTCTCCTGAATGCAGAGCTGAAAGGAGATATAAGGAGCTTATTGAAAAGGGTGAGAGCGTAAGCTATGAGGAAGTGTTGGCAGACGTGAATCAGCGAGATTACCAGGATTCCCACCGTGAGATCGCACCGCTTAAGCCTACAGAAAATTCAGTAATGGCTGACACTTCAAGCCTTACACTTGAAGAGTCAATTGATTTAATTATAAATGTAATCAAGGAGAGTATACAGTGAAAGAGTTTGATTATTCACAGGTAAAGCATTACAGACTTTATAATTTTATTAAGGTAGTATTCGGACCGCTTTTTAAGCTTCTTTATAAAATGGAATTCAAGGGGCTTGAAAACGTACCGACAGATAACACAAATTACATAGTTGCAATCAATCATACGTGTGCGTTTGACCCTGTATTTGTCGCTATCCCGAAGAACGTTCCTGCACTTCACTTTATGGCAAAGGTTGAGCTTTTTAAAAACCCTATTGTAGGCTGGTTCATCAAGCATATGTACGGTTTCCCTGTTAAGCGTGGAAAAGGCGATAACTCTGCAATTGATTACGGTATCAAGATTATTGAAGAGGGTCACGTAATGGCTATCTGCCCTGAGGGTAAGCGTATTAAGGATAAGGACGGCGTACCGCAAAGGGCAAAGGCAGGCGTTGCCGTAATTGCAAAGGCAACGGGTGCAGACGTTCTTCCTGTAGCTATCTGCTGTAACGGAAAAATCAAGGCAGGTAAAAAGGTTACCGTTTCATACGGAAAGCTGATTAAAAATTCCGATATGGGTCTTGATAAAGAGGACGTAACTACTAACGATATTAAGACTGCGGCTAATATGGTAATGGATAACATCACTTCACTCTGGGAGGCTGAAAGGCACATTGATTAAACTTGCAAAAACAGCAGGCTTTTGCTTTGGAGTTGACAGGGCTGTAAATCTTGTTTATGAGCTTGTTGAAAAGGGCGAGAAGGTCTGCACACTCGGACCAATCATCCATAACAGCCAGCTTGTTGCTGATTTGGAATCAAAGGGCGTTAAAATAATTGACAGTATTGAGAATTGCCCAAAGGGATATACGGTAGTTATCAGAACGCACGGCGTCGAAAAAAACGTTATCGACAGCGCAGTGGAAAAGGGCGTTGACTTTATCAATGCCACTTGTCCCTTTGTTTTAAAAATTCATAAAATTGTCAGCGAACAGGAAACCGGCACGGTTACACTGATTGCAGGCGACGAAAATCACCCAGAGGTTATGGGTATTCGTTCCTACTGTAAAGGTGAAAGCTACGTCTTCAATAATCAGCAAGAGCTTGAAAATATATTAAGTGAACACAATTTAGGTGAAGAAAATTCACTTATTTGTGTTGCTCAGACCACTTTTTCATTAAAAGAATGGAAAAAATGCGAGAAAATTCTAAAAAAACTATATACAAATTGCAGAATTTATAGTACAATATGTAATGCAACTGCCGATAGACAGGAGGAGGCTGCTTCACTTTCACAGGAGGCAGACGCTATGATTGTTATCGGTGGCAGACATTCATCAAACACTTGTAAGCTGAAAGACGTGTGCAAAGCGAATTCCGATACGTTTCTTATCGAAACAGCGGACGAGCTTAAGTCCATTGACCTTTCACCTTATAAAGTCGTTGGTGTTACAGCCGGGGCTTCGACACCCTCGGTTATTATTAAGGAGGTACTAAAAACCATGTCCGAAGAAATTATTGAAAAGGAAGTTGAAACAACTTCAGCCGTAACTGAAGAAGTTGTGGAGACAGCAGATACCGCTGATAAGGCCGATAAGGTTGCTGTCAAAGCATCTGCTGATGGTGAGGCAACCTTCGAAGAAATGCTTGAAGAATCATTCAGAGAAGACGAAAACAGCAAGGTAGTAAAGGGTACTGTTGTCAACATCACACCTACTGAAGTATTTGTTGATGTTGAGGGCAGAAAGCAGACAGGTGTTATCGCATTTGATGACCTTTCATCTCAGCCGATTGAAAAGGCAGAGGATGCAGTAAGCATCGGAGATGTGCTCAGCCTTGTTATTATGAAGACTGATGACAGCGAGGGCGTACTCAAGCTTTCTAAGAAGCTTGTTGACCAGTTTAAGGGCTGGGAGGATATCGTTGCTGCCAAGGAGTCTGATGAAGTATTAGAGGGTACCGTCATTTCTGTTGTTAAGGGTGGCGTTCTCGTTGCTACAAAAGGCAGCCGCGTATTCGTTCCTGCATCTCTTACAGGTGTTCCTCGCGGTCAGGAGTTAGATGTGCTTAAGGACACAACAGTCCGCTTGAAGATTATTGATATTAATCAGGCAAGAAGGCGTTCAGTCGGCTCAATCAAGGTTGTTGCAAACGAGGAAAGAAAAGCACAGCAGGAGGCTTTGTGGGCAACTCTTGAAGAGGGACAGACCCGTGAAGGTACTGTTAAGTCACTCACAAAATACGGTGCATTCGTTGACATCGGCGGTATGGACGGTATGATTCATATCAGCGAGCTTTCATGGAACAGAATCAAGCACCCGTCAGAAGTAGTCAACGTTGGCGACGTTGTTGAGGTAACAATCAAAAAGCTTGATGACGAGAATAAGAAAATCTCACTCGGCTTTAAGAAGATTGAGGACAACCCTTGGGAGATTCTTAAGAGAGATTATCCTGTAGGAACAGACTGCAAAGCAAAGATCGTAAGCATTGCAACCTTCGGTGCATTTGCAAACATTATCCCGGGTATTGACGGCCTTATCCATATCAGCCAGATCTCTTGGGAAAGAGTTAAGACACCTGCTGACGTACTCAGCGTTGGTGATGAGGTTGACGTAAGAATTATTGATATCGACTTTGATAAGAAGAGAGTTTCTCTTTCAATGAAGGAGCGTATCGAAAAGCCTGAGGAAACAATCGCAATTCTTACAGATGAAGCACCTGCAGAGGAAGAAGCTCCTGCAGACGACGCTGAATAATAAACTTACATAATAAATCAAAAATCCAAGCTGTTTCAGCTTGGATTTTTTGTTATGCATATTTAATTAAAAATTGAATTCATCAGATTTTCGTAAACCTTTGCAGGATTTTGCTGGAATTTTTCTTTGATTACCTGTGCTTGTGTTTCGGTCGGAACAGTGAGTGTCAATACCATAAAATCGCTGTCAATATCACTGACGTGAAGCGAGACATGATAAGCGTTATCCTTTTTTTCAATCGTTACCTTGTTTTCTTTTTTGTTGATTTCAACCACTGCAAGCTTTCTCACAAGCTCAATGCTTTTTTCACGGATTGTTATTGGCAAATCGTTTTCAACAATGTCAACTAAAAATCTGCAATCCGCAGTAATCTTGAGCGTCTTGTCGTCATTTTCAATAATATGCCCCTTTTTTATCATTTTTGAAATTGCATTTGACACCTCGAAATAATTGGCAATTTCTCCATCAACAAGTGCATCAATTATGTTTTGTGCAGTTATTTTTTCCTGACAATTGGCAAGAATATAACAGACGAGTATTATTATTGAAGTGCTTGAACGCAGTCCGCCGTCCTCAACACCTGCAGTAAATGCGTCAAACTGAAGTGCAGGGTTAAATTCCTTATCCATTCTTTTCACCAGCCTTTGAATTAAGGTGAATAGAATTATAACATATCTTCAACCGTCTTGCAATCAATTATTATTTGTGATATAAATAATATAACAAAATTATCTTAAAAACAAAGGAGAAATAAAAATGACACAGATTACGAAAGATTCAATTATAGGCGATATTCTTGACGCTTGCCCACAGGCAGCACCTATCTTTTTAGAGATCGGTATGCACTGCCTCGGTTGCCCTGCATCACGCGGTGAAACTGTAGAGCAGGCTTGTATGGTTCACGGCACTGATGCCGACGAGCTTGTTGAAAAGGTTAATGAGCTTCTTGCAAAATAATGCAAAGGCTTTCAAAAAGACTCAGCACCGTTGCCTCTCTTGTTAAGCCTGATTCAAGGCTTGCCGACGTTGGCACAGACCACGGCTATATTCCAGTTTATCTTTGCAAAACAGGTGTAATCAAGAGTGCTGTGGCGTCTGATATCAATATAGGTCCGCTGTCCTCCTGCAAGGCACTTGTTGAGCAGGAGGAGCTTGAGGACAAAATAAAAGTCCGTCTTTCAAACGGGCTTGATGAGTTATGCTCTGATGAATTTGATACGGTGATTGTTGCAGGTATGGGCGGCGAGCTTATTGCCGATATCCTGTCGCGCTGTACATATCTTCCGTCAAAGCATATTATTCTTAATCCAATGACTCACCCTGAGTGCGCTCGTAAATTTCTTTATGATAACGGTTATGAGATACTTAACGATTTTATCATTGAGGACTCCAATCATTACTACTCTGTTTTTGATGCCGTTTATACAGGGAAAACAGAGCCAAAAAGCAGAGCCGATTATTTTCTCGGAAATATAAAGGATTTTTCACAAAAAGAATATTTCATCCATCTTTTAAATTATTTTAAAAACAAGTCAAAATCAGGTGAGGATTATTCGGATATTATTACAGCTTTGGAGGAAAAGCTATGACAACGGTTAAAAATATTTATGATTACATAAATACGATTGCTCCATTTGATACACAGGAGGAGTGGGATAATTCCGGCTTTCTTCTCGGTGAGTTCAGAAAAGAGGTCAAGACCGTTGTCTTAAGTCTTGACGGTACTAAAGAGGCTGTCGCCTTTGCAAAGAGTGTTAATGCTGATTTGCTCATAACTCATCATCCGATTATCTTTAACGGGCTTAAGGAAATCAAGAAAGATTCAGCCGTTTATGAGCTGATAAACAGCGATATTGCAGTTATCTCGGTACACACTCCGTACGATAAGGCAAAGGGCGGTATTAACGATACTCTTGCAGGAATGCTTGAGCTTGAAAATACGGAAACTCTCCCAAACGGATATCTTGTCGTTGGCGACTTGAAGCAGGAAATGAGCATTGACGATTTTGCTGAATTCGTTGCTCAGTCACTTGACAGCAGGGGACTTCGCTTTACGGATACAGATAAGCTGATTAAGCGTGTCTGTGTCGGCGGCGGTGCGTGTGCTGAATATATGTGGGATGCATTTGAAAATGCTGACTGCTTTGTAACAGGTGATTTGAAATATCACGATATGCTTGATGCACGCGAGGCTGGCTTTGCCGTTATATCGGCAGGTCATTTTGAAACTGAAAATTTACCCTTCCTTAAAATTAAGGAAAGACTTGAAAAGCTTTTTACAGACGTGCAGTTTATCACCACGCCTGTAGAAAATCCGATTAGGGACGTTTAATTATGGCACTTGATGGAATATTTTTATACCATTTAAAAAATGAAATATCGGCTTTTGCACTTGACAGCCGTGTTGATAAAATTCATCAGCCGTCAAGGGATGAGCTTGTCATAAATCTCCGTTCAAGAGAGGGGAGCAAAAAGCTCCTTATATCCTGCAACGCTGATTCTGCCCGTATTCATTTTACCGACTATCCGCCGGAAAATCCACCCAAACCGCCTATGTTCTGCCTACTTCTCAGAAAGAGGCTTACAGGTGCATGGGTCACCTCTATTGTTCAGGACGATTTAGAGAGAATACTCAGAATCAATTTTTCAGGCACCGACGAGCTTGGCGACAAAACGAGCTATTCACTTATCGTTGAAATAATGGGTCGGTATTCAAATATAATCTTTGTTGACAAGGACGATAAGATTATCGACTCTGTAAAACGCATTGACGAAAACAAATCACAGGTGCGTGAAATTCTGCCGGGTGTTACATACGTTTCACCGCCAAAGCAGGACAAATTAAATATTTTCACTTCTGATATAGAAGCGATCAAAGAAAAAATAAATAACAGTAACAAAGGCGCATATAAGGCATCAATGGATACGCTCAAGGGCGTGTCGCCGATTATCTGCCGTGAGCTTGAAAACGGCCTTTCACTTGATGAATTTAAGGCTCAGGCTGAAAGCCCTGTACCAACAGCAGTCATAATTGATACGCCAAAGGATTTTGCGTTTGTCGACATAAAGCAGTACGGCTCACTTGCCACTATAAAGCACTACGACACCTTTTCACAGCTTTTAGATTTCTTCTACTACGAGCGTGTGCGCTTAATGCGTATTAAGGCTCGCAGTGCCGATCTTTTTAAAAAGGTTACCACCCTACAGGAGAGAGCGGTCAGAAAGGCACTCAACAGAGCAAAAGAGCTTGAGGATTGCAAGGATAAGGAAACGTATAAGCTGTTCGGCGACCTTATCAATGCGAATCAGTACAGGCTCGAAAAAGGTGCGCCCTATTATGATTTGGAAAATTATTACGATGATAACAAGCCTGTTCGCATTCCTGCCGACGTCACATTGACACCTGCGCAGAATGCACAGAAATATTATAAAGAATACCGCAAAAAGCAGGTGGCTGAGGCAAAGCTGTCACAGTTTATTGACGATGCAAATGCTGAGGCTCAGTATTTTGAAACAGTGCTTGATGCCTTGTCACGAGCTGAAACAGACAGCGAGATTACGGAAATTAAAGATGAGCTTTCAGCACAGGGATATATCAAAAAGTCAAGCGATAAAAAGAAAAATCAAAAGGCACTCAAGCCTATGCGTTTTAAGACAAGAGACGGCTTTACGGTCTTAGTCGGCAGAAATAATCTTATGAATGACAGACTGACCTTAAAAACTGCCAAAAATTATGACACGTGGTTTCACGTTCAGGACAGCGCCGGCAGTCACGTTATTTGCGAAACGTCAGGCACTCAGATCACCGACGAGGCAATCCACGATTGTGCAGTTATCGCCGCATACTTCAGCAAGGCTCGTGAATCGTCAAACGTTGCGGTTGATTACACGCTTGTAAAAAATATCAAAAAGCCGAACGGCGCAAAGCCGGGTTTTGTCATTTATGACCCGTATAAAACGGAATTTGCCACACCGACTATTGAAGAGGTTGAGAGGTTAAAGGATGAGTAACGTTGCAATCATTTTAGGTGCAGGAAACGGCACCAGAATGAAAACTGAAAAAAGCAAGCTTCTGCTTGAAATAAACGGAAAAACGGTTATTGAAAGAACTGTTTCAGCCTTTTCAAAAATTGATTTGATTGACGAGATTATCGTTGTCTGCCGTGAGAATGATCTTGATGATTTTGAAAACGCTTTGTCTGGCTATGAGCTTTCTTACTGCTTTGGCGGAGCTACAAGGCAGGAGAGCGTTATGAACGCCGTTGATACGATTGACGAGTGCGATTTGCTCATCATTCATGACGGCGCAAGACCTTTGATTACCGAAAAAGAAATTATTGATACCATAAGTTTTGCTAAGGATAAGGGCGCTGCCGCTGTCGGTGTGCCTGTAAAGGATACGATAAAGGTCGTTGACAGCAGTATGCAGATTGTTGATACTCCTGACAGGTCATCCCTTATTTCAATCCGAACTCCGCAGATTTTCAGTTTTGACATCTACACCGCCGCGGCAAATCTTGCAAAAAAGCAGGGAAAAGATTTCACGGATGATTGCCGACTTGTTGAAAATTACGGCAAGCCTGTTTACGCTGTTTTGGGTGATTACGGTAATATAAAAATCACAACGCCCGAGGATATACCATTAGCAGAAAGTATACTCAAAATGAGAGGTGAGGCATAATGAGAATCGGTCACGGATATGATGTACATAAGCTTGTCGAGGGCAGAAAATGTATAATCGGCGGTGTTGATATTCTGAGCCCTATAGGACTTTTAGGTCACAGCGATGCCGACGTTCTCCTCCACGCGATTTCCGATGCAATTCTCGGCGCCTGCGCAATGGGGGATATAGGCCACCTTTTCCCTGACACTGACGATAAATGGAAGGGTGCTGACAGCCTTGAACTGCTTAAAGAGGTAGTTTTTCAAGCAAATCAAAAGGGATATAAGGTAGTCAATATCGACTCAACAATTCTTGCACAGGCACCTAAAATGGCACCATATATTTCAGATATGAGAAAAAATATTGCCACAGCCTGCGATATTGATTTTGATTTCGTATCAGTTAAAGCCACGACTGAAGAAGGCTTAGGCTTTACAGGTGCAAAAGAGGGTATTGCCGCCCACGCAGTATGCCTTGTTGAAAACATATAGTGATAATATTTATAGCTTGCCGATACTATATATTAGTGCGTGCAGGCTATATTTTTTAAATAATTTGTTAATACTCTTGACAAATAGGAAAATATTGCTAAAATAGTAAATGTTAGCACTCGAACAGATAGAGTGCTAATTTATAAAACAACAAATAATTTTAAATATAGAGGTGACTTTTATGACAATCAAACCACTTGCTGACAGAGTTTTACTTAAATCTTTAGAAGCAGAGGAAACAACAAAAAGCGGTCTTATTCTTGCAGCATCTGCACAGGAAAAGCCGGAGATGAGCGAAGTTGTTGCAGTCGGTCCGGGTACAGAGGAAAACCCGATGACCGTTAAGGAAGGCGACAAGGTAATCATCAGCAAATATTCAGGCACAGAGGTTAAGCTTGACGGCGTAGAGTATACTATCACATCAATAAAAGATATTCTCGCAGTAGTAGAGTAATT
>JAFLSA010000073.1 GCA_022511185.1 Eubacterium sp.
CATCCTCACGCTGATCCTGTGACGGCTGAATAAAGCTCCTGCCGATATATCTGTTCTTTATAAAGCCAATACCGTACGGTATACCGCTTTCATACGCATAGCCGAGTGCGGCATCAAGTCCTGAATCGGGAACGCCGATAACTATATCAGCCTCCACAGGATGCTCCTTAGCAAGAAAAGCACCTGCTCTCATTCTCGCGTGCTGAACTGACGAGCCTTCGATAACGGAATCAGGGCGTGCGAAATAGATGTACTCAAACACGCAGATATTACCTTTATTACCGCAATGCGTTTCTATCGATCTCACGCCGTCTGTGCCGATAATTACAATTTCACCGGGCTTTATATCCCTGATGAATTTTGCTCCGACAGTATCGAGCGCGCACGATTCTGATGTAACGACGTATGCTCCGTCATGCGTTTTGCCGAGACAGAGAGGTCTGAAGCCGTTCGGGTCACGAAAAGCAATCAGCTTTGTAGCAGTCATAACCACGCAGGAATATGCACCCTTCAAGGAATACATAACCTTTTCAATCGCTTCTTCGGTATTCTTGCTCGTAAGTCGCTGAGATACAATTGAATATGCGATTGACTCTGTATCTGATGTGCCGTGAAAAATACCGCCCTTAAGCTCAAACTGCCTTCTCAACTCAGGCGCATTTACAAGATTTCCGTTATGCGCAACGGCGAGATTACCCTTGATATGACGGATAACAAGAGGCTGAATATTATTTGCATTCTTACCGCCCGTTGTGGAATATCGCACGTGACCGATAGCCATATTGCCCATACCGAGATGATCCATATGCGACTGTGTGAATACGTCAGGGACTAATCCGTCACCTCTATGATGCCTGAAAACACCGTCATCATTAACGGCAATACCACAGCTTTCCTGTCCTCTGTGCTGGAGAGCGTAAAGGGCAAGATAAGCCGAGCGTGCAACGTGGGTAGTTTTATTTTCAAAAATGCCGAAAACTCCGCATTCTTCGTGAAGATTGTTAAACATAAACGTTCCTCTGTTTAATTAGGTGTATAAAGATTTGCATACGGTCTTGTAGTCTTGGGAACTAATTTCTTAAAGGGTTTTGACATAACGGTGTCATAGTCCTTATCAAAATATTTGCAATATTTTTTCACATAAGACTCAAGCTCTTTTTTATCCTCATCATCAAGATTTGTAATTTTGATATTCGGGCTGAGATTTTCCTTAGGAAAATTACCTCTTACAAAAATCTTACCGCCGTGCATACCTGATGCGCAGTGAGTACCGAAAAGCTTTTCGCCTCTTTTAAGGTCAAGACCTAAAAGAACGATCGTTCCCCCTGCCATATATTCACCTAAAAATGAGCCGGCATTTTTACCGATAACAAGAACAGGTCTCATCTGACGAAATTCCTTCATATGAATACCGCCACGGCACGCTACGTTATCTCTAATATAAATCTGGCCGTCACGCATACCGTAACCCATAGCGTCACCTGAATGACCGTGAACAACAATCTCGCCACCGTTCATTGTGTTGCCGACGGCGTCCTGACAGTTACCGTATACAATGACCTTTCCACCGTTAAGGTAGCAAGCCATATCGTTACCGGGTGTGCCGTGAACCTCTATCGTCTTGCCCTCATCAAGAGCACAGCCGATATAACGCTGACCGTTCACGTCCTTAACGGTTACCTTTTTGCGAGCTGAAAGCTCCTTTTTAATCAAATCATTTACCTTTTCATAGCGGGTAAGTCCTGCTTCAATAATCATAACTGAACTCCCCCTCTCAGCTTAGTAATTCTCGTTTCTTTATCAAACATAAAGATTGACGGCTCCTCCATAATATCGCCCTCAAGCGTATCAAGAGAAATTTTATTTGCAATAAGTTCTGTATAAATACCTGCATTGGTGCTTGAATTGATAAGTACATAGCCGACGAGCTTATCGCCCTCGAAAACTAAACGCTTGTAGGAATCGCCGTTTTTAGTAATCTTATCGCTGTACTGCTCACCCTGAGCATTGATAAGACCGCAGGTGCAGATTCTGAGACCGAAAAAGTCAATGGCGTTTACTGAATATGTACCGCCGACTGTGGTGTCCTCGCCTGCCATTTGAGCACCTGCAACATTGCCCTGCTGCACGGCATTAGGCCAAAGGGCAATAATCTTCTTTGAGCCGTCAAGCATATCAACCGACACACAGCAGTCGCCTGCCGCATAGATATCTTTATCGCTTGTCTGCATTGTCTGACTATCTGTGACGATACCTCTGTTGACCTCAAGCCCTGCATTTTCTGCAAGCTCGGTCTGAGGTCTTACACCGACAGCGAGAATGAGCAAATCACAAGGGAGCTTTTTGCCGTCTTTAAGCGTTACGGCAGTAATCTGCTTACCCTTAGACGTTGCCTTAACAACTGTATTTTCAAGGTGAAATTTTATACCGTTATTCTCCAAATGCTTCTTAACCTGTTTTGCTGAATTAGCATCAAGGATTGACGGAAGAACTCTCGGAGCAAGCTCCACAACGTCAACGCTTTTGCAGACCTTTACAAGACCTTCAGCCGCTTTCATACCGATAAGACCTGCGCCGATTACAACGGCTCTTGTCTTGTTATTTGCAAGCCTTTTAACTTCCTTTGTAGCCTTCAAATCAAGGAATGTCAAAGCATTTGCCTTGTTGTCAACATTCTCCATAGGAGGAACAAACGGCTTTGAGCCTGTGCAGAGACAGAGCTTGTCGTAGGGATAGCTTTTCCTGCCTACCTTGACTGTTTTCTTCTTTGTATCAATTGATGTAACCTTTGAGTTGGTTACAATGTCAATTTTCTTTTCTTTATAGAAATTCGGCTTGCGAAGAGCCATGTCGCTCTCCTTAACCTTGCCCTTTAAATAATAGCTGATTGACGGGCGTGAATATGGCAGATATGCTTCCTCAGTAAGTACAGTGATTGTACCCTGAGTGTCAGCTTTTCTGACAGCCTCTGCTGCTGCAAGTCCTGCCGCAGATGCGCCTATAATTACGTATTTCATTATTCAGCACCTCCTGCTTCTAACCAGAGCAGAGCCCTGTTAGGACAATTCTTAACACAGGCAGGCTCTTCACCGCCGCACAAATCGCATTTAAACGCGATATTGCCTGTTTTTATACAGCCGTAAGGACAAACGGCAAGACAGGTCATACAGCCTATACATTTATTTTCATTAACAGACACGATTCCTGTTTTCTTATCCTTTGTCATTGCGCCTGTGATACAAGCCTTAACGCAGGCAGGGTCGTCACAATGACGGCAGTTCACAGCAACGGATGCCGCCTTGTCGCCGTAAACCGTAACACGGCTGACAGGTGCAGGATTTTCAACCTTATGTGCCTTAATAACGTCCTTTGATTTTGAATGATTTGTTTTGCAGTAAACCTCGCAAAGGCGGCAGTTTATGCAAAGCTCTTCTCTTGCGAATACTCTTTTCACACTAACTACCTCCTTATTCTCCGGCGTGCTTAATGCCGAGTATATCAAGCTCTTTTTGTGTTAAGCCGATACCCCTGAGCATCAGTCGGTTGCCTCTCAATGAGTCGATTGAGTTAATACCCATACCGCCCATAATTTCTTTGATCTCGTGATTCCATGCATCAATGAGGTTCATAACTCTCTTATGAGCAATTTCAGGATTAAGACGTCTTGTAAGCTCAGGACGCTGAGTAGCGATACCCCAGTTACACTTGCCTGTATTACAGCTCTGGCACATATGACAGCCCATAGCTATAAGCGCGCTTGAAGCAACGTAGCAGGCATCTGCACCAAGTGCAATCGCCTTTACAACGTCTGCTGAACAGCGAAATGATCCTGCCGCTACAAGAGATACTGTTGAACGGATACCCTCGTCACGAAGTCTTTGGTCAGCGGCTGCGAGTGCAAGCTCAATAGGAATACCGACGTTGTCGCGAATCCTTGTCGGCGCTGCACCTGTTCCGCCTCTGAAACCGTCAATAACAACTATATCTGCACCTGCTCTTGCACAGCCCGATGCGATAGCCGCAACGTTGTGTACTGCAGCAATCTTTACAGACACAGGCTTTTTGCCGTCTGTTGCCTGCTTCAAAGACCAGATGAGCTGGCGAAGATCCTCAATAGAATAAATATCGTGATGCGGTGCAGGTGAAATGGCATCTGAGCCCTCAGGAATCATACGGGCATTTGATACCTCGACGTTGACCTTTTCACCCGGAAGGTGTCCGCCGATACCCGGCTTTGCACCCTGGCCGATTTTTATTTCAATAAACTTTGAATTTTCGAGATAATCCTTATGTACACCAAAACGTCCTGATGCAACCTGAACAACGGCATAATCGCCGAATTCTGCAAGCTCAGGATGCAGACCGCCCTCACCTGTATTAAACAGCGTACCAAGCTCTTTTGCAGCCATAGCAAGTGATTTTTGCGCATTCATTGAAATTGAGCCAAAGCTCATAGCTGAAAACATAATCGGTGTTTCAAGCATAACCTGAGGCGGCATTTTTGTGATTGACTTGCCCTTTCTCTCAACCTCAAGCTTTTCAGGCTTGCGACCTAAAATCGCACGGATTTCCATCGGTTCACGAAGAGGGTCGATAGACGGGTTTGTAACCTGTGACGCATTGAGTAAAATCTTATCCCAGTAAATCGGATAAGGCTTTGGATTACCCATTGCAGAAAGGAGAACGGAGCCTGTTTCAGCCTGACGGCAAATCTCCTGCTGATACTGTGGAGTCCAGTTTGCATTCTCACGATATTCACATACGTATTTTTCAATTCTCAGTGCGCCTGTAGGACAAAGTGCAACACAGCGGTGACAGGCAACACAGCTTGCAGAATCACATAAAACTGTCTTGCCGTCCTCGTCAAAATAATGACATTCGTTAGCACACTGGCGAACACAACAGCCGCAATCAATACAGCGTTCTCTGTCACGAACAACCGTAAATCTGCGAGGAATATAATTAATCATCAGTCAGCCACCTCCTCATCATCAATTTCAAGAGGAATGAATACAGGCTCAGCGCCTGAAACAGACCACACCTTTTCAGGATTAGGGCAAATGATTCTGATTGCAGATTCCTCTGAGGCAAAATATGCCCTGTTGCCCTTAGTGGCGGCAGTTAACGAACGGAGCTTAAGTCTGTCGTTAATTGCAAGCAGGCCCTTGTTTGAGCCGAGAATAACTGAAAACGGACCGTTTACAAGGGCGCCGTTATAAATCGAGCGAAGATTTGTAAAGTATTCCTTTTTATCGTCATCCATTCTGTCGATTTCGTCCCACTCAGGAGCGGTGAGAACATCAGCCGCAACCTCGATAGGAAGATCGTGGTGGCGCAGTAAATGGTCAAACAAATAGGTAATAACCTCCGTATCCGTCTGCATCGTGCAGATATATCCAAACTGTTCAATATATCTGCGGTTTGCATCATAAGACGAAATTTCTCCGTTATGAACGATTGACCAGTCAAGGATATTAAACGGATGTGAGCCGCCCCACCAACCCGGTGTATTCGTCGGGAAACGTCCGTGAGCTGTCCATATGTACGCCTCATACTGATCAAGCATATAAAACTCGCCAACATCCTCAGGATAACCTACAGCCTTAAAGCATCCCATATTTTTACCGCTTGAAAAAATATACGCACCCTCGATTGCATTATTAACCTTAGTTACGCACTGAGCAACGTATTCCTGCTCATCAAGGCGTGCATCCTTCATACGAACTCTGTTTGCCTTACCGAAATATCTCCAGATATCAGGACCCCTCTCAATACTCGCAACCTGCTTTGTGGGTATCCTTTCAGCAACATCAATATTAAAATGTTTGAACAAAAAGTCCTCACACTGTTTTCTTGCATCGTTTGATTCAAAGAAAACGTGAATAGCATACTCATCCTTATGCTCCGGATAAATTCCGTAGGCAGCAAAACCGCCGCCCAAGCCGTTTGAACGGTCGTGCATAAGAGCAATAGACTTAATAATCTCCGAGCCGTTTATGCGCTTGCCTTTTCTGTCAATGATAGCGGCAATGGCGCAACCGGAAGGAATTCTTATTTCTCCCTCTCTAAGCATAACAATTCTCCTTAATTCTAATTATTTGCTAATTAAATTTTACACCTAATATATATTGACAGTCAATTATGCTGAGTATAGAAAATACTCAGCAATTTATGCAGATTTATGTATAAGTTAACATAATATTTTATAAAATTCGCATACTTATACTATTTTTATTGTATACTAATGAATATTTATAAATCAAGGCTCTGCCGTCAAATGCAACAGAGCCTGTCTTTTTTAGTGCTTATTTATATGTCGTCCTCGCCCTGTAATGCATCATAGCCGTGCTCGCCTGTACGCACCTTGACAACGTCGTCAACGTCATAGATGAATATTTTACCGTCACCGATATTACCTGTGTAAAGCACTGTACGAGCCGTTTCAACAACCTTTTCAACAGGAACAGCGGAAACCACCATTTCAAGCTTCATCTTTGGATTCAGGCTCATTTCCTCAATCTCAACACCGCGGTATTTTCTGATATGACCCTTCTGAGTACCGCAACCCATTACGTTTGTAACGGTCATACCTGTGATGCCGATTGAGTTCATCGATTCCTTAATTTCCTCAAACTTAGCAGGATTGAATATCATAACAATCTTTGTAAGCTTAGCTTCAGTATTTGTCGTGTAGGTTTCAACAGGAACTGCCTTTTCAACAGGAGCTGAAGGAGCAGATACTTCAGGAGTTACAGCCTTCGCTGATGCAGCTACAAGGCTTGCCGCAGGCATAAAGTCTGCATATGCTGATGGCAGGTTATGCTCTGTAGCATCAAGACCCTTGATTTCTTCTTCAGCAGTAACTCTGAGACCGTGAAACTTCTTGATTGCAAGGAATACGATAGTCATTGTAACTACAGTCCAAGCCGCAACTGCAACGAAGCCTAAGAGCTGTATTCCAAGCTGTGTAAAGCCGCCTCCGTAGAATAAGCCGACACCTACACCGTCTGCACCCGTTGAGAACAAACCTACTGCCAACGTACCCCAAATACCATTTGCCATATGAACTGCAACTGCACCTACAGGGTCATCTATATGCAGCTTCTTATCAAGCAGCTCAACAACAAGAACAACGAGTATACCTGAAACTGCACCAATGATTATTGAGCCGAGGGCGTCAACACAGTCACAAGGAGCAGTGATCGCTACAAGACCGGCAAGTGATGCGTTAAGTGACATTGATACGTCAGGCTTGCCATCCTTGATCCAAGTGAAAATCATAGTAACAACTGTAGCAATTGCTGGGGATAATGTAGTTGTAACAAAAATAGATGCAAGTGAATCAACAGAGGTTGCTGCCGCACCGTTGAAGCCGTACCAGCCAAACCAGAGAATGAATACGCCAAGTGCGCCGAGTGTCAGAGAGTGACCCGGAATAGCCTTTGCGACCTTCTTGCCTGTTTTCTTGTCAACTTTATACTTGCCGATACGGGGTCCGAGTATTGCGGCACCGATAAGTGCTGCGATACCGCCAACCATATGAATTGCAGTTGAACCTGCAAAATCGTGGAAACCACGAACAACAAGCCAGCCTTGCGGATTCCAAATCCAGCCTGCCTCAATCGGATAAACAACAGCTGAGATTACTGCTGAATATATGCAGTATGATGAGAACTTTGTACGCTCTGCCATAGCACCCGAAACGATTGTAGCTGCCGTTGCGCAGAATACAAGGTTGAATACAAAGCTTGACCAGTTTGCAGAATTCCCTGCATAGTCTGTAAGAAGTCCGAGTGTCGGCATACCAATAAGACCGCCGAGGCACTCCTCACCCATCATAAGACCAAAGCCTAACAAAACGAACATTACAGTACCTATGCAAAAATCCATAAGATTTTTCATAATGATGTTACCTGCATTTTTTGCTCTGGTGAAGCCGCTTTCAACCATTGCAAAGCCGCACTGCATAAAGAACACCAATGCCGCACCGATCAGAAACCATACGCCAAAAATACTGCCGTCAACGGCTTCTAAAACTGATTCCATAGTCATAATTTTTTCCTCCTCCATAACTTTATATAAATATGAAATCATACAAAAAGGGGGGCCCGTATTACTACGGACACCCCATTGTGTCTAAAAAAATCAGCGTCTGCGCCTAAACAGCCGCTGACAAAAGCGATGGCTAAGCCATCAAAGAGAGGGTTAAATTATTTCTTAAGATATCTGTTAATCTCCCACTGTGAAACCTGAGTGCGGTATTCATCCCACTCATTTTTCTTACCTTCAATGTACGCATCGAAAACATGGTCGCCTACTGTTTCTCTGATGAATGGATCAGCCTCGGCAGCATAAACTGCCTCGATAAGACTACCCGGAAGACAGTCGATACCTGCTTCCCTAAGCTCAGCAGCAGTAAGGTCAAATACATTATAATCAACTGCAGGATCAGGCTCCAAACCATTCTTTATACCGTCAAGACCTGCTGCAAGGCAAAGTGCCATTTCAAGATATGGATTGCATGTAGGATCAGGGCAACGAAGTTCAACACGTGTTCCTTTTCCTCTTGCTGCAGGAATACGAACAAGAGATGATCTGTTTGAAGCAGACCAAGCGATGTAGCAAGGAGCTTCGTATCCCGGAACAAGTCTCTTATATGAGTTGACTGTAGGGTTTGAGAAAGCTGCAATACCTTTGACGTGTTTCATAATACCGGCAATGAAAGCATATGCAGTCTTGGAAAGACCAAGCTCATCGGATGGATCATCGAAGGCGTTGGAGCCGTCAGCAAGATTGTAAAGGCTCATATTAGTGTGCATACCTGAGCCGTTTATACCAAATACAGGCTTTGGCATAAATGTTGCGTGAAGGCCGTGCTTGGTGGCATAGGTCTTAACAACGTGCTTGAAGGTCATAACTCTGTCGGCAGTAGTCATAACGTCGCCGAATCTGAAATCGATCTCGTGCTGAGATTCCGCAACCTCATGGTGGGAAGCCTCGATTTCGTAACCCATATTCTCAAGGGCAAGGCAGATATCGCGGCGGCAGTTTTCGCCGGCGTCGATGGGGTTAA
>JAFLSA010000074.1 GCA_022511185.1 Eubacterium sp.
CGTTATTATGAGACTGATGAAGAGATCGTTGAGGGTGACTATGAGGTAATCATCTTAAAGGTTGAAAGTGACGGCGACGAGGAATATCTTGTTGAGATTGAGGATGAAATGGAATTCGAGCAGATTTCCGATATCCTTATGGCAAAGGTTGAGGAAAAATATGACGTCGAATACTTCGAGCCTGAGCAGTAAATAATATAAACAGGCATAAATTTATTTATATGTCTGCCCTTCTCGACAACCTTGGGCCTTAGTAACCCGAACACGTTTTTTTAGGGATTTATCTTCCGTGAAACAGGAATGCAGACCTCCCTGTTTATCAGGACGTTGGGAGCACAAAGTGATCGGAGTAAAACCCACCTGCTTGAGTTGCAGGTTATTCTCGGTTCAAGGCGGCTGGGTGGATTAACAAAAAAAGTGTTACAGAAAAATTCTGTAACACTTTTTTATTGTTATTAATTATTATCAGGAGTATATGTCCAGACTGAATAGCCTTGTTCAACAAATGCGACACGCAGTCCGCTAACCTTTAAAATTTTCTTTTGATACTGCTTATCCCAGCCCTTGCGACCATCCAAGAGTTCTCCGCTTTGCTGATCAACCCAGTATATAAAGGTTATCGGATGAGTGAGCTTTTGCTCAAACTGTTCAATGAATTCCTTAAAGGTTTGCGGCAAAAACGGTCTGCCCAAAAAGAACACGTTATAATCATTGTAATCAAGCTCGAACGCATCACCGAGAATAACGTTTACGTTATCGTAATTTTCTGCCCATTCCAAAGCAACCCTGCCGGACTTTTCATTAATTTCCACGCCGCTGATTTTACAGCGTACTTTTTCATTCAATAGATATGCAAGCACTCTGCCCATACCGCAGCCGATATCAATGAAGCTGTCGTTTTCAGTTAGCTTAACGTGAGAAAAAATTTCTTTAATAATAAGATAATGCGTTGACTCTGAACCTGTTGAGCCTATCCCCTTTTCGTCATCACGAAAAACACTTGGAATATACTCACTTATACTTCTGTGGCAAATTTTTTTATCAATAATATAATCGTGAAATCTGAATATTCTTTGGTCGACCTTATAAAGAAAAGTAAATGCTTTATTCTTGAGCTTATTTGCCATAGTCGTATTCGCCTTTCATTTATTACAAGGTGCTAAATAAATGAATTATACGGGGTGCACCTTTGTTTCAATATTATCGTGTTTGCCGTCAAGACCATATTTTGCATCACGTCTTTTTTCAAAGAACTTAACTGCAACCTGACCGAACTGAGCATATGAAAGGACGTCCTCATCCTGCTCGTAAAATTCCTTGATTTCATCCTTGAAGGATTCAATTGTATCGGTAATCAAATCAGCAGGACGGCAATCAATAATATCATCGTCGCCAACGATTTTCTTTCTGAATTCAGGGTCAATTTCGCAAGGTGTCTTACCATACTTGCCTGCAACCATATCCTTGAATTCCTTAGTTACCATCTTATATCTCTCACCGAGAATTACGTTGAACACAGCCTGTGTACCGACAATCTGTGAGGTGGGAGTAACAAGCGGCGGATAACCTGAATCCTGACGAACTCGCGGAACTTCATTGAGAACCTCCTCAAGCTTATCTGCCTTGCCTGCCTGCTTAAGCTGAGAAACAAGGTTTGAAAGCATACCGCCCGGTACCTGATAAAGAAGTGTATTAGCATCTACTCCGAGCATCTTAGGATCAAGAAGTCCTGACTCAAGATACTTTTCACGAAGCGGTGTGAAATAATCACGAATTTCAGAAAGAGCTTTGATATCAAGTCCCGTGTCATAAGGAGTGCCCTGAAATGCTGCAACCATTGACTCTGTTGCAGGGTGTGACGTGCCCATTGCAAGAGGACTGATAGCAGTATCAATAACGTCTACACCTGCCTCAACACCCTTGAGCTGTACCATTGATGCAAGGCCTGAGGTGTAGTGAGAGTGAAGCTGAATAGGAACCTTTACAGTTTCTTTAAGTGCTTTAACAAGGTCATACGTGCCGTATGGTGTCAAGAGGCCTGCCATATCCTTAATGCAGATTGAATCTGCGCCTGCGTCCTCAAGCTGTTTTGCGTAATTGCAATAATACTCGATGTCAAACACAGGGCCTGTTGTGTAAGAGATAGCCGCCTGAACGTGACCGCCATATTTCTTAGCAGCGTTAATAGCTGTCTGGAGATTGCGCACATCATTGAGCGCATCGAAAATTCTTAAAATATCAATGCCGTTATCAATACTTTTCTTAACAAAGTAATCAACAACTTCATCAGAATAGTGGCGGTAGCCGAGCATATTCTGACCGCGGAAAAGCATCTGTAATTTTGTGTTAGGACACTTCTCACGGATAAGTCTTAATCTGTCCCACGGGTCTTCATTCAAGAATCTAAGGCAGGAATCGAACGTTGCACCGCCCCAGCATTCAAGTGAATGGTAGCCGATTTTATCCATCTTTTCAAGAATTTCAGAAAATTCTTCAGTCGTCATACGAGTTGCAATCAGGGACTGGTGAGCATCTCGCAGGACTGTTTCAGTAATACCGATTTTTGCCATTATGCGCCACCTCTTAGCTTAATGTGATGATAAGCTGACCTGCCTCAACGCTGTCACCCTTATTAACGTTGATTGATGCAATTGTGCCGTCCTGAGGGGAGACGATATCGTTTTCCATCTTCATTGCCTCAAGCACACAGAGAACCTGTCCGTTGGTAACAGAAGCGCCGACTGATACCTTGATATCAAGGATTGTACCCGGCATAGGTGCCTCAACTTTAACACTACCCTGTGATGAAGGAGCTGCCGGAGCAGCCTTTGGTGCAGGTGCAGGCGCAGCTGCTACAGGAGCAGGTGCAGACTGAGCAGGTGCAGATGAAGTGCCTTCCTCAACAGTTACGTTATATGGCGTACCGTTTACGGTAATTGTATAGTTTTTCATATTCTTAATCCTCCATTATTTTACAGAATGCTTTCTTGGTAAAGTAGTTTCCCTCTTGCCTGAGAGTATATCAAGCGCCGCAATAACCTTATCTCTCGTTTCGGCAGGAGAGCATATATCGTCAATCGCACCACAGGCAGCAGCCGTGAACGGAGATGCGATAGTTTCCTTATATTCAGCCTCAAGTGCTGTTCTGTCCTCGCCGTTTGCAAGCCTGTCGTTAAACAGGAATGCAACTGCTGAATCAGCACTGAGCGGTGAAACAACTGCACTGTCCCATGCGATAGTCAAGTCTGCATTTGCGCCCTTGCCTGCAAGGATAATGTACGCACAGCCGATTGCATTTTTAGTTATAACAGAAATCTTAGGACAAGTTGCAGTAGCGTAAGCAGAAGTGAGCTTTGTAAGTGCAACTAACGTCTGATTTTCTTTTTTATCTGTTATTCCGTCTGTGTTTACAATAGTAACAACAGGGATTGAATAAGCATCACAAAGCTTAATCATTGCCTCAGCCTTATATGAGCAGGCAGGACAAAGAGCCTTACCCTCAAAAGCGACAAAGCCTACAGTCGAGCCCATAACGGTTGCAAGGGCCGTCTTGCAGTTTGATGATGCATATCCGCCTTTGATTTCAACTACTGATGTATCGTCCGCAATAGATACGATAAGTGAAAGGGCATCTGCGTCTTCAGCCACAGCAGTCTGTGGAGCAGAAAAATCAAATATCGGTGCAGGTGAAATATTGTTTGACGGAAGAAGAGAAATTAAATTTTTAACTGTCTCAACTGCTCCGTCAAAATCATCACAAAGAACGTCAACAGTTCCCTCTTTGTAAGACTGTTCAGCGGTAACATCACTCGGTGAAGAAACGTAAAAATCAGCGTCCTTAACTGCAACGACAACGTCTGCCATATTTGCAATAAGAGCTGATGTACCGAGGCAAGCACCTGCAACAACGGCAATCTGCGGGCAAACGCCGCTGAGTGACGTTGATGCCTTAACAAGTTCGCCATAGGCACTGAGAACCTCAAAGCCTTCCCCCAGCTTAACACCGTTAGAGTCAAATATCGATACAACAGGGCAGCCTGTCTTTGCCGCTAAGTCATAAATCTTTTTTATCTTTGCGCACTGAGCAACACTTACAGCGCCGTCATCAACAGTAATATCCTGTGAAAAAGCGTAGACGGCACAGCCATTAACTGTACCGAAGCCTGCGACAACCTCAACCTCACCGCTTGCAGATTTAGCATACGCATCAATCTGGGTAAAGGAGCCGTCGTCAAAAAGCGCTTCAAGTCTTGCAAGTGCCTTAGAATCCTTTAATTCACTCACTTTATTATCCTCCTAAAACTTGTAAAAACAAACGAAAAATTTAAAATATTCCAAATTTTCCTATTTTACATTTTAGCACTTTGTTGGGCTAATATCAATATTAAAATATATATTTTTAAATATTATTCTTACTTATTTTTATTATTCTTCCTTTTCGGAAGGATTTGAGGAGCGGAGTAATTTTTTTACTTCATTTTCAGTAAGCTCTCTTGATTTACCTGTAGCGAGCATACCAAGCTTGATTGGTCCTATTGAAATACGCTTGAGCCTTGCAACCTCTAAGTCAACAGCCTCGCACATTTTTCTGATTTGTCTGTTCCTGCCCTCACGAAGAATAAACTCGAGGACTACTCTGCCCTCTTCCTCAGTTATAATATTAACATCACAGGGTGCAGTTTTTCTGCCGTCAATCTCAATGCCGTTTCTCAGCTTTTCAAGCATTTCATCATTAACGGCAGGGCGCACTGTTACTCGGTAAACCTTTGCATAATTATGCTTAGGGTGAGTGAGTGCGTTTGCAAATGAGCCGTCATTTGTGAGAATTAACAATCCCTCAGAATCCTTATCAAGCCTGCCCACAGGGTAAACTCTTGCATTTACGTCAATAAGGTCCATAACAGTTTTTCTTCCAAGCTCATCTGAAACCGTGGTCACGTAGCCTCTCGGCTTATTGAGCATAATGTAATGCATTTTGTCATTCTTATTTATTTTCTTGCCACGCACAGTGACTATATCCTTTTTAGGATTGATTTTGTCACCGATATGGGCAATATGGCCGTTAACTTTAACCTTGCCCATTTCAATAAGCTCTTCACTTTTACGGCGTGATGCAACACCGCATTCAGCCATAAACTTCTGTAAGCGTACTTCGTTCTTGTTCGGCATAATATTTAACATCCTCGTCTGCCTTAATCGGCAGTCTTTCTATAAGTTTTTCATTATAATACACATACACCCAGCCAAGCCTCTCACCTTTTTTTATAGGGGCATAGACGAATGGGCAGTGATATATTTCAAGTTTAAGATCGGATAAAACGTATAGATCTTTTTGGTACGTCGCCTTTACTGTTTGGACATCAGCGCCGACAACATTTATTTCTATATTACCCGATACGTCATATTTATTATACTTTTTTTCGCACTCTTTAAGGAGATTTATATGGTCGTTCCAGTCATCAGGAGCAGAAAGCGTAACACATATGAGCTTGCTATCATTATAATTCTTTGCACTGACAAGACATCTGCCTGCTTTCTTAGTATAACCTGTTTTAACGCCGAAGAAATTTTTATCTCTCGCAAGAAGCTTGTTGTGATTATACACCGTCATTTTCTTTTTGCCAATAATTATTTCTGCGCTCTGCTTTGAAACAATTTCACAAAAGGTTTTATTCTGCACTGCCGTGGCTGTGAGAAGCGCCATATCATATGCAGTGGAATGATGACCGCCCTCGTCAAGACCTGACGGCGTCACGAAGTAACTATTGTTCATTCCGATTTCTGCTGCACGCTTATTCATCAGCGCAGAAAATTCATTAAGTCCGCCCGATATAAAGAAAGCGACTGCGTTTGCAGAATCATTACCTGAAGTGAGCATCATACCTGTAACAAGGTCGCTGAGCGTTAAGGTATCACCCTCTCTGAGCCCAAGTGACGAGCCTTCTGTTTGCAGCATTTCATTCGTTATTTTAACGGTTTCGTTAAGGCGGTCGCTTTCAATAGCCAGAAGTGCTGTCATTATCTTTGTAGTAGATGCTATTGACCTTTCCTCGTATGCGTTTTTTTCGTACAGAATTATACCTGTATCGGCGTCCATTACAATTGCACATCTTGCAGAATTATCAGCGCCGTATGCCGTCATAGGAAATATAAACAAAAGCGCTAATAAAAAAGTAAGTCTTTTCAACAAAATAATCACCCACATAATATATATGCAGGTGATTAATCAGAATAATTAAAAATATTATTCGCTTGCTGTCTCCTCAGCAGGTGCATCCTTTTTGTCTGCTTTGAGAAGTTCTGTAACCCTGTCAACAAGCTCAGGAATCATTGAAATAGCACGGTCAGCAGATGAAGTATAATTGTTAATCTGCATAAGTCTTGTCTTGCCGTTTTCAATAACGATAAATGCAACAGGTGTGATGGTGATACCACCACCGCCGCCACCGCCGAAAAGCTCAGCGTTTGACTTTGAAGGAAGGTCTGTACCACCTGATGTAAAGCCGTATGACACCTTAGAAACAGGAATTAAGGTTACACCGCCTGTTGTCATAGGCTCACCGATAATTGTTGACACGTCAACCATTTCACGCATTTTTTCAAGTGTGTTTTCCATTATTTTGTTTACCGGAGTTTCTTTCATAATATCAGTCCCCTTTTTTATTTTTAATTAAATTCTTTAAGAATATAAATCCTGCTTTGAGTACCACCCTGAGAAGCAAGCCAACGCTGATACTGCCGATGAACTGGAATTGGGCTTCAGTACTTTCTGCGATAAAATCAGGCTGAATATAATCATCGTAATTATCAACCTTCATACCGTTAAGTATCAAGCCTTTAACAGGATAATAATAACTGCAAAGCGTTCCGTACGACTGTGCGATCACAGCTGCATCCGAACCGCCTACAAGTATCATAACATAAAGTGAGTAAATATGTAAACCCCTAATTAAAGTTAATACAGCAGAATTTGCAGTTTCAAGCAAATTTGACACAAAGGAAAGTATACCGACAATACCATCCTCATCCCACATTTTCTTTATAGGATTAGGTTTTGATTTTTGTGCAGGCTTATTATCTGCATTTTTGTCAGGCGAAGTATCTTCGGCAGATTTATCCGATTCAGATTCCGTCTTCGTCACATCAACAATAGACTCTGCCGAATCCTTCACCTTATCTTTATTTTTCTTCTTATTCTTAGCTTTATCTTCCGCTTCTTCTGCCATATCCTGTGCCTTCTTTTCAGGAAAAAGAATAAGCGTAAGAAGGCTGGTAAGGGAAATATCCTTTTCAATAAAAAGAACCTTTATCTTCGTGCTCCAGCCCTTATCGTAGACAATTGTAAAGGTTGCAGAGAGAGAAAAAATCACGGCAAATAAAGCTACAAGAACAGCGACAACAATTAAAAATACGATCATTATTCACCGTCCTCCTGTTTTTTCCCGTTCTCCGCTTCACCCAGTAAAGAATCCTTTGAGGAATTTTCCTCAAACAAGGAGGTCTGAGAATCGTCCTTATCCTCTGTATTTTCAGGCAAGTCGGGCAAATCATCAAGACTGTTTAGTGAAAAACAGCGTAAAAACCTGTCAGTCGTGCCGTAAACAAGCGGTCTGCCGGGCAAATCAAGCCTGCCCTTTTCCTCAATAAGACCCTTTTGAATCAGGTTTGACACAGGGCCGCTGCAATCGACGCCGCGAATCTGCTCGATAAATGAGCGTGTGACCGTCTTGTTATAAGCCACTATTGCAAGCACCTCAAAGGCTGCCTGACTTAGAGGAGTATTCTTTTTAATTTCAAGAAGCGCTCTTACGTCATCGCTGTACTCCTCACGGGTACAAAGCTGATACTTACCGTCAACACGGATAAGCCTTAGTCCCCCGTCATTTTCGTCATACGAAGCCTCAAGATGACCAAGCATTTTTATGACATTTTCAACATCAATATCCAGAACCTCTGCAAGCTTTGCAGGCTCAACAGGGTCGCCTGCCGCAAAAAGCATAGCTTCAAGAGATGCTAAAACATTATTACTGCTCAATATCATTTACCTCATTTACTATCTGAACTGAAGGGTTTTCCATTTCACCCTCAATTGTAATCTTCTTTGTTTTTGCAAGCTCGAGCACTGCAAGGAAGGTTGCCACCATATCGCTCTTTGTCTGCGCATCTTTAAAGAGAGATAAGAACTTGACCTTCTTACCGCTCCACAGCTTACGCATAACCGTGCTTACCTTTGTTGCGACGGACACAAATTTCTTTGCGACAATAACCTTGAAGGAATCGAGCGGCGGCGGAAGCCTGCGTCTTCCTCTGCCTGCTGCACTTATGTACGCATTTAAAAGCTCCTCACCTTCGTGAAAGCGCTCGTAGTCATAATTGACGTATCCCTCCTGTGCAGGACGGACAAAGCGGTTAAAGCCGTCTGTCTGCTCAGAGAGCTTTTTTGCCATCAGCTTGCAGTCACGGTATTCTATAAGCTCGCCTGTGAGCTCTTTTTTCAGTATTTCAGCTTCTTCATGCTTTGGCAGAAGTGACACGGTTTTGATATAAATAAGCCTTGCCGCCATTTCAAGAAATTCGCCGGCAACGTCAAAATCCTGCTCCTGCATCTGTCTAACGTAATCGACATACTGATTAACAAGCTCGACGATAGGAATATCGTTAATATTCAGTTTATGCTTTGATATAAGATGTAAGAGAAGATCCATCGGCCCTTCAAATACATCTATTTTATAATTTATTTGCTCCATACTTACCCGAATATT
>JAFLSA010000075.1 GCA_022511185.1 Eubacterium sp.
CCTTTCGGACAAACGGTTTTCAAGACCGCCTCGTTATGACCACTTCGATACCTCTGCGTTTATTGCTAAATAATATTAACACAGCAAAGTGAATATGTCAAGAAAAAAATAAAAAAAATAAAGGCTCTTTTTTAAAGAGCCTTTTGGATTTGAATTTATCCTTCTTCCTTCATTTTAGCAAAGCATTCGCTGCAGTAAACAGGACGCTCTCCGTTTGGAACAAACGGAACCTTGCACTCGCTTCCGCAGGTAGCACATACTGCGTCGTGATATTCACGTGGTGCCCTTGAGGCAGCCTTTCTCTTATCACGGCATTCCTTGCATCTCTGAGGCTCATTAACAAAGCCCTTTTCTGCATAGAATTCCTGCTCGCCTGCTGTGAAAACAAACTCGTTTCCACAATCCTTACAGATTAATGTTTTGTCTTCAAACATAATTTTCACCTCTCAAATTTTTGTTGTGTTACAAAGAAATACCAATTAATTTCTTCCTTACACGTTGTAAAGCATTATCAATTGCTTTAGGTGTTTTGCATAATCTTTTGGCAATTTCATTGTAACTGCAACCGATGATGTGCAGTCTTAAGACCTCGTTTTCAAATTCCGAGAGATTTTCCCGAAGAACCTTAGTCAACAGCGAAACGCTTTCTTGAGCGATGACAATATCCTCAGCACTGTCTGATCCGTTTTGCGCCGGTATTTCCTCCTCTAAATATTCGATGACATTCTGTAAGGGGATATCCTTTTGCCTCGTGAACTTTCTGAGTGCTGTCTGGATTGAATTTTCAATACAGATTTTTGCGTAAGTTGTAAACGCTGCGCCCTTTGAGCTGTCGTATGACTTGATAGCCGCTAAAAGGCCAATCATACCCTCCTGTATAATATCCTCATACTCGAGAGGGGAGTCGCTGTACTTAAGCGCGATAAGCTCAACAAACTGTCTGTATTTTTTTATTGCAATATCCATTTGAGCATTGTCGCCGGATTGCGCATTTGAAAGAATTTCGTCATCTGTTTTTATTTTAAACTTTGACATAATTCTCTCCCACCTTACTACTATAATATCAACAAAATGTTTATAAGTCAACAAAAATATTTAACAATATACTAAAATTATTTGACAATTCGACGAAAAACAATTAAATCCGACTTCACAGGAGAAATCGGATTTGTTTTGTTTTGTCTATATTTATTAAAATCAAACGTTGAAACGGAAGAGAACAATATCTCCGTCCTTCATCACGTATTCTTTACCCTCGGAGCGAACGAGTCCCTTTTCCTTAGCAACGGTCATATTACCGCATTCAACCAGATCGTCAAAGGAAACGACCTCTGCTCTGATAAATCCTCTTTCAAAATCAGTGTGAATTTTACCTGCCGCCTGCGGAGCCTTCGTGCCTTTCTTGATTGTCCATGCCCTTACCTCAGGCTTGCCGGCTGTGAGATAAGAAATCAGACCGAGCAGTGCATAGCTCTTCCTGATAAGTCTGTCAAGTCCGCTTTTTTCAAGTCCCATATCGGCAAGGAAAAGCTCCTTTTCATCATCATCAAGCTGGGCAATCTCCGCTTCCATTTCAGCACAGATAGGGAGCGTTTCAGCACCTTCAGCCTTGGAAATTTCCTCAACCTTTTTGAAATATTTGTTATTTTCAATACCGTTTGAAAAATCATCCTCACCCATATTGCAGGCGTATATAACAGGCTTGATTGTCAAGAGGGAAACCTCTTTTAAATATTCCTGCTCGTCTTCGGATATTTCAATGCTTCTTGCAGTTTTTCCCTGCTCCATTTCACTTTGCAGTCTTTCAAGAAAAGCAACCTCGCCTGCAAGCGTTTTGTCACCCTTCATAGCCTTTTTGCGTGAGTCAATTCTCCTTGCAAGAATGTCAAGGTCTGAAAGGATAAGCTCAAGATTGATTGTCTCAATATCTCTTTCAGGGTCAATACTGCCGTCAACGTGAGTGATGTCGTCGTTATCAAAACAGCGTACAACGTGGATTATCGCATCAACCTCTCTTATGTGAGAAAGGAATTTGTTGCCTAAGCCTTCACCCTGTGATGCACCCTTTACAAGACCTGCAATGTCAACGAATTCAATCGTAGCAGGTGTGAACTTGTCAGGCTGGTACATCTCGGCTAACTTGTCAAGACGTTCGTCAGGAACACTTACCATACCAACGTTTGGCTCAATCGTGCAGAAAGGGTAGTTAGCACTCTGTGCCCCTGCATTTGTGATAGCGTTAAAAAGTGTGCTTTTGCCAACGTTCGGCAAACCTACAATACCAAGTTTCATATAATTCTCCATTCTGCCTTACGGCAATGTTTATTTTTCTATATTTGCGTACTTCTCCCAGCAAGGCTCCTGTGCGTTTTCCATAGAAGGAAAGGCTTTGCGTATAGCCTCGCAGATTAAGTCAGCCTTCTTTTTCACGTGACCGTTTTCGGTAATGTCTTTTGCGTAGCCTGTGTCATATGCGTTATACATTGACTGGAAGGTATCAGCCATATCCTCTGCATAGTTTGTCATAGCATATTCGCTTATGAAATACTCCTCGTCAAACTCAAAATCAATTTCGCTGTAATACTCAAAGTCTTTGGGATTAAGCTCACACCACATATCATAAAAATTCATATCCTGCTCTGCGTAATAATCCTCAATCTTATTATCAATCAAATGCATAAATTCATGGAAGACTATGCTATTGTTAAAACTGCTTGTACTGAATACAATTTCAAGCGTTTCAATAAAATCGTTTGCATACGCTCCGGCGCCGTCAATGCTTCGCACGATATAAATATTCAGACCTTTAACATATTCACGGTCATATATCTCTTTTATGAAATTATCAGGGAATAAGGCAAGAGAGTCAATGAGTGAAGATAAAACGTAGTTTACTTCAAGTGGAGTAGCATCGTAATCCTCATCATAGTTTGTGAACTCTGCTCTTTCGTTTACCTTTACGCCTATACCGTATTTACTGTTGATTTCATCAATGAGCTGAGTGTTTTCATTATTGAAATCATCCTTCGTCATCTTTTTGATGTCTAACTTCTCATTGACGGAATTTTCGTTATATTTCCAAAGATAAGGGATAAATCTTTGTCCGCCTGTGGCGTCGTTGCCTATACGCTTTACAAAGCAGGCATATTTATCGCTGAGTGCGCTGACAGTTATGTCTGAAAAAGTCCCTTTTATAAAATAAGTGTCCAATGTAATCTCGTTGATACATAAAGCGTTTTCATAATCTTCTACAGAAACGGTGAGAGTAGTCGTTCTGCTTTCCTCGGAATACTCCGATTCGCTCAGAAGGAGCTTTTTATCCTGCACACTGAGAATATCTCTGTTGTAGTTATTAAAAACATAGACCTCATCAACATTATCACAGGACACGAAGTAGAAGTAATCTCCCTCAACTGAATAGGCGTACGTGTCATTATAAGCAAAACGGTCGGTGATTAAATCAGACTTTTCAGAAAAGTCAAAGCTGTTTTCAGCAGTGTAATCTGCCTGACCCGTTTTATTCAAGTTCAAATCATATGAAACACATTTTTCAGCAGATTCATCAAAAACGATGATTTCATTTTTACCGTTAAATTTTGCACTGCTGATATACTCAAGAGGGCAGTCAGCCAAACTTGTCTGAGCAATAATTCTGTCATTATTCGCATCATAAAGAGTCAGGTCAAACGGCTTTTCATACATAGATGATAAAAACAGAATATTGTCACCCATTATATCAATTGCAGAATAATTATTTGCTTTTTTTGACAAAGCGGTAATTTCATAAAAATCGCCGTTGTCTTTAGAAATAATTGACTGAATATCAGAGCAACCGCTTAACAATAAAATTGCAACCACTAAAAACAGTGAGAAAAATGATTTTGATTTACGCATAGTTCATCGCTCGTTCCATATTTTTGTAAAATTAGTATATAACACTTAACGAAAATTTACAAGAACAAAATCTAATCCTTGACATTGTTTAATAAAAATAATAAAATAGATAATAAATTTTTGTGCATTAGTTTTATGGAGAGGATTTTATGAAATTAAACGGTTCACAGATTGTTCTTGAGGTTCTTAAGGAACAGGGCGTTGATACGATTTTCGGCTATCCCGGCGGAACAATTTTAAATATATTTGACGAGCTTTACAAATACGGCGACACATTTAACCATATTCTTACGGCTCACGAGCAGGGTGCGGCACATGCAGCAGACGGCTATGCACGTGCAACAGGCAAGGTCGGTGTTTGCTTTGCAACGTCAGGCCCGGGCTCAACGAACCTTGTAACAGGCATTGCTACTGCATATATGGACTCTATCCCGGTTGTCGCAATCACTTGCAATTATGCTACCGACGGTCTCGGCAGAGATTCATTTCAGGAGATTGATATCTGCGGTGTAACAATGCCGATAACAAAGCATAACTTTCAGGTTAAGAGTGTGGAGGAGCTTGCCTCTACAATCCGCAAGGCATTCAAGATTGCGCAAAGCGGAAGAAAAGGACCTGTTCTTGTTGATATACCAAAGGATTTCACTGCTTCTATGTGTGAGTATGAGCCTGAAGCAAAGCAGGAGGCAGAGCCTTACAAGAAGCCGAAGGAAAGCTGCCTTAACCGTGCAATAGAGCTTATTAAGAATTCCAAAAAGCCGCTCATTTACGTAGGTGGCGGTGCAATACTTTCAAATGCAAGTGAGGTGCTCACTGCTTTTGCAGAAAAGATTGATGCGCCTGTAGTTTCAAGTCTTATGGGTCTTGGTGCATTCCCTAACGGACACGAGCTTCACGTCGGACTTATCGGTATGCACGGCAGATATGAAGCAAACAAATCCGCGCACGATTGTGACGTCCTCATTACCTGCGGCGCAAGATTTTCTGACCGTGTTGCCGGCAACAGAGCTAAGTTTGCTCCTAATGCAGAAATTTTACATATTGATATTGATTCAGCAGAAATGGATAAGAATATCTTTTCAAAGTATCACTTAAGAGGTGATTTAAAGGAAGTTCTTACTATCCTCACAGAGTCAGTTGAACAGCTTGACCACACTGATTGGAAGAATGAAATCAACGCCTACAGACGTCCGTTTAATCAGCTTCAGATTGGGGATTTTGTTAATCCTCAGGCTGTTATTGAGGCTGTTGATAGCAAGACAGCAGACGACACAATCGTTGTAACAGACGTTGGTCAGCATCAGCTTTGGGCAGCTCAGTTTTACAAATATAAGATGCCTCGCACACTTCTTACTTCAGGTGGTCTTGGTACAATGGGTTACTCAATGGGTGCTGCTATGGGTGCTGCCTTCGGTCGTCCGCAGAGCAGAGTCATAATGTTTGCAGGTGACGGTGGTTTTCATATGAATCTCAGTGAGCTTGCAACAATGGCATCGTATAACGTTCCTGTAGTTATGTTCATTATGAATAACACTGTTTTAGGTATGGTAAGACAGTGGCAGAAGATTTTTTACGGTAACCGTTTTTCTGATACAGACCCTCACCGTGCAACAGATTTTGTTAAGGTTGCCGAGGCTTTCGGTGTTAAAGGACTTCGTATAAATAACAATGACGAGATTGATGCCGTTATTGATGAGGCGCTCAGTGTTCAGGGGCCTGTTCTGGTTGATTGCAGGATTTCACCTGATTCAAACGTACTTCCTATGATACCTCCCGGAGGTTCAGTTGCAGATATTAAGGAGGAGATGTAATTATGGCTAAGGAAAAGCTTGTATTATCCGTTTTGGTTGATAATGAAAGCGGTGTTCTTCAAAGAGTTGCATCTTTGTTTTCAAGAAGAAATTACAATATTTCTTCCTTGACTGTTAGCGAAACCGAGGACTCAGCATTTTCAAGAATGACTATTGAAACGTATGCAGAGCCTGAAAATTTCAGGCAGATTAAGGCTCAGCTTCTCAAGCTTGAAATTGTAAAAAAGGTTGCAGAGCTTACTGAAGATAAGTCTGTATCATCAGAACTTCTGCTCGTTAAGGTTAAGGCGGCAGGCGTTGTGCAGAAAAATGCACTTCTTGCCTTTAATATGCGTTACGGCGCACGTGTGCTTGACGTGTCAATGACAACTATGACTCTTGAGCTTACAGGTAAGGGTGAAACGATTGATACGTTTGTAGATGGACTCGTTAAGGATTTCGGTATTGTTGAGCTTGCCCGTACGGGTGTGACCTCACTTGAAAGAGGAGAAGGCTCATTTACCGACGATATTTAATATAGAAATCAGGTGAACATTATGGGTATGACAATGACTCAAAAGATACTTGCTGATCACGCAGGACTTGATAAGGTCATAGCAGGTCAGCTTATCGAGGCTAATCTGGATATGGTACTCGGAAACGATGTAACATCTCCTGTAGCCATTAATGAAATGAATAAATTCGGCAGAGATACTGTTTTTGACAAAACAAGAATTTCACTTGTTATGGATCATTTCACTCCTAACAAGGATATTCAGTCTGCTGAAAACTGCAAGCAGGTCAGGGAGTTTGCGAAAAAGAACGACATACTCCACTATTACGATGTCGGCAATATGGGTATCGAGCACGCACTCCTTCCCGAACAAGGCATCGTTACCTGCGGTGACTGTATCATAGGTGCAGACTCACATACTTGTACATACGGTGCACTCGGCGCATTTTCAACAGGTGTAGGTTCAACCGATATGGCAGCAGGCATGGCAACAGGTAAGGCTTGGTTTAAGGTTCCGTCTGCCATCAAGGTTGTCATTACAGGAAAGAAAGCACCTTTCATCAGCGGTAAGGACGTTATTCTTCATCTTATCGGTAAAATCGGTGTTGACGGCGCACTTTATAAGTCGCTTGAATTTACAGGCGACGGCATAAAGGAGCTTTCAATGGATGACCGTCTCTGCATTGCTAATATGGCAATTGAGGGCGGCGCGAAAAACGGAATTTTCCCTGTTGATGATATTACGCTTGAATACGTAAACGGCAGAAGCCTCAGAGAGTATAAGGTTTACGAGGCTGACGAGGATGCTGAATATGACAGCGTTGTTGAGATTGATTTGAGCACTCTTAAGCCGACAGTTGCCTGTCCGCATCTTCCTGAGAATACAAAGACGGTTGACGAGCTTGACAAGATTGAAATTGATCAGGTAGTTATCGGCTCTTGTACAAACGGTCGTATGGAGGATATGCGTATTGCCGCATCTATCCTTAAAGATAAAAAGATTGCTAAAGGTATACGCTGTATTGTTATCCCTGCAACTCAGGCAATTTACCTTCAGTGCATAAGAGAAGGCCTTGCGGAGATTTTTGTTGAGGCTGGCGCAATTGTTTCAACTCCAACCTGCGGCCCATGTCTTGGCGGACATATGGGTATTCTTGCAGCAGGGGAAAAGGCTGTTTCCACCTCAAACCGTAATTTTGTCGGCAGAATGGGACATACGAAATCAGAAATTTATCTTGCATCACCTGCAGTAGCCGCAGCATCTGCACTCAAGGGTTATATTGCTGACCCGAAAAACGTGTAAAGGAGGAGAACACTATGAAAGCAAAAGGTTTAGTTCATAAGTTTGGTGACAACGTTGATACAGACGTTATCATCCCTGCACGTTATCTTAACAAGAGTGATGAGGCGTGGCTCGCGTCACATTGTATGGAGGATATTGATGCAGATTTTGTTAATAAGGTAAAGCCGGGTGACATAATGGTTGCCCAGGCGAATTTCGGCTGCGGTTCTTCCCGTGAGCACGCTCCGATTGCCATTAAAGCATCAGGTATATCCTGTGTTATCGCATCAACTTTCGCACGTATTTTTTACAGAAATGCCATCAATATCGGTCTTGCAATTCTTGAATGTGACGAGGCGGCAAAGGATATTAAAGAGGGCGATGAGGTTGACGTTGATTTTGACAGCGGTGTAATCACCAACTGCACAACAGGCAAAACGTATCAGGCTCAGCCTTTCCCGCCGTTTATTCAGAATATTATCAAAAACGGCGGTCTTATGAATTCAATCAAATAGTTAAGAGGCAGAAAAATGCAACTTGTTTTAACCCGGAAAAATTTGCGCTATGCGTGGGGATCAACGACTGAATATTGGTTTTCACGCACAGATTATTCAATTTATAAATACAGCGACCTTCCCTGTGAGGATTATGCAAAGTTAGTAGAGCTCGGCTTTATTCCTTTCCTTACAATCAGTAATGAGGAGGTTATCAGAGCATATATTAAAGCTTTTAATAATCCTAAATTGTCGGCTAAGTTTGACACTCTTTCATCTTACGATTGTGTTGAAATCTTCTGGAAATACTTCAACGCTTATAAGGATATTTCCGAAGGCTTTGATGAATTTGAGGAAAAATATGTGATGAAAAGAGTCACCGACTGGTGCAACGAAAACGCCGTTGAATACAGAATAGATGAATAAAAAGGTGAGGATTTTCCTCACCTTTTATTCATTAGTACATCATCACTAAACGGTCAGATACCATCCTCCCGAACTAAACATACGAATGTTCTACTGTCACAATAAGATTAATTTTTTCATCTTTTTCGTGAAATCTGTTTCTTAATTCCACTAAAATTTCAGCACTCGTTTTGTTTCTTTCATATGGCACTGTTAGGTCAAATATCAAATTTGTATGTGCTTCTGAGTCAACAATTCTGAAATCGTGGAAGCTGTAATCTGCACCGATTTCGCTAATGATTTTCTTTGTAATAGCCTTGTATTTTTCGACTTTCTTGTCATTGACAACAATAGGGTCCATATGAATACAAA
>JAFLSA010000076.1 GCA_022511185.1 Eubacterium sp.
TGGTGGCTTGAGATTGCAGCTTTGCTGGCGCAAAGCAAAATCGAAAACGCCAAAGGTCGCTAAAATATCAGACTTTTAGGCGGTTTGGATTTGATTTGCTTTGCCCTAATTATAATAGTCTAAATTCACCCTACAGTCAATAAAAATATGGGAGCATCAGAAGATACTCCCATATGTACGATTACTTATACTTTCTTTTACGAGCAGCCTCGCTCTTCTTCTTACGAGCAACTGAAGGCTTTTCATAATGCTCTCTCTTACGAACTTCCTGAATAATACCGTCACGTGAAGTCTGACGCTTAAAACGTCTGAGTGCACTGTCAAGAGATTCGTTTTCTTTAACTTTAACCTGGCTCATTCAATTCCCTCCCTCCGACCGCTTCGGGGGTATTTGATACTTCTTTAATATCCGAGCAAGATTATAAACAAAAATAAACTAAAAGTCAAGCATTTTAACAATAATTGTATTATTTCAGCTAAAAAAATTATTTTAATACTTTTTTCGGCAATGTATTACTAAATCACTTTTCAATGACAACAATACGTTTTATAAGAATAGAGATACTGCACAATAGACCAGCATCAGTGCCATAATGGTATTAACGAGTTTTGTATGCTTAGTGAAAAATTTGCTGAAAGCGCCGCCAAAGAGTGCCCAGACAAATGAACCCGAAGCGCCGATCAGAGATAATATCACAGCAAAAATGACTAATCCCATCGGGGTATTATATACCGGCAAAATATACAGAGAGGTTGCGGTGATTGCGTATATGTAAATTTTAGGATTGGCAAACTGCAAAACCATACCCGATACAAAGCTTGCACTTTTTTCGTTTTCAACACTAAGATCTGCAGGGCTTTTCCACACCTTCCAAGCGAGGTACAGCATATATGCCGCTCCGAGTATCTGAATAACGATTTGTATCTTAGGCAAAAGCGTGTAAACCGTTGCGCTGAACACGGTGCAGACCGCCATAACAATCGCAAAACCTGTCAGGATACCGAAATTAAAACGCACACTACGACGAAATCCAAGCTTTGCAGCATAGCTCATTGAGAGCAAATTGTTCGCACCGGGCGTATATGCGCAGACAAAACAATAGATAAGAAACTCAGACCAAGGAAACAACATACTTCCCTCCTTTTTCCTGTTTAATTAAATGAAAACTAAAATTTTGAAAATTGCCACACAAAAAACTATACCAGCCTTCCCCTCAAGGGGAAGGCATATGCGTTATCTGCTAACAATGCGTTACTTTCAATTCTGAAATACAACTTCCGCTTTTTCGTTATTTTATATTAAAACTATCCCTCATTTTTTGATGCATATGGGGAAAGGCCTGATTCCTTTTCACCGAGTCTGCGTGCCTTGAGGTCGCTTTCAACTATAGCTCTCTTTTCCTTATTATATCTGATAAACAGAAGAGGAATGATATAAAGCACGCTTGCAATAGCAGGTGTGAGGATAACAAGCGGCCACATCCATTTATCGAACATAGCTGTCTGTGTGCCTATATAAACCTCTGCATTATCAATTGCCTTGTAACCGAGAATTGATAATGCCAAGGTTGCAAGGCCCGACGTAATACCGCTTGAAATCTTAGTAAATGACGTCTGCATTGAGAAGGTAATTCCCTCTGTGCGCTTGCCCGTTTTCCACTCCATATAGTCAATACTGTCGCAGAAAATTGAGGTCTGTGCAATTGATGACGCGCCTGCCGGAAGGCTTCCGATACCGATTACAAGCATTGCAATCCACAGGCTCTTGCCCTCATATCCGATGAAATATGCAATCACACGGACAATTATATTTACAACTTGAATAAGAATAAGCACGTTGACGTAACCGCCGAGCCACTTTTTGAGCTTATCAGCAAGTATCATACCGATAAAGCTCGGCACGGTTGTCAAGGCAAAGTATATTGTTGTCAGACCGAGTGCGCCGATAATGCCCATAATACCGCTGTCACCGAGAAAATCGCCGGGTATTTCATATTTAAAGAAATACGTAACAAGGCTTGCGCCGAAGCCGAGCGCACCGAAAAGATTTGCAAGCGTTACAAGAAGTAACATTTTATTTTTGAATAAAAGCGAAAAGCTTTCTGCTATGGTTGCCTGTCTTTCCGTTTTATTGACGAGCACACGCTCCTGAACCTTAGCACAGCGATAGCTTATCATTGCACCGCCGAGACCGAAAATCACTGCAAAAACGAGCGTCACAAGTGCCATACTGAAGCCTTTTGCATTTGCAATCATTTCAAGCACCATAGGAATAACAGTGCTCAGCACGCCGTAAACGGCACTGCCGATCGTTCTTGACCACTGCACAAAACGGTCACGCTCATTTGAGTTTGGCGATGCCATTGCAGTAATTCCCCACACGGCAACGTCCTGCACGGTATAAACCAAATCCCAACATATATAAATGATTACAAAATATGAAACTCTGAGCCACAGCAAATTCTCAGCAGTGGAGAAAACCAAAAACAGCAGCACTGTGAATATGCCGACGGGCAGTGGTGTATATCTCAAAAAAGGTCTGAGCTTTTCACCATTTTTAAAGGTATGGCGGTCAATAAATGATCCGACAATGGGGTCGTTCACACCGTCCCAGACCTTCATAACAATTAAAAGCACCGACACGATAGCTGCAGGGAACATCGCAATATCGGTCATAAAATATGTAAAGAATGATGCGCCGATAAGCGAATAGACCATATTCTGACCTGAAAGGCCGAATAAAAAGTTCCCCATTTCCTTTTTTGAAATATATCTTTTTTCTTCTGCAGTCTCCATAAAATTTCACCTCTAATTGTTATTATACAATATATTCGGCACGAAATAAAGATACAAATAATTGTGTTTTTAGAGCTATTATAATATTAATTACTAATTTTTGTAGTATTAATGGGTGTATTTACAAATTTCTTATTTTATGATATAATAAATTTAATAATACATTTGCAACAATAAAAATAAGGAGTAAAAATGAATAAAATACAAAATAAATTTAAGCCGTTAAAAAAGAATATCAATAAGGCAAAAGAATCGGTTTACTTTAAGGCAAAGTTTATTTATAAAAAGTACCACGATTTATTACCAATTGAAGAAAACACAATTATTTTTCAATCATATGACGGAACAACTATTTCAGGAAATCCTTATTATATTTTAAAAGAAATATGTACTAACAGTGCATACTCACATATAAAGCCATATGTCGTTTCAACATGGAAAAATTACAATGGCAATGTTGATTTTCTTAAAGAAAAGGGCTTTGAGAATGTTACTGTTTTAAAGATTCATTCTAAAGAATATTGCAGAGTTCTTGCACAGGCAAAGTATTTAGTAAATAATTCAACATTTGCCCCATATTATTATAAAAAAGAGGGTCAAATTTATCTTAATACATGGCACGGAACACCATTGAAAAATTTAGGAAGAAAAATTCATGATGCTCCACACGAAATAGGAAACACACAAAGAAATTTCCTTTCGGCTGATTATTTGCTTTATCCTAATAAATTCACTTTTGAGCATATGCGTGATGATTATATGCTTACTAAATTTTATACCGGTCAGTATGTTATTTCAGGTTATCCAAGAAACAGCATATTTTTTGATAAAGAAAGTGCGGATAGAATCAGGGAAGAACTTGATATTCAGGATAAGCAAATTGTCGTATATATGCCTACATGGCGCGGAAATCTGAATAACAGAAAAAGCGATAAGCAATATGTATATATGATGCATACGCTATATGAAATATCAAATAAGCTGCCTAAGAATATGATTTTATATGTTAAAACACATTCTTTAGCAAGCTCACGGATAAATTATTCAGAATTTAAAAATATAAAACCTTTTCCTAACAACTACGAAACCTACGAGTTTTTGAATATTGCAGATTGTCTTATAACTGATTATTCAAGTGTTTTCTTCGATTTTGCAAACACCGGAAAAAAGATTATTCTTTACGGATACGACAAAAACGAGTATGTTAAAGATAAAGGTATGTATTTGAATTTTGAAGAATTGCCTTTTTCACTCGTCGATAATTCACAAGAACTCCTTAATGAATTATTAGATTTAAAAAATTATAAAAATTATGATGAATTCAAAAATATTTATACAAGATATGATTCCATAAATTCTGCTAAAGAGATTGCCGATCTTCTGATAAACTCAAATAAATCTGAAAATATGGAAATTATTGATGGTAAGAAGTATCATAATAGCAATCCAAATATTATGATATTCGGCGGTAACATTGCTAAAAATGGCATCACTACTGCACTTAAAGGCTTAATTAATAATGTCGATGTTGAAAACTATAATTATATTTTAACTTTTTACAAAGGTAAAGTTGAGCAGAATAAATATACAATTAATGATTTTCATAATATTGATTATATGCCTATTCAAGGTCAAAAGAATTTCACATATTTTGAATCATTATGTCAGTACCTTTATTTCAGGTGGAACATTAAAGGCCCAATAATAAAAAATGTAATCAAAAACATTTATGAAGGTGAATATCTAAGACTCTTTCCAAATATTCATTTTGACTATGCAATTCATTTCAGTGGATATGAGCAGCACATTATTCATTTAATAAAGTATATGAAAGATGCAAAAAAAATCATTTATATCCATAATGATATGAAAAAGGAAGAGCAAACCAAGCAAAATGTTAATTCCAAAATTTATAAGAAAGCTATTGAAGAGTATGATAATGTCGTTTGCATACGAGAAAGCTCTAAAAAAGAAATTCTTGAATTTGCCGACAAATTAGACCCTGACAAAGTAGTTATTGCTCATAATATTAACAATATAGAAGAAATTAAACGCAAAGCAGCTTTACCCCTTAAGTTTGATTATAATACATATTGCAACATTTCGTTTGAAAAATTAAATGAAATAGTTTACGATAATACAAAGGAAAAATTCCTAAACATTGGCAGATATTCTCCTGAAAAAGGACAAATACGCTTGATTGAGGCTTTTCTTGAATATGAGAAAAACAATCCAAACTCTTATTTAATAATAGTTGGTGGAGACGGAATTGCATTTAAAGAAATCCGAAATATGGTTGATAATTTAGAAAGTGATAAAGTTATTTTAATAAAACTGCTTTCAAATCCTTATCCTATATTGATTAATTCAGATTTATTTATTTTGTCATCATTTTATGAAGGTCTGCCGATGACAATAATGGAGGCATTAATTTTAGATAAAACGGTTATTAGTACAAACATTCCCGGCCCGTCAGAATTTTTAAGTCGGGGATATGGTCATCTTGTTGAAGATTCTAAAGAAGGTCTGCTTAAAGGTATGTGTGATTTCAAAAAAGGAGAAATCACTACATCTAAAAAATTCGATGCAAAGACTTTCAATGATAATTCCATCAAGGAGTTTAATGCCTTACTAAAAAAATAATCATAGCCACCATTTGATCTGAAGTTTGGCACAACAATACTTTTTCAAGCAGCCGCATATTAGCGGCTGCTTTTTTCTCGAGATATCCTATGAAATTACAGTATACTTATGTTGATAAAAAAACACCCGAGATAAACTCGGGTGTTTAATAATGTTATATTGATACTATCTTAAACAAGCTCGATGATGCACATCTCAGCTGCGTCACCACGACGAGGGCCTGTTTTGATAATACGGCAATAACCGCCGTTTCTATCTGCGTACTTAGGAGCAACCTCATCAAAAAGCTTCTTTACCACGTCTTCCTTAGTTACATAAGCAAGAACCTGTCTTCTTGAATGGAGTGTATCGTTTTTGCCGAGAGTAATCATTTTCTCAGCCATTGCACGAACTTCCTTTGCTCTTGTAACGGTAGTTTCCATCTTGCCGTTTTCTAAAAGATAAGTAACCATACCTCTGAGCATAGCCTTTCTGTGATCAGTAGGGCGGCCCAGTTTTCTGCTACCTGGCATTGAAATTCCCTCCTTTAGTCCTCTTCTTGACTGAGTCTGAAACCGAGTGAGGCGAGCTTAGCTACAACCTCGTCAAGTGACTTACGGCCAAGGTTTCTGACTTTCATCATATCTTCTTCTGATTTACCGATTAAATCTTCTACTGTGTTAATACCTGCTCTCTTGAGACAGTTGAAGGAACGAACTGAAAGGTCAAGCTCTTCAATAGTCATTTCAAGAACCTTTTCCTTACCGTCATCATCCTTTTCAACCATAATGTCCTGATTTCCGATTTCCTCAGAAAGATCAACAAAGAGCATAAGATGGTCATTGAGAATCTTTGCAGCAAGTGAAGCTGCCTCATCAGCGGCAATTGTACCGTCTGTCTCAATGTCGAGAATGAGCTTGTCAAGGTCGGTCTGCTGACCTACACGGGTATTTTCAACGGTGTAGTTCACCTTTAATACAGGTGTATAAATGGAGTCAATTGCGATTGTACCTATCGGTAAATCCATTAACTGCTTGTTGCGGTCACAAGGAACGTATCCCCTGCCGTTATTCGCAGTGAGCTCCATAACCACATTTGCACCTTCATCAAGATAAGCGATATGAAGGTCCGGATTAAGAATTTCGACATCAGCGTCATGCTTGATGTCACCTGCGGTAATTTCACCCTCGCCGGAAACCTCAATATAAAGTGTCTTTGGGTTTTCGTCATGTATCTTAAGGATAACGTTTTTAAGATTAAGAACAATCTCAGTAACGTCCTCTTTTACATGAGGGATAGTTGAAAATTCGTGTAAAACACCATCAATCTTTACGGAAGTGATAGCATAACCCGGAAGAGATGAAAGAAGAACTCTTCTCATACTGTTACCGAGTGTTGTACCAAAGCCTCTCTCAAGCGGTTCAACAATAAACTTGCCTGTGCTTCGACTTCCGATAGTAGACACGTCTACAATCTCGATTTTAGGCTTATCAATTTCGATCATCTAAAAGCCTCCTAAAAAAATGTTGTATTTTGTTTTCGCTAAATAACAGCAGCAAAGGGCTATTACTTAGAGTAGAACTCAACGATTAAATGCTCTTCAACAGGAGTTGCTATTTCTTCTCTCTCAGGGAGCTTAACAACCTTTGCTTCCATAGCATCCTTGTTTACGTCAACCCACTGCGGAACAGGGCGTGATGCGTTTGACTCAACGAGAGTCTTGAACTCATCTGTAGATTTGCTTGTTTCTTTAACAGCAACAACGTCGCCTGCTTTAAGGAGATATGATGGAATATCAACCTTAGAACCGTTTACAGTGAAATGAGCATGGTTAACAAGCTGACGAGCCTGTGCTCTTGAGCTTGCAAAGCCTGCTGTGTAAACAAAATTATCCAAGCGGCTCTCACAAATCTGGAGAAGGTTTGAACCTGTTACGCCAGCCTTGCGCTCAGCCATAAGGAAATATTTGTGGAACTGTCCCTCAGCAATACCGTAGTAACGGCGTGCGGACTGCTTTGCACGAAGCTGCATACCGTACTCTGAAGTCTTTTTTCTGTTCTGACCGTGCTGACCGGGTGCATAAGAACGACGGTCAATTGCACATTTGCTTGTATAGCATCTGTCACCCTTGAGGAAAAGTTTCTTGCCCTCACGACGACAAAGCTTACAAGCAGGTCCTGTATATCTTGCCATATCAAGTAACCTCCAAGTTTATACTATACGCGACGTCTTTTTGGTGGACGACAGCCATTGTGCGGAATAGGAGTAACATCTTTAATAAGACTTACATCCAGACCTGCTGTCTGAAGAGCTCTGATAGCTGATTCACGTCCTGAGCCCGGGCCCTTAACGTAAACTTCAACTGTCTTCATACCACAATCAATTGCTGTTTTTGCAGCTGTTTCAGCAGCAGTTGCAGCAGCGAAAGGAGTAGACTTTCTTGAACCGCGAAAGCCCATCTCACCTGCTGATGCCCATGAAACTGCGTTGCCGTTCATATCAGTAATTGTTACGATTGTGTTGTTGAAGGTTGATTGAATATGGGCAGCACCACGCTCAATATTTTTCTTCTCACGACGCTTACGTGAGCCTGTGGTCTTTTTAGTAGCCATACTGTTTTGTTCCTCCTACTTATTTCTTCTTATTTGCTACAGTCCTCTTAGGACCCTTGCGAGTGCGGGCATTGTTCTTGGAGGTCTGACCTCTTACTGGGAGACCCTTTCTATGTCTTACACCGCGATAGCAACCAATTTCGATAAGTCTCTTGATGTCAAAAGCTGTATCTCTGCGAAGGTCACCTTCAACAGTAAGATTATTAGTAATATAATCACTGAGCTTTTTAACATCGTCTTCTGTTAAATCTCTGCAACGGGTATCCGGATTGATACCTGTTTCAGCAAGAACCTTTTTAGAAGTAGTAAGACCGATACCGTAAATATAGGTAAGGCCGATTTCTACTCTTTTTTCATTAGGTAAGTCAACACCTGAAATACGTGCCATTTTACAGTTTACCTCCGATT
>JAFLSA010000077.1 GCA_022511185.1 Eubacterium sp.
TTTAGCTTTGTCCCAATTTTGTTTTCCATCTGGTTTGGTTCTCTGGGCGTTTTTATCATCACATCCTGTGCGGCATTTTTATTCGATAGCATTTTTGTAATTATGCAGAGGTTTAATCGACCCAGACTGATGCGGCTACTGAGGAGAATGTCAAGGTGAGGATTTTCATACTCTCACAAGTGGAGATTCATCAGAAATCGAAAAAACCACATTTGAAAGACAAATTCCAGTTTGACAGAGTAATTTAACAGAGGCAATAGACGTAATGGGAAATACGATGAAATTAATTGAAGAGTTAAAGGCATATAAGCCGTATGATGAGCAGGAGGAAAAGGATAAAGCCTTGATTCTCGACTGCCTTGAAAATAACGATAAGGTCTTCACAAGGGACAGTGTTACTGCTCATATGACAACGTCTGCATGGGTTGTTAATAAATCACGTGACAAGGTGCTTATGGCGTACCACAATATTTATGATTCGTGGGCGTGGCTTGGCGGTCACGCCGACGGCGAGACGGATTTATTGAGCGTTGCTGTCAAAGAGGCAATGGAGGAAAGCGGAATAAAAAACGTCACACCTGTGACCGAAAATATTTATTCCATTGAAGTTCTGACCGTTGACGGACATATAAAAAGGGGAGAGTACGTTTCATCTCACTTGCACTTAAATATCACGTATTTGCTTGAGGCTGATGAAGATGAAGTCTTGACTGTAAAGGCTGATGAAAACAGCGGCGTTTCGTGGTTTACCTTAGATGAGGTTTTGGAAAAATCTTCAGAGCCTTGGTTTTGCGAAAACATTTATTCAAAGCTCAACGAGAAATTAGAGCAGTACAGATAACAGAGGCAGAGTTATGAAATTGAGTAAGGGCAAAAAAATAATAATCGTTATTTGTGTATTAGCCGTTTTAGCCTGTGGAATCGGTATTCCTATTGCTGACTCTCAGGGAAAGTTCAGCAAGGGCAATGCTGACGAATACAGCCTTGAAAATACACAGGCGCTTGAAAGCAGTCCGCTTAAAGATAAAACGATAATCTTTTTAGGCAGCTCTGTTACATACGGCTCTGCGAGCAAAGGCGAGTCCTTTGCAGATTTTATGGAAAAGCGTGACGGTATTATTTCCGTAAAAGAAGCCGTTTCGGGAACAACACTCGTTGATACGGGCGATAAATCATACGTCTCAAGAATGAAGACTATTGATAAAAGCATAAAAGCAGATGCCTTCATCTGCCAGCTTTCAACTAATGATGCGACTAAAAAGAAACCGCTTGGGAAAATCGCAGACGGCTTTGATATTGACAGCTTTAACACTCAGACGGTTGCAGGAGCTATTGAGTACATTATTGCATATGCAAGACAGACTTGGGATTGTCCTGTAATATTCTATACAGGCACAAAATATGACAGCGCTCAATATGGAAAAATGGTTGACCTGCTTCTCGAAATTCAGCAAAAGTGGGATATCGGAGTAATTGATTTGTGGAATAACGAGGAAATGAACTCTGTTTCAAAGGCTGATTATAAGCTCTATATGGCAAATGGAATTCACCCTACACGTGCCGGCTACCGTGACTGGTGGCTGCCTGTTATGGAGGAATATTTGTATAATTACTTATAAAATGACAAAGACCTTGAGTACACACTCAAGGTCTTTTTACGTGATTGACACTGTATTTTAAATCTAATATAATAAAGTTATAAATTAACTGACAGGAGTATTGTTATGGAAAAATTCAGATGGGCGTATATCGGAAGCGGAAATATTGCAGGAAGCACTGCAAGAGATATTACAAGGGGCAATCATAAGATTACTGCCGTATACAGCAGGAACGTAAAGAAAGCAAAAGACTTTGCAAAAAAGTACGGTGCAACTGCCTTTGATGATTTTGAAAAGGCAATTAACCGTGATGATGTTGACGGCGTTTATATCGCAACACCGCACACAGCTCACGTTGATTATGCAGTGTGTGCAATGGAGCTTGGTAAGCCTGTGCTTTGTGAAAAGCCTGTCGGCGTCAGCGTAAGTGACGTTGATACGCTGATTGAGACATCAAGGAAAACGAACGTCTACTTCTGCGAGGCTATGTGGACTTGGTTCAGCGACGTGGCACTGACCGTTAAAAAGTGGGTCAAAAACGGCAAAATCGGTGACATAAAAGACGTCGTTATCAACTATATGTTCCCCGGTATTATGATGCCTAAAACCTCAAGAGTATTGATGCCGGAAACTGCCGGCGGTGCGCTCCTTGACGTCGGAATTTATCCTATTACGTATTGTTATAATCTTTTCGGCTACCCTGAAAAAATCACCTGTAACGGCAAGATTAAGGACGGAATTGATATAAGCGAAACCGTTGTTCTTGAATACAGCGGCTTTAAATGCACACTCAATATGTCCCTTTGCAGTCTTAAGGAAACCTGTACAATAAAGGGCAGTAAGGGCGAAATTAGCCTGCCTGTTTTTTTCCATATGGCGCCAAAGGCAGTTATGAAAAATGAAAACGGCAAGCAGGTGTTTAAGGGCAAAACGGATTACCTGACCGAATTCACAAGAGCCGCTGAGGAAATAAGAGCAGGTAAAACGGAGTCCTCATATATTCCGTTTGAGGCAACACGTGCCTGTATGCAGATAATGGACGAATGCCGAAAGCAAATGAACCTTGTATACCCGTTTGAGAAATAAGAAAGGGTAAATTTATGAAAAAAAGAATAGTAATTACAGCTTCAGTTGTAATCGCTGTATTATGTATTTTATTGTTTTCATCCTGTTCAAATAGTGAAAATGAAAATCAGATTACTGCTGATAATATAGTGAATTCAATTGAAACAGCTATTAAAAAAGATGGCAACAGCGATGATGTTGTATTGTCTGTAGGTAATAACGACATTACGAAACAAGACTTTATTTGCTTTTGTAAATTTAATGCCGATGTTGCCGATAGTTCAGATTATCTATCACAAGAGATAATTAAAGAAACTGTTAAAGATATTGCATTTGCAAAAGAAGCTGAGCAACGAGGAATAAAAATATCTGACGAAGAAATGAGCGAAATAGATAATTACACAGTTGAGTATGTTCAAGATAAATATGGTGCGGATTACCCATTGGAAACATATAAAGAAATATGTAGAAATGTATATTTAGATATGGAAATATCAGATATGATTCAAGATGAAATATTATCATCAACAATAAGTATTGATGATAAAAGAACAAAAAAATTGTGCAATGACTTAGCTGATTATTTAAAGTACGCTGAAAACAATAGTGCAAATTGGTCTGATGAAAAAAGAGAAGAAGGAATGGGTGAATATATAGTAAAATACTATGATGTTGAAAATGCGTACATTGATTATTTAATAGCAACACATTTATCAGTTTAATAATTTAAAAAATATAACCACCGGTTTATTTATCCGGTGGTTATATTTTCAAATTTAATAAGTCCGCCTTTGCGGGAATAGCCTGTGTTCCAAAGTGTGTCAAGGTCAAACCACTGATATTCCCCGTAGGAGACGACCTTTACTTTAGTTGTGCTATCTAAAATTTCATATCCCGTAATCAAGAACCAGTGCCATACAAAATCCTTCATTGAAGGGTCTTTGTGCTTAAGAATCAGGTAGGGAATAGGATAACCGTTATCAATCTGCCCGGCAATGAACTCTTTAGCCGTGCCAATGCTTTCGTCACCCGAAAGACCGCTTAGCTTTATCCTTGTTTCGTTAATATCATTCAAGTAATCGTTAAGTCCGTCAATATAAATATCGAGCTTATCAACACCACTCATACGTGGGTGAAGATACGGCTTTATAATATTTGAAAAATCAACGTAATCCTTTTTGCTGATTTCATTTGTATCATAGGGATAAAGGCTTTCAATACCCTTATACTTTTTGAAATATATAAGGCTGTCGCAGGCTGTAACGGCAGCACATCCGCCCATTTTCATCATTAAATTAGTAAATTTATCCTGATTAAAGCCATAGTCACCTTCAACCTTAAAATAGTCAAGCTCTTTTTTCATAACATAATTCCTTTTCTGCTTTGCCTAAAATTATAACAGATAAGTGTTATTGTTACAATATATTCATTTAATTTTCACAATGCTTATATTGAATTATTTCCATATTTATGGTAAAATACATTTATAAAAAATACCGGAGGGAAAATGGAACAGTTTATTAAATATATTGAAAGCAATCTCCCTGATTCAGGCAAAAATGAGTTGCTTTTCAAGTTTAAGAGAAAATTGCTTGACGAAATGAACGAGAGATATTCTGAGGTTTTACAAAGAGGAATATCAAATCAAAAGGTAATCACGGATTTAATCATCAGCGAGCATCCTGATATTGAACAGGAATATAAGGAGTTTTACAAGAGTAAGACCGCCGTTGCTAAAGCAAAGAGAAATGCCTTGTTAAATTTAATCGGCTCGGTGGCTTATATATTTGGAATAATCATACTTTTCCTTGCGGTGAGCTTTATTACGCATCATTGGGGACAAACTTGGCTGATTGTTGTTGACGGAATTTTGCTTTGGGTAACGTATCTTTTATCACTCGGTGTCAAGAAAATTTCGTCAATGAGAAGAATTTTCCATATTATCGCAAGAGCATTTCTGGCTATGGATGTTATGGTTATGTCAGTTGCCGTATTTCTTTTTACACTTGTTATGACTGACTTTTCAAAAAGCTGGATAATCGTTATTGCCGGTGTGGCGCTTATGTTCGTTTGTGACGGCATTTACATAAATGTAACAGGGAAAAAGCTTAAGCTTATAAATCACCTTGTTTATATTCCGGTGGTTTCCGTAATGCTGTATATTATTCTTTCGGCGCTCGGCGTTCTTGCGTGGAGCAGTGGCTGGCTTCTGATTATTTTGTCATTAATTTTAGATGTTGTTATTACATATATGTCATTTGCTGAAAATAAAAAAATTAAGCATGAGGTGATTGATTCATGGAAAGAAAATTAAATGCTGAGCTTTGGGATAAAATGCACTATCTTTTCCGTGATTTCAATGACCGAATGGTGCATGTCGAGCTTCATTATGACTATGAGATAGACATTGAGGCACTCAAAACCGTGCTTGTCTGCTTTTTTGAAAAGGCGCCTGTGCTTCATTCCTCATTTACTGATAACAGAATTCATCCGTTCTGGACAGTCAAGAATTATAATATTGACGACGTTCTGACTGTTAAAGATGTCAGCGAGGAGGATTTAGAGCAGGAAATCAACGATTTTCTTGTGCAGTATATTCCGCCAGAGGCCGATATACAGATGCACGTTGCCGTGTTCAGACACAGCGGGAAATCAGTGCTTTGTGTGGTTGAAAATCATATGTGTATGGACGGCGGAGACCTCAAATATTTTATGAAGGCGCTCTGCAAAAATTACAACGATTTTCTTGAAAAGGGTATAAGTCCTGTTGAGCTTCGTACAGGCACACGTTCTTATGAATCTGTGTATGAGGACTTTTCCACAAGTGAAAAACAGTTTGCGAAACATCTTTATAAGAACATCAATTCAAAGGACAATCACGGCTTTCCGTTTACACCTGACAGCATTAAGGATAAGTCCTTTATCGCAAAGCGAAAGATATCTGCATCAAAATTTGACGAAATCCGTGCAGCAGGCAAAAAGCACGGCGCAACGATTAACGATATGTTACTTACTGCATATTTCTATGCGCTTTACGAGCTTGCAGATTTTGATAACAGCGAGAGCGTTTCTATCTCCTGCGCTGTCGATTTGAGAAGGCACATTAAGGACAACAGCGATCAGGGTATAACGAACCATACTGCGTGGATGCAGTGCAAAGTACCCGAAAGGGGACGCACTATTTTTGATACGCTTAACTACGTTGTCGCCTCCTCAAATAAGTTTAAAGAGGATAAATTTATCGGTCTGCACGGTTTGCCTTTACTTTCGTTTGGTTATAAGATTTTACCTCTTGCCGCATCGGAGGAGGTTATCAAAATCGGCTACGCAAACCCTCTGCTTGCAATGAGTAATATCGGTATACTTGAGGTTGACAAGCTTGCGCTTGCAGGAAATGAGCCGACAGACGGCTTTATGAGCGGCGCCGTTAAGTATAAGCCATATGCGCTTTTGTCCGTAACGTCAGTCAGAAAAGAGCTTACAATCTCAATGTGTGTAAGAGGTAACGAAGAGGATAAAAAAACGGTTGACAAATTCTTTGATCTTATCGTTAAAAGCATTGATTTACTTACTGAAGGTTAATATGAAAAGATTAGTTAAAATTTTATCGGCAGTTTTATGTATTGTGCTCGCTTTCACCTGCTTTTTCGGATGTTCAAAAAAGGCTCAGTCAACGCCTGTCGAGCCTGAAAATTTCAGAGTGTCGGCGTATGTCGTTGCAAACGGACTTGATGAAAAAAACTTTGATTCATCAAATTTAAACCGTGTGACAGATATCATTATGTTCGGCAATGCAAATTATGACGAGCAGGGAAATGTTACCCTGACAGATGCCTTTGAAAAGGATGTTGAGGTCATTCGTAAATTTATGACCGGTCAGGATTTTTATCTTAATATTTTAGGCCCTGCTTCGCAATCTGATTCAGACAACTGGAACGACCAGATGCACGACCTTGCTGACAGGAACACAGCCGCCTTTGAAAGCGGAATACTCGAAGAAGGCATTAAGGCTGTGCTTGAGAAGTACAATTTTGACGGCGTAGTATTTGACTATGAATTTCCCCTCAGAAATAAGGACTGGAAGGCTTTTGATAAGTTCATCATAAGCCTTGATAACGTGCTCGGTGATGAATATGAAATCGGTATGTCAATGGTCGGCTGGAACTTAAAGCAGTCGAAGGAGGCAATGGACGCCACAGATTTCTTTGAGGTTATGAGCTACGATTTGTGGGATGATGACGGTTACCATGCAACGATGGATATTGCTGTCGACGACATTTCAACCTTTGAAAAGAAGGGTTATGACAAGGCAAAGCTTGATTTGGGTGTGCCGTTTTATGCCCGTCCGACAACTAAGGAAGCCTACTGGTATAATTATAATGAATACTATGATAAGCTTTCAGATGACGGACTTTATGAGGACAAGGAGCTTGGCTTGACCTTTTCCTTTAACACGTATGATATGATTGAGAAAAAGACGCAGTGGGCACTTGAAAACGGTGTCGGCGGAATGATGATCTGGCACTATTCCTGTGACGTTTCGGCAGATAACGATATGTCACTTTTCGGCGCAATTGATTCGGCCAAGCAAGCTGCAATAAATAATAAATAGGTATATAAATGGGTAAATCAAAGGATAAAACAAACGTAATGCGAATATTTGACAGCAAGGGGATTCATTATGAAATTCATAATTATCTTTCCACAGGTGTTGTCAGCGGAGAAGAGGTTACAGCCGTGCTCGGTGAAAATCCCGATGCGGTTTTTAAAACTCTTGTGACCGTAGCTCCGTCAAAAACAAATTACGTTTTTCTCGTTCCTGTCAGCCGTGAGCTTGATTTGAAAAAGGCTGCACGCAGTGTAGGCGAAAAGAAAATTGAAATGATTAAGTCAAAGGAGCTGCTTGCACTTACCGGATACGTTCACGGCGGCTGTTCGCCTGTCGGAATGAAAAAGAGCTTTGTCACAACGATAGATAAAAGTGCTGAGAATTTTGAAACCATAATGTTCAGCGGCGGCAAAATCGGATTTCAGGTCGAACTCAGTCTTGACGGACTGAGAAAGGTAATTGATTTTAAATTAGAGGATATTACAAATAACTAAAAAATAAACCTGACTTAATCATTCTTGAATGAATAAGACAGGTTTTTGTGTGTAGAAAAATTTTTATTTGTAATCGCATTGAGAACAGATAACGCATATGCCTTTTCCTTGAGGAGAAGGCATATGCGCTTTTTCGACAGTCTGAAAATTTATTCTTCACCGTTCCAGCAATATGTGCAGAGCTTATCTGCACCGATTCCGACTGATTCAATCATATCGTCAAGTCTGTGGTAGCGCAGAGATGTAAAATGAAGTATTTCGCAAATCTTGTCTACCATTTTCTGATATTTTTCACTATCAGGGTCTGTGTACTCCTTGAGAGTTTTCTTATCAGGTTCTCCACCCTCAAGCTCCTTTATCACACGGCGTGTGATAAGCTCCATTTCAGACGTTGAACGTGAGAAGTTAAGATATTTACATCCAAATACAAGCGGAGGACAGGCAGGTCTGATATGTACCTCCTTTGCACCGCTGGCATATAAAAACTCCGTAGTTTCCCTTAGCTGAGTACCGCGAACGATTGAATCGTCAATGAGAAGAAGGCTCTTGCCCTCAATCAAATCATGAACAGGTATCAGCTTCATCTTTGCGATAAGATTT
>JAFLSA010000078.1 GCA_022511185.1 Eubacterium sp.
AAAGACGTCCGTCAGGACCTTTTCTGATCCAAGAAATATCGTCGCCAACGCACCATACCTTGTAGCCTTTCTTCTGATATCCCTCAGGTGGGATAAGCATAGCAAGGTTTGTCTTACCGCAAGCTGATGGGAATGCAGCGCAGATATACTTTGTATCGCCGTTTGGCTTTTCAAGACCGAGAATGAGCATATGCTCAGCCTGCCAGCCCTCGTTCTTACCGAGATAAGATGCAATACGAAGAGCAAAGCACTTCTTACCGAGAAGTACGTTTCCGCCGTAAGCTGAGTTAACAGAAATAATTGTGTTATCCTCAGGGAACTGGCAGATCCATCTGTTCTCAGGGTCAACGTTGCACTTGCAGTGCATACCGCGTACCCAGTCATCAGAATCGCCGAGTGAGTCAAGAACAGCCGTGCCGATTCTTGTCATAATATTCATATTAAGAACAACGTAAATTGAGTCTGTAATCTCAATACCAATCTTTGAGAAAGGTGAGCCGACAGGACCCATTGAATAAGGGATGATGTACATTGTTCTGCCCTCATATGAGCCGGCAGCAATGTCATAAAGCATTTTGTAGCACTTTTCAGGATCCATCCAGTGGTTAGTAGGACCTGCATCCTTTTCATTCTTTGTGCAGATAAGAGTTCTGTCCTCAACACGAGCAACGTCATTCTCAGCAGTTCTGTGAAGATAGCAGTCAGGAAGAAGCTCATCATTAAGCGGAATAAGCTCGCCTGTTTCAACAGCCTCTTTCTTAAGAGCAGCAATCTGCTCAGCAGAGCCGTCAATCCAAACGATTTCAGATGGCTTAAGAAGCTCAACCTTTTCATCGAGCCAAGCAAGAAGTGACTTGTTTGATGTAAGATTTGTTTCCATACGGTATTCTCCTTTTATATTGTAGTTTGTAATATAATTATGCAATTATCTCACGATAATTTCACTACATAGATTATACCAAATTATAGCAAAAATTCAATAGCGGCGGTGAAAATTCATTAAATTGTAACAATAAGAGTATTTATAGTTAATTTGTTTTGTTGCTTTTATCAATAGGCATTGTGGCATAGGCATTAAGGCTTTCGTCAGCACTCACGCCCTGCAAAAATTCATAGTAACCCTGCGACGCAATCATAGCCGCATTGTCACCGCAGTATTTAAGCTCCGGGAGATATAAATCCCACTTATTCTTTTTACACAATTTTTGCGCCTCTGCTCTTAATTTTGAGTTAGCAGAAACACCGCCGGCAATAACAATTTTGTCAAAGGATTTCTCAACAGCAACCTTTTCAAGATTTGTGATAAGGCAGTCAACAACGCTCTTTTGAAAAGATGCCGCAAGGTCTGCAATATTTATTTGCTCGCCCTTTTGCTCTGCGTTATGAACTGTGTTGATAACAGCCGTTTTCAGTCCGCTGAAGGAGAAATCATACGGACTGCCGTTTACCTTTGGTTTAGGAAATTTAAAGGCATTTTCATCACCCTGTTTGCTCAGCCTGTCAATGCTGACACCGCCGGGATATTCAAGTCCCATAGTCCTGCCTGCTTTGTCAAGCGCCTCACCTGCTGCATCGTCACGGGTTCTTCCGATAATTTCAAAATCAGTATAGCTGTTTACTGCAACGATATGCGAGTGACCGCCGCTGACTATAAGACACAAAAACGGCGGCTCAATGTCGCTTGATATGTAATTTGATGCAATATGCCCCCTGATATGATGCACGGGAACAAGAGGAGTATTTGTAGCAAGTGCAAGCCCCTTTGCAAAATTCACACCTACAAGCAGCGCACCGATAAGACCCGGAGCGTACGTAACAGCTATAGTATCAATGTCCGCCATAGTGCAATTTGCCTGTTCAAGCGCCTCTTTAACCACACCGCTGATTGCTTCAGCGTGACGGCGTGACGCAATCTCAGGCACAACCCCGCCGTAGAGCTTATGCTCCTCCAAAGAGGTTGCTATAACATTTGATAAAACTATTCTTCCATCCTCGACAACTGCCGCCGCAGTTTCGTCACAGGAGGACTCTATACCTAAAATTTTCATTATTCAAGATCCTCAATTGATTTTACAGTTTTGACTTGCTTATTATAATTTTTTATATTGCTTTCAATAAGCTCAGTGGTTTCATCATCAGTAGGAACGCCATAATTGACCCACTCGTCTCCAAGCTTAAAGGCGTAAGCCGTGTCTTCATATTCACGATATTCGGAGTCACTGTATGAGCCTTCAAGTATTGCTATTTCGGTATTTTCAAAGGAATATGTTTCCATCTGAGAAAAACCGTATTCTCTATACACGATACTATTCTCTTTAAAGGCAACACCGTTAAAGCAAAATATAAAAGTAAAAAATACTGCAATAGCTAAACAAGCTATTATAAGCAAGAAACAGACAAGTACTTTATAAATAGTCGATCCGAGTATGCTTTCTGAATTAACCATACGCTTAAAAGAATCATATTTGTCTTTTTTAACTATAAATTTGTAAATGGAATCCGGCAGTAAAAGAGAAACTATAAGTGATATCCAAACTCCTACAAAACCAAATGCAAATACAGATAAATAAGAATTTCTGCCTATACAATCCGCATAAATATTTTTATCTATGCGATAACCGATAATTGCGAAAATAACGGCAAAAATTACAGCTATAACAATAACAGGCAGATACATTAAAAATTTATCTTTCTTTGAAGCTTTATCCGATTTTTCAAGCTCCTTGTCAAGCTTTTTTATGTCTGCCTTAGTCAGATTATTAAGCACACGATAAGCACGCTTTTCGTACAAAGTTTCAAGTGTGTTCTTACGATATTTCTTTGCTAAATCTTTTTTCAGCTTTTTATAGTAATCATCAAGGCTCTCACTTGTTGCTAAAAAGATTTTATAGTAACAAACATATGTAATGTCAATTACCTCTTCTATTTTATCAAACGGCTCATCTTCGTCAAAATTATCTTTTATATATTTTTTCTTTAATAAATCGGAATGTGCGATATCGTTGAGCTTTTGAATATATTTTTCCGTAGCAGACATAATCTCTGATATAGCCGATAAAACGGCGGTATCATCAAAACAGTTTGAATACGTATAAAACGACAAGTCATCGCTGTCAATCATATCAAGCACATCATCAAAATTGCAAAAGAACTCTCCGTTTAAATTAAACTTAAAGCAGCTGTTTACAACAGATTTTTCAGCTGAAAAATAATCAAAAAAATAATTAACGTACTGAGTAAAATTTTCGTATTCCAAAATTACACTGTATCCCAAATCATCTGACATTGTATAAAATGATATGTTTTTAATCTCTCTGTGATTTGCAAAATATTCGTTAAAATAGTCTGCAAAAAGAGCTGAAATCTGCTGTATCGTTTTTTCGTACAATGCCTTTTCTGCTTTACTCATTTTCTTACTCATTAAAATACCTCGTCATAATTATTGCATTTTCGGTTGGATTGGAGTAAAAGTTCGGGCGGATGCCGACATTTTTATAGCCTGTTTTTTCATAAAGTCGGATTGCAGGGATATTGCTTTCGCGTACCTCGAGCGTGATAAAATCCATTTTATTTTTCATTTGCTCATTAATGAGGGCCTGTGCAATCCCCTGTCCTCTGAACTCGGGCAATACGGCAACGTTAGTCACGTACCCCTCTCCTGAAAAAATCTGAAGTCCCATATAGCCTACTGCTCTGCCGTCAACGTCTGCAACTAAAAAGTGAGAGGTAACGCTATCAATCTGCTTTTCCAAATCTTCCTTTGACCACGGATTAGAAAAGCAGATTTTTTCTATTTCACAAACATCGTCAAGATATTTTTCAGTAAAAGGTTTAATGAGCGGCATACCAGTTGTCTCCAATTTTACCGTCTGCTCTTAATAAAACTTTCATCTTGCAGGCGTTTTCCATTTCCTCTGTTACGATAGCAAGTGCTTTTTCTGCCTCAGTATTAGGAGCTTCAACAATAAGCTCGTCGTGTACCTGAAGGATAAGATGCGACTGCATATTTTCAGCCTTTAAGCGCTTATCGACCTTAACCATTGCAATCTTGATTATGTCTGCCGCCGTGCCCTGAATAGGCATATTTCTTGCAACTCTTTCGCCAAAGGCTCTGAGCATATGATTAGAGGCGGCAAGCTCAGGCAGATAGCGTTTTCTCTTAAACAAAGTTTCGCTGTAGCCTTTATCCTTTGCCACGTCAATCATTCGCTGCATATATGAATTTACACCGCTGTAGGTTTTAAGATAATTTTCAATATACCGCTTTGCCTCATAATTTGAAACGCCGATATCCTTTGCGAGCGAAAATGCGCCGATACCGTAAACGATACCGAAATTAACAGCCTTTGCCCTGCTTCGCATCTGAGGAGTAACCATTTCAATAGGCATATTAAACACCTGTGATGCCGTGATAGTGTGAATATCGTCACCGTTATTAAACGCATTTATCATAGCCTCATCATTCGCCAAATCTGAAAGCACTCTCAGCTCAATCTGGCTGTAGTCCACGTCAATAAGCTTTTTGCCCTTGCCGGCAACAAAGAATTTTCTCATCTCCCTGCCAAGCTCTGTACGGATAGGAATATTCTGCAAATTCGGCTCGAGTGAGGAAATTCTGCCTGTTCTCGTTTCCACCTGATTAAACCTTGTGTGAATACGTCCGTCATCTTCAATGACCTTTAAAAGTCCGTCACAATACGTTGACTTGAGCTTTGCAAGAGAGCGGTATTCAAGTATTTGTGAAATCACAGGATGAGCAGAAACAAGCCCTTCAAGCACTTCTGCATTTGTAGAATAGCCTGTCTTTGTCTTTTTCTTACAAGGCAGACCCAAATCCTCAAACAGTGCAATGCCAAGCTGTTTTGGGGAATTGATATTAAACTCATAGCCGACACTCTCGTAAATATCCTTTGTCAGCTCATTTACCCTTTCACCGAGCATTTTACCAAACTGCTCAATACCCTCCTTGTCAACCTCAAAGCCTGCAAATTCCATCTTTGCAAGCACGGCTGAAAGCGGAAGCTCAATTTCATATAAAAGATTTTCCTCGTCATTTTCTTTTATGAGGTTATCAAGCTTTTCAAAAAGCGGTTTGATTACAGATGAAATTGATACTGTCATATCCTTTTGACCGAGAGTGTTGAGATATTCAGGCACAATCACGCCGTATTCAAGGCAAAGATGCTCAATATCGTAATTGCTGTCACTCGGCCTTAAAAGATAGGCTGAGAGCATTAAATCACCGCAAACATTTTTAAGCTCTACACCGTATTTGCAGGCAAGACGATGCAGTTCCTTCGTGTTATAGGAATACTTTTTTATACTTTCGTCCTCAAAAAAATTGCGGACAAAATAGGAGTACTCAGGCGTTTCAGACGGCATAACGATTATTTCATCACCGAAGGAAAAATACAAATCGGTAATACTGCCGTCAACGATATTCGGATAAAAGTACGCTTCATTACCGCGAACTCTGTCAAGGAGATAATCTGCGTCAACACAAGTAAGACGTGTAAGTTCTCTTTTTTCTTCTTTAATTTCATCGGCACTCTGAGTATTGTTCGGATCAAGATTAAATTTAGGAATAAGCGAAAACAGCTCAAGCTTAACAAACTGGTTGACTGTCTTTTGACTATCACCGCCTGTTACTCTGTAACTTTCAATATTCAAATCAACAGGAGCGTCTGTGCGGATTGTTCCAAGCTCAAGCGACAAATAGGCCTTTTCCTTATCGTTTGCAAGCTTGGCTTTAACGCCTGCTTTTATGTCAAGCTCATCAAGATTTTCATAAATATAATCAAGCGTGTGAAAACGCTGAATAAGGTCGAGTGCCGTTTTAGCGCCGACACCTGCAACACCGGGAATATTATCGGAGCTGTCACCCTGAAGTGCTTTTACCTGTATAAGCTCGGCAGGCGTTACGCCGTATTCCTCCATTATTGCATTTTCCTCGTAAATGTCGGTCACAGCCTGTCCCATTTTTGTGCGGGCAAGGAGCACCTTTACACCGCCGTGAGCAAGCTGGAGTGAGTCCCTGTCACCCGTTGCGATAAAGCACTCGTCACCGTTTTTACGGCAGGCATCAGCAAGCGTGCCGAGAATATCGTCAGCCTCCCAGCCCTCCTTTTCAAGAGTTGTGATACCAAGATTTTTAAGCAGTTCTTTAAGCACGGGCATCTGCTGTCTGAGCTCGTCAGGCATACCGTGCCTGCCTGCCTTGTATGCGTCATACATATCGTGACGGAAGGTAGGAGCGTGAACGTCAAACGCAACTGCAATCGAATCCGGATTACAGATATCTTTTAGCTTAAGCAAAATATTCAAAAATCCGTAAATAGCATTAGTATATTCACCGCTTTTTGTTGTGAGCAGTTTAATGCCGTAAAAAGCACGGTTTACAATACTATTGCCGTCAATTACAAGTAATTTCATAATGTTACCTCAATTACATATTTAGTTATATTGTACCATAAAATCTTATAAGTTAAAAGATAAAATTCAAATAAAAAAGAGCTATCACCATAGGATAGCTCTTTACTTATTTATTCATTTGTATCTTCTGTTGTGCTTGGCTGAGTTGTTGTTACAATCTCGCCGTAAACCTGGAGGATAATTTCCTCACCGACTGCAACAGCTTCGCCTGCTGCCGGTGCCATACCATAATTTGCCTTTACTGTATTTTCGGTATGTCCGCCGTCATTATAAATCTCAACAGTTGATACTGTAAAGCCAAGGTCTTCAAGCTTCTTTTTTGCCTCATCAAGGGACAAGCCGCCAACATCCGGCAGTTGCTCTGTCTTAACGCCCTTGCTGACTGTCAGGAGAATTTCTGTTCCCTCGTCAACAGTTTCGCCTGCCGCAACACTTTGCTTAAAGATTATGCCTTCCTCGGCATCCTTAGAATATTCCGCAACATAAGAAATTTTAAACTGCTTATTCCAAGCGCCGTGATTTTCAATATCGCTCTGAGTGTAACCGGCTGTTGTGAAATCAGGAACGGAATATGTCATCATCACAGGAGGTACGGTCGTTTCCTCCTGCTTGCTGCCTATACCGCCGTTATTAACGATGTATATACCGGCTATTGCTGCTGCAATGATAAGGATTACAAGAACAGTGACAGCAACCTTAAGACCTCTTGATTTCGGTTTAGGTGCATCATATTCGGGGTAGCCTCTGTAATGCTCCTCTTCCTCAACAGGATCCCTTTCAACAACGTCAGTGCGCTGTGCGGCAGCCGCAACAACCGCAGGCGCAACATTAAGCTGTTCCCTGAACACGTCAATCGACTGAGTTCTCTTTTCAGGATAAATCTGAAGTCCGCCGCCGAGTGCCTTGATTATATGAGTAGGAATTTTCTCAGCTATTGTATTTGGAATCATCAGCTTATCATTTGTCTCTCTTGATTTAGCGTCAGGCGGATTCTGCCCTACAAGCGCACGGAAAATACAGGCTGAAAAAGCATAGATATCCGTTGCCGGGCACATTTTATGATTATTCTCATACTGCTCAAGCGCCGTATAACCCTCGTTGACATTGAACTCTAAATCCGAAGAGCTTGTATTTGCTTCTGAGATACAAAAGCTCTTAAGCCTTACTTTACCGTCACGGCAAAGTACAAGGTTATCAGGACTGATTGCGCCGTGAATAATACCGTTTGAATGGAGTGCCTCAAGCGTTGTAAGCACAGGCATAAACATAAGCCTTGCCTGATCCCAAAGGATATTCCCGTCAGGATTTCTGAGCAGAAATTCACGCAAAGGTATTGACTCCATATACTCGCTTACTGCATATGCCGTGCCGTTAAGCTCAAACACGTCAAAGGTTGGAATAACGGCAGAGAGGTTGCGCATTTTTATAATAGTTGTCCAGAGATTGATAAAGGAGGCCTTATACTTTTCGTAATTTGATTTGTAACGTTCTCTTATATGAACATCAAGATTACCCTCAAGGCGATTAGCAATTCCCTTTGGCAGGAACTCTCTTATATTAACAACTGTGTTAAGCTGATTGTCATAAGCTGAATAAACTACCGCATCACTCTCGTGCGTCACAACAGCACCGATGACATAACGGTCATTTAAAACCGTCTTTGGCTGAAGATACATCATATCCGTCTGGCTGTCGTTATCATAATTGCAATTTTTGCAAACACTGCCGTCTGTGAGCTCTTCAAAGCAGTTCATACAAAGATTATCTATATCCTTCAAAATTTCCATAGCCTTTCTGCCCACAAAATTCCATTAAAAAATCATACCTTGTATGTGGGCAGACAAGGCGTATAATGGAAATTTAGCCATCTCAAAATTATGC
>JAFLSA010000079.1 GCA_022511185.1 Eubacterium sp.
GAGCGCAACCTTGCCAAGGTTGAGGTAGCGAGTTCGAGCCTCGTCATCCGCTCCATATAAAGAAAACCGCAGTTTTACTGCGGTTTTCTTCTGTTAATGAGGTAATAGTGAATCGTGAAAAGGTATGCGGACGGAAATTTTTCGTCCGCATTTTCTTTATTTTAAATTCATATATTAGTTATAATGGTTGATATATAATTAAAAATGTGGTAAAATATAGAATAAATTATATTCAAAGTGAGGTGAAACCGTGAGAAAGTACAATTATTTCGACGATGAGCCTGAAGTTATTGAATCTAAAAATAAAAAGATTATAATACCGAGAATTGATTTCAGTTCCCTTGCTGAAAGCATAAAACGCTCATCAAAGGCGATTGCTCACGGCGAAGCCCTGCAAGAGGTCAAAGAGCTTAACAGCATGCCTAACCTGAAAAAGCTGGCATTAAAGCTGCTTGCCTTTGTCTTATTCATAATATTCATCGTTGTTTTTATTCTGATATTCAGCCACTCAATCAGCTCGCAGAATAAAAAGAATGCACTTTTTTACACTGACGCAGGAAAAGTCTGCACCGACTACATAACGAATTACGGCTCTGTTAAATGGGAGAGTATGGACAGCGACACCTACGGTAAGGATATGGCAAGGCTTACGGGGCTTTGCTATGCAAGGCAGATGGATTTTGACAACGACGGCAGTGACGAGCTTATGCTCGTTTACAACAACAAAAATATTTACACGCTTGAGGTGTGGAGCTATGTCAAAAAGGAATTTGTCAAGGTTTACAGCCATGAGGCAAATTCTACCGAGGACGTAAAGGACGGAAGCTGGATAGGTCTTTACCACCAAAGCAACAAATATTATATCTGTAAGTCAGAAAAAAACGAGCCTGAAAAAGTCAACCTTTACGCATTAAAGAAGGACACCTTCAGCAAAACGTCAAGCTGTGATTACGACTATAAAAACAACATTTATTCAGTTAACGGTAAAATCAACGCACAGGATTTTGAAACAATTAAGTTTTCCGTTATCAAGTCCTCACGCGCGGAGGCAATATCAGAGACGGTCATTGCAAATATCGACAGCTTTCATACCGTGTCGATCATAGAGCTTGAAAACCAAAAGACTCCTGAACAGCTCAAGGCCGCTGCTTACTATGAAGTAATTGAAAACAGGAACAATATGTACGGCAAGGCAAAGGTTAAAGCCGAGAACGGAAAGTCGTATATTGACGGTGTCGGACTTGTAAAGTTAGTAGATTTTAACAATGACGGTAACGACGAGCTTTTCATCGTTTACAGAAAAAAGATTAAGCAGAGCGCCACAAATTACTACACAGGCGAAGCTATCATTATTGAAGAGCCGACCTACTGTATGGAGGTTTACAGCTGGAACGGAACACTTGCTAAAAAAATATTCAGCAAGGATTCAATTTCAAATCTGCTTTATGATAATGATACAAACTACGTAATGCTTCAGAATTCAAAAAATTCTGTTGATATCTGCACAAACTTTTATACATATAAAAGTAATTACACATACACTGCTTCATCAAGAATTTACAGCCTTAAAGAAGAGGAATTCGAGCCGATATTCAACGTAAAGCTTGTTTCGGAATACGGATATAAAAGCTATTATATCAACAATGAATACACCTATCGCTCAACCTTTGAGGATAAGGCATACAGAGTGCCGATGTTCCTTGATGATGACGGAGAGTATGATAAGGAAAAATATACGGTGGTTTACCTTTCAGGTGATAAAAAGGAAAATCTCAATACTGTTGTGAACAACACAATTAAAGCAATAGAATCACTTAATTCAAGCTATATTGCAGAGGATGAATAAGCATAAAAAAGACTGTCTCACATCAATGAGACAGTCTTTTTTGTTGTCTTTGTTTTTGCCTTTTGCAGATTATTGCGCATAGCACCGAAACTACTGCCGTTGCTGTAAATACTGCAACGGCAGTTACTATATTGTTCTGCTCAAGCTGTGCTCCGCAGATTGTTGAGGTCAGTATTGACGGTATTCTCGCTATAGTCGTTATCGCAAAAAACTCCGTCATATTCATATTAAGCGAGCCTGCGGCGTATGTCATAATGTCCTTCGGCGTTGACGGTACTAAATAGAATATAAACAGGAAAAGCCTTCTGTGCTTTTTATTATTTATAACACTTATATTTTCAAGCTGTTCTTCATTTATAAATGCTGATATGAATTTACCGCCGAGCCATTTTGAAAGCACCATTATCACAAGCGAGCCGATAAAGCTTCCGAGTGAGCACAGGGCAAGTCCGCCCCATGTGCCGAAGGCATAGCCTGCTGCAATTTCAAGAGGCTCTGCCGGTATTATCTTAATCACCGTCTGAAAGGCACGGACAAATACAAAAATTGCACCGCTCAAGCCTTTATACGTATCAAGCCACTGCTTAAAGCTCTCGGTATCGCTTACAAATCCCGTAAGGCTTTTTCCGTACATCATATACAGTATAAAAAACACTGTCAGCAAAACGCCTATGCTGATTGAATAAATTATAACCGTTTCCTTCGGCGGTTTTTTAAAATACTTTTTAAGCGCCTGCATCCAAACACCTTGCCCTTTGTATTTCCGGGCTTGAATACATATCAAAAAAGCATCTAAGCTTCCCGTTATATTCGTTATACCATGGCTTTTCTTTTCCGTTATAATGGACTATCGCCGTGCTTTTCTTTACCTGTGAAAGCGCCTTTTCGTCACCTAAATCATCTGAAAGTCTCTTAAAGCACCTCTCATCAAGATTTATCACGTTTTCTGAATACAGCTTTATTTTTCCGTCAAACAGGATATTAATTACGTCCTGATCGGCAAGAAACAGCCTGAAATAATTTCTTTTAACACATTTAAAAATCTTTTCCTCTGTGACAAATTCACGCATTTTATCAATATTCATCAGCATTACACCTGCATTTATGTAATAGCTTGATTTGTGCATACTGAGCCTGAACCTGTTCCACCTGTTAACAAAGCCGTCAAAATGCTTTGCTCCGATTATTAAATTATTGCCGAAGTCCGTGGAATAGAAGAAATGCAAAGAATTAAGAATGATAATATCGGGGTCAATGTAAAGAATTTTATCCACAGACCTCGGCAAATACAGAGGAGCAAAAATGCGGTAGTAGGTTTCTTTCGTAATACGGCTTTTTGTCGGTGCATTTTTAAACAGACTGTCATCAAGCCTTATCGGATACACCTCAATATCGGCATCACTGACTGCATTTTTTATTTTTATAAAATCATCATTTGTAAGCGTCGAATGGGCAACGTACAGATTTATACATTCACTTGCGTTCGTTTTTGCAAGAGACCTGAGCATACAGCAAAGCGGATACACGTAACCGCTGTCGAGCGTAACTAATAAATTCATCATTTTTCTTCTCCTGAGCCTTGTTAAAGCATATCTAAAGCATATATATTTATCATTACAATCACGTGACAGTTAAATAACATTTTTGTCACTCAAACATTACTAATTGTATAATATTTCTGAAAATTGGCACAAATATTACACCCTGCATACATAGAGGGATTTTTACATCCCTCTATGTAAACAAAGTGTATATTTTTTATTTCGCAATCGGGAGTTTGACTTTTGCCTTGAATAAGTCACCGTCAATTGAAATTTCAAGCTCGCCGTTCTGCACTCTGCAAAGCTCCGTTGCGATTGACAGGCCGAGACCGTTGCCCTCCTGATTACGCGACTTGTCACCACGGACAAAACGCTGGGTCAGCTCGTCGGGTGAAATATCAAGCGGTTGGGCGGAAATATTCTTGATTTCAAATACGCCCATACCGTTTTCCTCGTAAACGTTGACGTAAACACGTGATGCCTTTGCGCTGTACTTTCTTGCATTTGACAGCAGGTTTTCAATAATTCTGAAGGACTTTGGTCCGTCTGCAAGAATAGTTGGCGCACTGCCGTTTTCCTTGATAATCAAATCAAGTCCTGCTTTTTCAAAATCCTCCTGCGCATCAACAGTCGCCTGGAGGCAAAGCTCATAAAGATTGAGCTTAGTAAGATTTACCGTAATATTACCGCTCGTAACCTTTGATGCTTCAATCAAATCGTCAATGAGCCTTTTTAACTTAGCGCCCTTATCGCCGAGCACCTTGATATATTGCTGAGCATTTTCATCATCAATATCGCATTTTGAAAGCAGGTCAACGTAATTGATGATTGAGGTCAGCGGAGTTTTCAAATCGTGGGATACATTTGTGATAAGCTCTGTCCTGAGCCTTTCGTCCTTAACAGCCTTTGCAACTGCGCTTTGCAGCTGTGCATTGGTATATCTCATACCTTCTGCAAGTGCTTTGAGTGACTGTGGAAGAGTGTCAACATCAAGTGCTATATCCTCGTGATTTGAAACGGCAGTGATAATCATATCAAGCTTTTTGATATAACTTAAAAATTTAATAAACAGATAAACGTTTACGCCTACATCTGCAAGACTAAGCACAAGAGTAAGGAAGCCAAAGAAGCCGTCATAAAAATCATAATACTCAATGTAACATAGCCATATTACACCTAACGCAATAAGATTGCAGACAACATAGAGTATTGCAAGCAGTATCACGTTTCGCTTAAACTTTTTCGGTGAATAGCCTAAAACGCCGAAAAGTCTTTTTACAGGTGAATTGGCTTTTTTGAACAATCTGCCTACCCTTTTGACAAATTTACGAAGCAATTTAAAAATGCCTTTGAAGATGATTAACAGTAATTTAAGGATATAGAAAATCAGGAAGTTTTTATAGAATTTTCTTTCTGCCATTATGCATCTTGAAACAGATGCGGAAAATTCCATAAGGAGCAACCACATTACTGCAACATATATAACCATTACCCAAACGGATAATATGGATATTTGTAAAAAGTCTCCGACTACTCCAAAGGCAATAAGGATAGTTGCTAAGAAGCCTAATCCGCCTAAAACACCTAAATGAATTTCAAGCGGTACATAATCAATAAACGCAAGCTTTGCAGGAGTGTTTTCATCTCTCTTACCTGCAACAAGCAGATACCTGAAGCCCGCAACAAAGGATATAACGAGCATCAATACAGCAAAAACAATATACGTAATAAAATTATCATAGCATTTAACAGCCGTGTTATAAAAATCCATCATACCTGTAAAAAGACTGTATGAATCCATATAACTTATGATGTTGAAGCCGTTTCCGGAATTTACAGGAAAATCGAGATAAACGTATACATCTGTTTTTTTAGCATAATCGTTTGACAGCCAGCCTGTAATACGGTCACGGTTTTCATCACTTATGCCCTTTGCGGTTGCTTTGCCGTCTTTATAAACGTAATAGATATCGTGTTTATAAACGTCTTTCTCATCAAACTTATCAATATTTGATGAGTTGCTTTTACCGTATGCCGCATAGTAATATACGTCAGCATTGTAAAGATATACTCGCGTATCATAAACAGAAATCTTATCCCGAATAAATGCATCGTATTCGCTATTGATTATGTCTTTTACAGTCTGCTCGTCACTCGGCATCAATTCATAATTACCGTCATAAAGTTCCCAGCTTGCAACGTAAAAAGTATAATCGGAAGTCTTAGTTTTAATAATTGCGTTATAGTTATCAGAAAAATCATTAGGACTAAAGTCATAATAATCTTCATATGATGCGGAAACTGATTTATATTCTTCCATATACTGCTTACAGATTCCGTCAACAACTGCCTGCCTTTGCTGTTCCATCGTCTTTTGTGTATCAGCATTAACAGCAGTTGAATACGCGGATGCCGCTGCACCGTCAACAATATCGCTGATACGATATACAAATATATCGGTATCCGTAAAGTTTTCAGGTCTTTCTCCGTCACAATAAACGTACGACATAACGCACGTGGTTATCAATCCGGTTGACACCAAAAAGGTTGCAAGAGCAATAATAATGCATATTGCTTTTTTCAGTGCAGAATATTTAAACTTTTTCACATTTGTATCCAAGGCCATACACCACCTTCAAGTATTTCGGATCCTTTGGATTGATTTCAATCTTTTCACGGAGATTACGAATATGTACAGTCACGGTTTTTTCGCTCGCATACGCAGGCTCGTTCCACACCGCCTCATAAATCTGAGCTGAGGAAAGAACTCTGCCCATATTGCTCATAAGGTAGTTGAGTATCTTAAATTCCATAGGGGTCAGCTTAACCTCGTCGCCGTCAACCGTCACCTTTTTTGTGTCGGTATCAAGCACGATACCGCCTGTAACGAGCTGACTTGCCTTGATTTCAAGACTGCCGAATGTAACGTAACGCCTTATCTGCGACTTTACACGTGCCACAAGCTCAAGCGGATTAAACGGCTTCGTAACGTAATCATCAGCACCGAAGCCGAGACCCGTTATCTTGTCCGTGTCCTCACTCTTTGCAGAAAGAAGAATAATCGGGAAATTATATTTCTCTCTGATTTTAAGCGTGGTTTTCAGTCCGTCAAGCTGCGGCATCATAATATCAAGCACCACGCAGTGAATTTCGTTACCCCGAATCTGCTCAAGTGCTTCCATACCGTTTGATGCCGTCAGTACGTTGTAGCCTTCGTTGTCAAGGTAAATACGCAGTGACTCCAAAATAGCGTCGTCATCGTCACAAACCAAAACTGTTTTCATTTTTTCTCCATTCATTTCTATCAATCCTTTGTCCGTTATATGTATTAAACCATACTAATTCAAATATAAGTCAAAGAAAAAGTAAAGAAGTGGTAAAGATAAAATGCAAGGGCGAATATGAAATCCGCCCATACAATTATTATATCTCTATTCCAAACTCCTCAATTTTATCCCTGACCTTGAGCCAGTCCCCGAAGGCAAGCTCCTTATTATTAGGATTGCGCAAAATAGCGGCAGGGTGATATGTACCCATAAAGAGTGTGCCGTTTTTGTCAATAAACTCGCCGTGCTGTTTTGTTACTTTAAAGTCCTTGTCAATCAGCCTTTGTGCTGAAATTCTGCCGACGCAGATAACAATTTTCGGCTTAATAATTTTAAACTGCTCCCTGAGCCATTTTATGCACTGCTCCTGCTCCTCAGGCTTCGGGTCACGGTTTTTCGGCGGACGGCATTTGACCATATTTGCAATATACACATTTTTATTTCTCGAAAGGTCAACGCTGTCAAGGAATTTGTCAAGAAGCTGTCCCGACCTGCCGACAAAGGGTTGTCCCTGCAAATCCTCATTTTCTCCCGGTCCTTCACCGATAAGCATAATATCGGCATCCTTTTTTCCTACGCCGAAAACAAGGTTTGTCCTGCCCTTGCAAAGCTCACAGGCTGTACAATTTTTACATTTTAATTCAAGCTCGTCTAATGTCATTTTCATCACCTTTTTCATTATATCAAATTTGGTATTGAAAAACAATGTAAATAGGTATAAAATAATTATCAAAATTTACAAAACATTTTAATTAAAGGAGATAATTATGGAAAATCAGGTATTAGTTGAAATTTCAGCAAGACACGTTCATGTTTCACAGCAGGATCTTGAGACCTTGTTCGGCAAGGGCTATGAGCTCACAGTAAAAAAAGAGCTTTCTCAGCCGGGGCAGTATGCCTGCGAGGAGCGTGTTAAGGTAATCGGTACAAAGGGTGAATTCCCTGCAGTTTCAATTCTCGGCCCATGCAGAAAGGATACTCAGGTTGAGCTTTCACTCACAGACGCACGTTCAATCGGTGTTTCTGCTCCTGTAAGAGAGAGCGGTGACATTGAGGGCTCAGGCGCTTGCAAGCTCGTTGGCCCTGCAGGTGAGGTTGAGCTTACGAAGGGCGTTATTGCCGCAAAGAGACATATCCACGCAACAACTGCAGATGCTGAAAAAATGGGACTTGAAAACGGTGAAATCGTATCAGTTGAAATTCCTACCGCAAACGGAAGAAATCTCACCTTCGGTGACGTTGTTGTAAGAGTTTCAGACTCATACGCACTTGCTATGCACATTGACACCGACGAGGCAAATGCCGCAGGTATGGCACCAAATACAATCGGCAAGGTAATAAAATAGACTGTCGAAAAAGCGCATAACCGTGCCGAGTTTTATTAATACAAATTGTGTAAAAAGATAACTAAGCAACTATTATGTGCAACTAATAATGTAGATACTAAGAAAACAGGCGAGAACATCGAGTTCTCGCCTGTTTTGGCACTTTCCGTTTTT
>JAFLSA010000008.1 GCA_022511185.1 Eubacterium sp.
TGGTGCGAGAGACGGGACTTGAACCCGTACGAGTCGCCCCACACGCCCCTCAAACGTGCGCGTCTGCCGATTCCGCCACTCTCGCGTCAACGATATGAATTATAGCAAAGTAAAATATATTTGTCAACACTTTTTTTAAACAACTTTAAAAAAGTTTGGAATATCTCTTGCGGTGTCGATTATTGCTGACGGCTTTGCTGATAAAAGACACTCCATACTGCGAAAGCCCCACGAGCATCCGACTGCCTGCACCCCTGCATTTTTCGCTGTATAGATATCAATATCGCTATCTCCGAAAAAGATTGCCTCCTGCGGTGAGCAACTTAATTTTTCCAGTGCATGATTTGTTGTAAAGGGATCCGGCTTTTTGGGAACACTTTCCTCTGCCCCGATAATTACGTCAAAATAATTTTTACCAAAAAGAGTTTTAACCATTTTAACTGCACTCTGATGAGGCTTATTCGTAACCACAGCAAGCTTTATTCCCTGCTCTTTCAGTGTGTCAAGTGCCTCTTTGATGCCGTCATAGATATACGCATTATCAAGCGAAATTTCGTTGTACTTTTCCTTAAATATCTCAAGTGCTTTGTTAAGCTCATCATCAGACAGCTTATGCTCAAAGGCTCTGTCAAGGAGCTTTTTAGCGCCGTTTCCGACAAATGCTCTGTAATCATCTTTAGTCCACTTTGGCTTGATTCCATAGGTTTCGAGCACATAAGCAGTTGCTAGGCCTAAGTCGTCTGCGGTATCAACTAAAGTACCGTCCAAATCGAATATTGCACACTTAATTCTTTTCTTATTTATAGAGGTCACTCAAATCCTGTTCCTTTTTCTTTTTAACGTTTGAGATGAATTTTGTAACTACAACAACGGCTATTACTCCGGCAACAACTGCACATTCAATATAAATTTTCCTGTCCTGCTGCTGACTGTCGGCAGAAAGATTGCCGCTTTTTACCTGAGTCCAAAGATTATTTTCAAGTTCAATAATATTCTGTGGAAGATTTTTGAAAAACTGTGATTTAAGCTCTTCAGACGGATAAATAACATCGCTCTCATAAAGCGAGCTATCCTCATTATTTTCAACCATTATATTCGGTGAACGGTAGTAGATATATTCGCTGTTCTCAAAAGCAACCTGAGGTTCGTGCATAAAGTTGATGAATGCCTCGCCGCCCTTTTTATTGCTTGCACAGGTCGGCACGCAAAAGGCATCATAGAAATAGTTTATGCCCTCTTTAGGAAAACAATAACCCAAGTCCTCATTATTTTCAACCATTAAGAGATAATCACCGGCATAATAAATTGCAAGGGCATATTCGCCGCTTTCCATAAGATTAAAAATCTCGTCCATAACGTAAACGGGATTGGTTTTATCCTTCTGCTCGGCTAAAAGCTCGGCAGCCTCTACCCAGTCCTGCTCGACGGTTGAATTGAAATCCTGATCGAGCATAGCCTGTGCAATGGCAAAGGCATCACGGGAATTGTTGAACATCAGCACCTTGCCCCTATACTGCTCGTCCCAGAGGATATCCCAGCTGTCAGGCTCCTCGTCAACCATAGTAGTATTGTAAATCAAAATGGTTGTACCAACATTAAACGGAACTGTATAAAGCTGATCAGGGTCGTAAAAGAGATACTGAAACTGCTCGTCGATATATTTCATATTAGGAATATTACCGTAATCAAGCGGTAGGAGCATATCCTCGTCAATCAGCCTTTCAATCATATAGTCACTTGGGACTATGACGTCATATGACGCACCGCCGCCTGCAAGCTTTGAATACATATTTTCATTCGACTCAAAGTTTGTGTAGTTGACATTTGCGCCCGTTAAGCGCTCAAATTCACCGACAACGTCCATTGAGCCTTCGCTTCCGTCGGAAATATACTCGCCCCAGTTATAAACGTTTACAGTTGTACCCTGTAACCCTAAGCCCTGATAATACGCAATCTGCTCGTCGGTGAAATATTCATCCTCAGCAAGTGCAGTCACCGGAAGGGCGCAAAGGCATAAAACAAATGATAAAATCATTGCAAGATACTTTTTCATTTCTGTTCTCCCTTACGTTCTGCCCTGTTCTGAGCAAAATTCATTAATACCAAAAGAGCAAGAATGACAACAAACATCAGGGTTGAAAGCGCATACATATCAGGCTTTACCCTTTTCTTTGTCATTGAGAAAATATAGATTGGAAGAGTCTGGAAGCTCGGTCCGTTTGTAAAATAGCTGATGATAAAATCGTCAAGCGAAAGCGTAAAGCTCATCACACAACCTGTTATAATTCCCGATAATATTTCAGGAAAAACAACCTTAAAAAATGCCTTGTACGGCTTACAGCCAAGGTCAACTGCTGCCTCATAAATATGCATATCAAACTGCCTGAGCTTCGGCATAACGTTTAAAATAACATATGGTAATGCAAACGTAACATGGGCAATTAATAATGTCCAGAAGCCGAGAACGTTGCTCTTATTCACAAGCGCACCTGCGAAAACGAACAGAAGCATCATTGCAATACCTGTAACGATTTCAGGATTCATCATAGGAATATTCGTAGCGGTCATCATCGCTCTTTTATAAAGCTTATTTCTTGAATTGAAAAGACCGACTGATGCAAGTATTCCGAGAACTGTTGCGATTATTGCAGTACAGACAGCAAGGACAACAGTATTCTGAAGTGATTTCATAGCCGCTGCATCTGTAAACATTTCCTTGTACCAATGAGTTGAAAATCCGCCGAAGGTATAGGTGCTTGAAGTTGAATTAAAGGAAAACATCATCATTACACCTATTGGCGCATAAAGAAAAATGAAAATAAGCGCAAGATAGATTTTTGATATAAAGGAGGTTTTCTTTTTCATATTACAACACCTCCGCCGTTTTCATCATCAGCGCCGAAATAATTCATAACGCCGAGACAAATGAGTATCAGAATCATCAAAACGAATGAAAGAGCCGCACCAAGATTATAATTATTAGCGCTCTGAAACTGTGTTTCAATAACGTCACCGATTAAAACGATCTGTCCGCCGCCGAGCTTTTGTGTAATATAGAAGGTGGAAACGCACGGAACAAAGACCATAGTAATTCCGCTGAGAATACCCGGCATTGAAAGAGGCATAATAACCCTTCTCATAACCTGCATTCTGTTTGAGCCTAAATCCTGTGCGGCCTCAATGAGTGAGTTGTCCATTTTAGAAATAACGGAATAAATGGGCAGAATCATATACGGCAGGAAGTTGTAAACCATACCGAGAATTACAGCACCGCCTGTATTAATCAGCTTTAACGGCTCAAGTCCGATAGCGGTCAAAACCGTATTGATAACGCCTGAATCACCGAGAATTGTCATCCAGCTGTAAGTCCTGATAAGGAAATTCATCCACATAGGAAGCATAACTAAAAGAACCATCATCTGCTGTCTTCTCACGCTGAATTTTGAGAAGATATAAGCAAAAGGATAGCCTAAAATCAAGCATATAACCGTTGCGGCGAGTCCGTACAAAATCGACAAAAGAATCGTAGGGATATATGACGGAATCTGCTGCACGCTGTTTAAAGAGAACGCACCTGTCCTGTCGGTAAAAGCATAGTATGCCACCATAATAAGCGGTGCAATAATGAAGAGAAGCGACCAGACAAGATATGGCTTGTCGAGAAGTCTTGATGAACGTTTATTCCTCATCGCCGTCCTCCCAATTGTAAGAAGCGTCGGAAATGTGATCCATCTCGTCTGAGAAGGATGAATAGTCGCCGAACTCACCGCTATACTCACTTCTGTTCATAATATGAATTGCATCAGGCTCAATGTACATACCGATTCTTTCGCCGACCTTGTGATTTTCCTCAGTAGTCTGAATCATCCATATAAAGCCGCCAACGTCAACAAGAATTTCAAAATGTACACCCTTAAACGTAACGCTTGTGATTTCACCTGTGAGTGATGCTTTTGCACCCGGCTCTACAATTTTAATATCCTCAGGTCTTACAACTGCCTCAACAAATGCATTTTCACCAAAGCCAGCATCAAGGCAGTCAAAGGTTACACCGCCAAAGGACACAACGTAGTCCTTAAGCATAATGGCATCAACGATATTTGACTCGCCGATAAAGTCGGCAACAAAGGCATTTACAGGCTCGTTATAGATATCCTCAGGTGAGCCTATCTGTTGAATCTTACCCTTGTCCATTACAACGACGGTATCAGACATAGAGAGCGCTTCCTCCTGATCGTGAGTAACGTAAACAAAGGTAATACCAAGCCTTTTCTGTATTGCCTTAAGTTCCTTTTGCATATCCTTTCTCAGCTTAAGGTCAAGCGCACCGAGAGGCTCGTCAAGCAAAAGAACGTGCGGATTATTAGCAAGCGCACGGGCAATAGCCACACGCTGCTGCTGACCGCCTGAAAGAGAGTCAATACTACGCTTTTCAAAACCCTTGAGATTTACAAGCTCAAGCATCTCGGCAACAATCTTGCGTATTTCATCCTTAGATTTCTTTTGAAGCTGAGGGCCGAATGCAATGTTCTCATACACGTTTAAATGAGAAAAAAGAGCATAACGCTGGAAAATGGTGTTCACCTTTCTTTTATGAGGCGGAACATCATTTATTTTTTTACCTTCAAATATAACCTCGCCCTCGTCAGGTTCAAGGAATCCGGCAATACAGCGAAGCGTGGTAGTCTTACCACAGCCTGAAGGTCCCAATAGCGTTATAAACTCTTTTTCGTTTATATATAAATTAAGTTTATCAAGCACAACATTATCACCGTATTTAACGGTAATATCCTTAAGATCTATTATCTTTTCCAATATACACATCCTCATTTTAACCCGATTTAACAAACGCTTTTATAAGTTTGTCACAGACTAAATATATATAATATACTTTAAAAAGTCAATAGATTTTTTTTAAAATTTCTTTACCGTTATTTGCCATTTCAATTGCCTCTTTAACCTGCTCAAAATCACACACCATTGATTTTGGTTTCATCAGGCAATTATCCATTCCAAACGGAACAAAATAATAGTTTTTATAGTTTAAAAGCGTGCCGATATTTTTTGCCGCTGCACCGAGCGCATCATTTGTTGAAACGCCGATAACAACCGGTCTGTTGTTTCTGAGATGACTTTTTGTAGCCATTGTGACAGAAGTATCTGTTACACCGTTTGCAAGCTTTGCAAGTGTATTTCCCGTACACGGAACAATTGCCAAGACGTCAAACATTTTATTTGGCCCAATAGGCTCAGCCTGTTCAATCGTATGGATAATACTGTTACCTGTAATCTGTATCAATTTATTCTGTATATCAACTGCATCACCGAATCTTGTATCTATGGAATAAGCATTTTCACTCATTATCGGTGTGACGTTATGCCCTGCTTTTACAAGTTTTTCAAGTGCATCAATTGACTTTTCAAAGGTGCAAAAAGAGCCTGTAAAGCAATAACCAATATTCAAGAAAAATCCTCCTTTATTATCTGATGTACTGTTTTGCCGATTAAAAATCCTGCTGTTTTTTTTGAATAGCGTGACGGCAAGCGTTTTCCGTCAATCAGCTTAATTCCCTTTGAACTTGCATAAAGCGTATCAACACCGCCCGGGAATGAGGCAAGGTCAATCAGAGTTACCTCACTGTCAAGAGCATCAAGCTCTGCTTTTGTAAAAATAATATGAGGTACTGTGTTAAAGACTATATCAAAGTTATTTTTATTTTTAAGCTCGTCAAAGGTAATGTGCTTTGCGCCGTTGAATTTAGACATTGCAGTGCTTTCTTTGCTCCTTGAGCAGACTGTCACGTCTGCACCCATCGCCCAAAGGGACTTATGAAGCGCCTGGGCAATTCTGCCGTAGCCGGTAATCAAAACCTTTGAATTATAAATAGACATATCTGAACTTTCCTTATATAGTGCGATTGCGCCCTCTGCGGTTAAAAAGGCGTTTTCAAGAAGAAATGATTTAATCTTGTTATAATCAAAGCCCTTGTAATCCCCCATACCGTAAAACACAACCTTATCCTCTAAATTTTCAAACATATATTTTTTAACCGGAACAGGCAAAAGAACAAAATCCGACAAGGAAATATCATCAGTATATGAATAACCTTTATTTATGAGATATTCTTTTGCATATTCAAGTCTGTCATCTGTTAAATAAGGAATTGTAAAAGTTTTTAATTTCATAGGTAACACCTCATTCTATCCCTTTATACTATGAAATTAAAAAATATTAGTTAATGCAAAACTTACTGTTTATTTTCTCGCATAAAAGTAGTATAATATATTATATTATTTTGACGGAGGCTTGCTCTTATGAGTATAGATGAAATATTAAAGCAGGTTAAAAGAGTGCATTTTATCGGTATTGGCGGGTCAGGTATGTGCCCTCTTGCTGAGATTCTGATATCTCTCGGCTACGAGCTTTCAGGCTCTGATAACAATGACACGGAAACCTTCAGGAAGATTGAAAAGGAAGGCGCAAAGGTATATCTCGGACAGGTTAAGGAAAATTTGACAGATGACATTGAGCTTGTAATTTACACAAATGCAATTCTTGCAGGTAATGAGGAGCTTGAATATGCAAAGGAGCATTTCCCCTGCTTTGAACGAGCAGAGCTACTCGGCGCAATGAGCAGAATTTTTACAAACTGCATAGGCGTTTGCGGTACACACGGCAAGACGACAACATCGTCTATGCTCACACAGGTTCTGCTTGAAGCAGGGCTTGACCCGAGCGCTGTTATCGGAGGAAAGCTTCCTATCATTGACGCATACGGAAGATACGGAAAAAGCCAGAATTTCGTTTGCGAAAGCTGTGAATTCAACAACACGTTTTTAAAAATGAATCCTGACATTGCAGTTATTCTTAACATTGATGAGGATCATCTTGATTTCTTCGGCAATCTTGATAATATTAAAAAATCGTTCAGGGAGTTTGCTGACAAGACAACGAGAACTATAATTTACAATGGCGACGACGAAAACACCATTGATACGCTGAAAGGCATCAGCGGTAAAAAGCTCATCTCAATCGGCAGAAATGACTCAAACGAATGGGTGGCAAAAAATATTGACGTACCGGGCGGCTTTAAATCGTCATATGACGTTTACCATAACGGTGAATTTGTGACTAAGGTTGAGCTTTCTGTCCCGGGTGAGCATAATATTTTAAATTCACTTTGTGCTTTTGTTGCCGCATATGAGAGCGGTGCTGAAGTAAAAAGTATTTGCAAGGGGCTTAAAGACTTCGGTGGTGCATCAAGGCGATTTGAGCTTTTAGGTGAATACAATGGTATCACCTTTGCTGACGATTATGCGCACCACCCTGCCGAGCTTAAGGTAACGCTTGAAGCGGCAATGAAAATGGGATATAAAAATGTCTGGGCAGTTCACCAGCCGTTTACCTTCACAAGAACTTCACTGCTTCTTGATGATTTTGCGGAGGTTTTGCAGATACCTGACAAGTGCGTTATCTCCGCCATTATGGGAAGCCGTGAGGTGAACACAATCGGAATCAAGGCAAAGGATCTTGCAGACAAGATACCAAATTCTGTTCAGCTTGACACCTTTGAGGAAATATGCGATTACGTGCTTGCTAACGCAAAGGAAGGCGACCTTGTTATCACGCTTGGCTGCGGTGACATTTACAAGGCGGCAAGAATGATGGTTAATAAGCTTAAAGCATAAAAAATACTCCTGAAAGTCTAATGATTTTCAGGAGTTTTTTCTATTTAAAATATTTCTTAATTTTCTTTTCTAACTTTATCTCATACAGTCTTGTAAGCGTTATCAAGAGTCTGTCATACATTATGAAGAGTATGTTCATCAAAACGGCAAAAAGGATTATCAGCCATTTCCCCTCACCGTCCTCTAAGAACGGAATACCGAATACATACACAAGTATAAACTGAACGGCGGCTAATAGTGAATTAAAAATGATTAACTTAATAATTAAACTTAAAAGTTTTATTTTAATTTTATTCAGTCCCGACTGAATGATGGGATAAAAGCCGAAAAGCATAACGTACATCAGCATACATTCCTTATCAGCAACAAGTATAAAGGATAGTACAGACGTTGCCGTATATGTTATCCACGCACTTGATGTACCAAATGTACGTTTTAACATAATCATCAGCATGCCGACAAGCATAGGCATAATGTACGCCAGTATAAACGTTATTCCGCCAAAAAACATCAGCACAACTGAAAGCGCCGTGACGATTGAGCATACGGCAAGAGTAGTTGCTTTTTTCATCGAATCACCATTTTTTAGAATAACATTATTTATAAAATATGTAAATAGTGTGAATAATGAGTTAATTTTTTGTTCATTTTTTATTTTTGTATTTACTTTTTTGATTTTGATTTATATAATTAATAGAGTAAATTAGTTGGAAAGAGGGGTTCACCTTGAAGAAAGTAATTGTACTTTTACTTGCAATAATTGTACTTATATCTTGTACGTTTGTTGCCTGCTCAAACAAGGATGACATTGATGGAAAAACAACGGCTGAAGGTCTTGAGGATTCAAATGCAGACTTTGGCTTTGAAACACAGCCTGTAACTGACGAGAACGGTAAGGAGGTTACAGACGAAAACGGTAACGTAGTTACGACTGAGGTCGCTGTTATTTATAAAAAGGATAAGAAGGGCAATGAGTACGCTGCCGTTCTCGACAGTAACGGTGAGCCTGTTACAGATAAAAACGGCAAAGAGGTTACAATAAAATTACCTGAAAAAGAGACAACAACAACTACTACGAATAACAGTAATTCCCCTTCAAAAGAGGGCAGCGGTAATACAACAACAGTTGCACCTAAGCCGACAGGCACTACTAACAAGAAGGCTGAAACCACAACATCAGCAAGTGATTCTAAAACGACAACAAAGAAGGCTGACGCCAATGCAGGCGTACCTAAGACCTCAGACAAAGGTACTGTGGTAAACTTTTCACAGGAGGATCAGGAGGTAATCAAGTCAATGCTTGAAGTGCCTTACCTCTATCTTGAAAGCTATGAAAATTCCGACGGTATACCTATCGATATTGCAACTCACGTAGCAGTATGGATGGCTGAACACGAAGGCAATTCGAGAACTGTTTATCCGTCAAGCCCTGTTGTATTAAATCTTTTCAAATACTTCGGTCAGACTGTTGTAAACTTTAAGACAAAGTGCAATGATTTTGCCGGTGCCGCAGGTGCTCCTATCCGTTACGTTAAGAAGGATGACACCTTTGAGATTACAAATTATACGTCAAAGGTTCAGACAGTAACGATTAAAAATATTGAGGATTTAGGAAATAATTATTATAAGGTCACAGCAGATGTAAAGGGATGTGAGAAGAATAAGGTTGTTGCAGTTGTTCAGAAGAACAGACTTGAAGCAACTCTCGGCTTCTCAATCAAAGCACTTAACTGGTCATAATTATTATTTAAGATAAGTAAAGAGCGTACCCTAATGGGTACGCTCTTTATCATTTTTTAATAAAGCTTCTCACCGTTTTCGATTGCCATTATCTGGTCAACACGTGTCTGGTGCCTGCCGCCTTCAAATTCGGTATTAAGGAAAACATCAACAAGCTCAATGGCAAGACCCGCGCCAATAACTCTGTCGCCTAAACAAAGCACGTTTGCATCGTTATGTGCTCTTGTGAATTTGGCACTGAAATAATCAGAACAACAGCAAGCACGAATACCCTTAACCTTATTGGCCGCCATTGAAATGCCGACACCTGTTCCGCAGCAGAGAACTGCTTTGTCGCACTCCCCTGCCACAACCTTATCACAAGCCTTTTGGGCTGAGATTGCATAATCAAATCGTTCTGGTGTGTAACAGCCGACGTCAATATAATCAATATTATTTTCTTCCAAATTTTTTTTGATTTCCTCTTTAAGCGGAAATCCAGCGTGGTCACTTCCAATAGCAAGCATTTTATATTCTCCTTTAAATTATCCCTTTTTTAACTTTAGCTCACGCTCAGCCTGGCTTGGTCTTAAATAGATAGGCATAAGTGAAGAAGCTGAAATTTTTTCTTTATTCATAGCTGATTTTGAAACTCCGATACCGTTCTGATAACGAGCCTCACCCTCAGCAAGAATTACGTTTTCAAGGTCAATATTTTTATAACAAAGCTCTGCGCCGTCACCTGCAAGGATAACACTTTCATATTGACTTAGTTCTTTTCTCAAATCGTCAATTGAAATTGCTCTGTCCTCACAAAGTCTTGTGACAACTCCATTCTCGACCTTAAATACAGCATTGTAAAACTGCATACGCCTTGCATCCATAAGGGCACAGACAACAGCATTTTTATCGGTGAAATTATAAGCAATTGCCTCAAGAGTAGACACGCTTATGCAAGGAATATCAGCATTAAAAGCAAGACCCTTAACCGTTGCAACACCTATCCTGGCACCCGTAAATGAGCCCGGACCTGCTGTGATTGCAATTGCATCAAGATCCTCAAAATCATATCCGCTCATCACCCTTTTGATCATCGGCAAAAGAGTTTCGCTGTGCGTAAGACCTGCGTTTACAAATTCACTTTTAATTATCTTGTCACCGTCAGTTAAGGCTACTGATGCCGTAACTGCTGATGAGTCAACTGATAAAATCATTCCTTGACCTCTGATTTTTTATATACTTTAAATGCTCTTGAACTGTCGTCAATTTTCTCAATTTCAACTATGAGCGTATCATCAGGAAGTGCGCCATATATGTTCTCGCTCCACTCAACTGCAATGTATGAATCCGTATCAAGAAAATCGAAAAAGCCTGTTGAATACAAGTCGTCCCAGCCGTCAACACGGTACATATCAAAATGGTATAGCGTATTGCTCTCACCGATATAAGTATTGCATATTGCAAAGGTCGGTGATGAGACATCAGCATTAATCATAAGTCCTTTTGCAAGACCTGTTGTAAACGCAGTTTTGCCCATTCCAAGACCGCCGAGAAATGCGACGACTGAGCCTTTGGGGAGCGTTTTTGCTATGCTCTCGCCGAGTGCCACAGTTTCCTCATAGCTGTTTGTTTTATATTCTGTCATTAGAAAAGACCTACTGTATTGCCGTTTTCATCAATATCAATGCTATATGCGGCAGGCTGTTTTGAAAGGCCCGGCATTGTCATAATTGAGCCTGTCTGACAGACGATGAAGCCTGCACCGTTTGAAAGGCTTGCTGATGATACTGTGATTCTAAAGCCCTCAGGTCTGCCGAGTGCAGTCGGATTATCGGAAAGGCTGTACTGTGTTTTCGCCATACATACAGGGATTTTGTCTGCACCGAGGGCGATAAACTCGTCAATGCTCTTCTTTGCCTCCTTCGTGTAATCAACACCATCAGCACCGTATATTTCCCTGGCAATAGTCTCAATTTTATCGTAAAGAGGCATATCAAGGTCATAAAGATGACGGAAAGCGTTTTCCTTTTCGCAGGCATCCACAACCTTCTGTGCAAGCTCTGTTGAGCCTGCGCCACCCTCTGCAAAGCATTTTGTAACTGAGAAATCAGCACCCTTGCTCTCGCAGAAATTTTTAATAAATTCAATTTCTCTGTCCGTATCGGCATAGAAATGGTTGATAGCAACGACTACAGGCACGCCGTACTTTTTAAGATTATCAATATGCGCACCGAGGTTTACACTGCCCTTTTCAAGCGCTTCCATATTTTCCTTAGCAAGCTCAGTCTTTGGAACACCGCCGTTATATTTCATTGAACGAACAGTTGAAACAAGAACGATACAGGACGGCTTAATTTTTGCAAAACGGCACTTGATATCAAGGAATTTTTCAGCACCTAAATCTGAGCCGAAGCCTGCTTCTGTAATGCAATAATCACCGAGCTTTAAGGCTGTCTTTGTTGCTCTGATTGAGTTACAGCCGTGGGCAATATTTGCAAATGGACCGCCGTGCATAATAACAGGAGTATTTTCAAGTGTCTGCACGAGGTTTGGCTTGATAGCGTCCTTCAAAAGAACTGTCATTGCGCCGTCTGCCTTTATATCACGGCAATAAACAGGCTCTCCGTCGTATGTATACGCTACGAGGATATTGCCGAGTCTTCTCTTTAAATCAAACAAATCTTCGCTGAGGCAGAGAATTGCCATAACCTCTGATGCAACTGTGATGATGAAATGATCCTCACGAGGAATACCGTTGAGCTTACCGCCGAGTGAGCATACAATATTTCTCAAAGCACGGTCATTCATATCAAGGCAACGCTTAGCAAGAATTCGCCTTTGGTCAATTCCAAGCACATTACCCTGCTGGATGTGATTATCAAGAATAGCACACATAAGATTGTTAGCGCTTGTTATAGCGTGCATATCGCCTGTGAAATGGAGATTGATATCCTCCATAGGAACTACCTGAGAATATCCTCCGCCTGCTGCTCCGCCCTTGATACCGAACACAGGGCCGAGAGAAGGCTCACGAAGTGCGATTACAGCCTTTTTACCGATCTTCGCCATACCTTGACCGAGACCGATTGAAACGGTGGTTTTGCCCTCGCCCGCCGGTGTCGGATTAACAGCGGTGACAAGGACAAGTTTGCCGTCCTCTTTATCGCTGAATCTATCTAATACGCTGTCTGAAATCTTAGCCTTATAATGACCGTACGGCTCAAGCTCGTCCTCGGTAATACCAATCTGGGCAGCAATTTCAGTAATTTTCTTCATTTTAGCCTGCTGTGCAATTTCAATATCTGTCAACATAGCAAATGCTCCTTAAAATATAAATTTTTAAAATTAATGTGAAATCATTATAACATAGTAACGAGTCAGTGGAACGTCACCGAAGTGCTATGCAAATGTTTCGTGAGGTTATTATAACATAACACCTATGATATTCCAATACTAATTTTTACAATAAAGACATAATTTTGTTCTTGACTTGAAATGATAACTATATTTTAATATAATAGTAACGAATTACAGAAAAAAGGAGGTTGCAATGGAACAAAAAAGAATAGGATTTTTCGGCGGTCTCAATTTTGTTACACTGATTACTGCTTTAATTGCCTCGGCTTACGGTCTTTCATTAGTTTACAGCGCGACCTTCTCAAACCTTTCTGACGGGAAAATTATCAGCAGTGACGTAAGGAGTATGCTTGTGTCGGTTACAGGAGGAGTTATAATTGCTGTAATCGTTTCAAATATCGACTATGAGATTATTTCAAAGCTCTGGCCTCTGATTGCCGCAGGGTGTGTCGGTTTGATGATATTCACGTTTTTCTTCGGCGTTGCGCCGTCTGCAAGACAGGACGCTAAATCGTGGCTTGATTTGAAGATATTTTATTTTCAGCCATCTGAGCTTTTGAAGGTTGGCTTCATCATTTCTTTTTCGTATCATCTTGATATGGTAAAGGATAAAATCAACAGGATCAAGTCGATTATCCCGCTTGTTATTCACGGTGCAATACCAATTCTGCTTGTGCTTGCCACAGGTGACGCCGGTTCAGCTCTTATCTTTATGATAATATTTATCGGTATGCTTTTCTTTGCAAAGGTAAATATCGGTTATTTCGTTGCAGGAATATGTGCAATAGTCGTAGGCTTTGCGACTGCGTGGAAGCTGAACATTATTAACGGACTTCAGCGTGAGAGAATAACTGCCCTCTTTTATCCTGAGCAGTATCAGGACACTCTCTACCAGCAAACGAACGCAAAAATTGCAATGGGAAGCGGCGGCTGGTTCGGACAGGGATACCTTAACGGCAGTATGACACAAGGCGGAGCCGTGCCGGAAAATCAGAACGATATGATATTATCGGTAGCCGGCGAAGAATTCGGTTACATAGGCACACTTGCCGTTATCTCAATACTGCTTATTTTAGTGCTGAGAGTTCTTTTTACAGGCCTTAGGGCAAGAGATAACGTCGGTTATCTTATGTGCAGTGGAATTGCTGTTATGCTTTTTGCTCAGATTCTGATTAATATTGGTATGGAGCTTTCTCTCCTGCCGTGTATAGGAATTACGCTTCCTCTGTTTTCCGCCGGTGGCTCGTCATCGCTATGTATTTATTTAGCGCTTGGAATTGAGCTTAGCGTGTACAGATATTCAAAATCGCAAAGAAAATCACTTTTCTATACAACGTAAAAAGACGGTTGGTCAAATCCAACCGTCTCTTTTTTATGCTTTTGTGATATTTACTTTTGCCGTATAGTTGCCGTAAATCCAGCAGGATTCGGAAATTTCAAGAGTTGTTGTAATGTCGTAAGTGGAAATACCCTCCTGAATATTATCGGCATCAACGCCCGAAAGATCAACAACAAGATTTACGTTTGAGTTTGAAAGCCTTGCCAAATCACTTTGAGTTCCGACAACGGTAACTTTGCCTGAGCTTATATCTGAAACGCTTACTTTATACCCCTCAGGCGCGTTGATAATCTTAACACCACTTGAGTTTACAGAAATTGTTTTGGTCTTATAATCCTTGGGTACAGTAATTGTTACTTCAATTTCATCTATATCGTCAAGAATAACCACGCCGTCAAGTGACTGAGTGTTAAAGGTAAACTTGTTTTCGCCCGGCATCAGCATCGAAAAATCAATATTTCCGATGAGCGCTTGTGTGATATTAGCTTCCTCAAGCACGCCGGCGTTTACGCGGTTCACACTGTAAGAAACGTTAAAATTATCGGTATTGACTTTACTTGGCTTACCGATAAATCCTGTTGCAACATCAAGCTGCATTTCTTTTAATACAGGGATTGTTATGGTTAAATTTTCTGTTCCCTGATCAAAAGTAATATAATCAACCTCGGAGCCGTAGGAATTCAGTGCAACCAAAATCAAGTCCATTGAGGTTGTTTCTTTGAGCTTTTCAGTAATATTGACATCGGCACAAACACTTGTAACCTGTGACACATATGAGCGGGGGCCTTTGAGTGTAACCGTGCTCTCACTAAGAAGTGTCTGCCCCATTGTGTAGCCGTCTTCTATGAAGTTATCATTGATATAATTAATATCAATATCCATAACCTTTTCATCTTCGACATCGAAGTATGCCCTGTAAGCAGTAGGATAATAGCTTGTTATCGTATAATCTGAATTTTCTCTCGCTTCCACTCTTATCGGCACGTCAAAATTGCCGTTTGACGTTACAACGTTCGTCTGAAGATAAACGTTCAGACTATCGGCAGTTATATCCATTGCACGGTACTTTTTACAACTAATCGTTACGTCAACGTCAATCACATCATCACCAAAGCTTTTAAGTCCAAGCTGTTCGGCAACTGAACCGCTCAAATCAACTGTAACGGGTACGGTAATGGTCTTTGTAGTTTGAGGTGAGAGATTGATTGATGTAACAACCCATATAACAAGCGCCAGAACAATAGAAATGATAATCAGATATTTATCGTTATATATCAGCTTTCTGATTGAAAATTTATTGTTCTTCTTTTTGTTTATATTTTTCGGCATTATTTTCTCCTCCTTCTTACAAGCTTAGTAAATATCTTGTCGTCAGAGGATGAGCCTGACGGAACGAAAGCGGTCATAAGAATATCTCTTAAATCACCGTCTGAAATATTTCTTTGAAGAATACCGTTTTGTGCAACTGAAATATAGCCTGTTTCCTCACTTACAATTACAACAATTGAGTCGCTCTGCTCAGTGATACCGATACCTGCTCTGTGCCTTGTGCCAAGAGCAGTTGACACTGTTTTTTTAGTGAGAGGGAGTATGCAGCCTGCTGCGTAAATCTTGCCGTCACGGATAACCATTGCGCCGTCGTGAAGCGGAGATTTAGGGTAGAACACGTTTTCAACAAGCTCTTTTGTAACCTTAGCGTGAAGCTCAGTTCCTGTTGCAATAACGTCACCGAGAAGCGTGTTGTTTTCAAAGCATATGAGCGCACCCGTTTTTGCATCACTCATATCAGAGCACGCCTTGCAGACAGCCTCAACGGCGTCTGAAATTTCTGCAATTTCAACAGCAAAGCCAGGGTGGATAATACTTTTTATACTCTTTGCAATAGCAGCATGGCCTACCTGCTCCAAAATTTTTCTCAGTTCAGGGGCAAAGAGTATAGCAAGAATAATCAGTATGTTTGAAAATAATGATTTGAATATAAAGCTTGAGGCCTCCATGCCTAAAAAATTCACAACACCGTAAACTATGGCAAGAAAAATAAGACCTTTTGCAAGCTGAATCGCTCTCGTTTCTCTGATAATGCGGATGCATATATAGATAACGATTGCTACCACAAGAATATCCAAAAAGTCTGTTATAGAAAAAGTGGAAAAAACACTTAATATTCTGTTGAAGGTTTCTGTTATCTGGTCTAACATATTATACTTCCTTATAGTCGAAATATCTCTTTTTTACTTTCTGTAATATATTAACATAAATTTGTTTAGAAATAAAGCGAATATCAAAGTTTTTTTAATGTGTTAATAAAAATTTCACATTCACGATAAGTTGTGAATACCGACGGACTTATCCTTACAGTTCCTCTGTCTATCGTATTAAAAGTTCTGTGAGCCAAAGGTGCGCAGTGAAGGCCGCCTCTTACCGCAATGCCCCTGTCTGCCAAAAGCTGTGCTGTCTTTTCAGACGGATAATCGGCGTAGTTAAATGAAAGTATCGGAGCAAAATTTCCCTTTTCAGGAAAAGGTGTGTAAAAGATTACTTTTCTGTTTTTGCTCATTTCTTTATATAACATTTGAACAAGACAAAGCTCGTGATTATAAATTTTATCTATTCCCCTACATCTTACAAAATCAACACCTGCACCGAGTCCGATTATTCCGCTGTTATTGAGTGTACCTGATTCAAATCTATCAGGCAAAAAATCAGGCTGATTAAGATTCATTGATGATGAACCTGTACCGCCTTCAATGATTGTTTCAAGCGGTGTATCGTCGCTAACTGCCATAAAGCCCGTACCCATAGGACCGTAAAGACCCTTATGACCCGGGGCGCACAGGATATCAATATTGTCCTTTGAGTCGATAGGAATAACACCTATACCTTGCGCTGAATCAACAATAAAACGGATATTATTTTTTCTGCAAAGCTCGCCGATTTCCTTTATAGGAAATACACAGCCGAAAACATTTGACGCCTGCATACATACAATAACTGATGTATTATTTCTGATTAATTTTTTAAAATTATTAATCAGCTCCTCCTTATCAAAGCTGAACATTGCTATGTCATAAGTGATTATTCCTTTGCGTGCAAGTGCGTCAACAGGGCGTGAAACCGCATTATGCTCTAATGACGAAATGATAATATGATCCCCACGCTTCACACTGCCCTTAATAGCCATATTAAGAGCAAGTGTGCAGTTCGGAGTAAAAGCAATATTCTGAGATGGAAAAGAGATAAGCGTGCCGATTTTTTCTCTGACATCATAGATTTTTTCACTTGTTAAAACAGATTGCCTGTAACCTCCCCTGCCACTGTTGAAGCTAAAATTTTTCATACCGTTATAGGAAGCTGACAGAACGTTTGCCGGCTTAGGATTTGTTGTGGCACTGTTATCAAGATATATCATATCACCTCAACCCCACGGATAGTTATTCTGTTTCGCTGAAGAATGTTTACAGGCTCGTCATCGCTTGCATTAACCTCAAGCGCATAACCGCATCCGTCTGCTTTTGATGGGTTTTCTATCCTTTTTATCTGTGCTTTGTAACCGCCTGAGCGCAGTAATCTTTGACCGCGTTGTGCGTTAGTAATCGAACCTACCTTTATAAATAAAGTCATTAAAAGTACCCCTTTTCAAAATATCACATACTTTATAATATGCAAAAATGAGGTGCTTTGGGAATATTAAAAAACGGAGTGCTTTGGCACCCCGTTTTTAGATAATAATGAATAGTGAATGTTATTTATTTTTCTTTGCTGCTTTTTCAGCTTTACGCTTTGCAAGCTCTGCCTGCTCTTCGGCACGCTTTTTCTCATTTTCTAATTTTTTAATTCTGTCCTCTTCATCTGCCTTTTTCTTTGCCTCGTCATAAAGAGCGGCAATTTCATCAAAATGCGAGAAATTCTCCTGCTGAATAAGAAGCTTTCTTGCTGTGATATACACATCTGCTGCACGGTTGAAAACTGCGTGTGTATCCATTTCTTTCTTAGAAGCTTCTCTTGCTTCCTTGCGCTTTTGACTGGTGTGCTTAATCTGCTGCTTTAAGTCAGCAATCTTATCCTCTGCCTTATCCTTTTTAGCAATTGAAAGCTCTTTTGTGAGAGAAGAAATAATTTCGTCGCACTTATCCTCGATATTGAAGAAGTCTTCAAGCGTCGCAATATCAGGCTCGGCAAACTCTTTCACTGTGCCAAAATGCTTAACATAATTATTGTATGATGAAAGCTTTTTCTTGGCAAGCTCAATACTGATTTTTCTGAATTCTTTTTCTTCTGCAGTGCTCTTAGGAAGTCTTTTTGCCTCAGCAAGCTCCTGCTTAACGGCATTAACATCAGTATTCCTGATTCCTTCAAGTCCCTGTTCATACACTGCCTTATAAAGTGCAAGCTGCTTTTGAACAACGGGTGAATTGAACTTATCAAGCTCAGCGCATACGAATTTTGAAATTTCAATTTCCTCGTTAAACTCAAGAGCTTCCTTATATGCTTTCTTGGCGGCTTTTCTTTCTGCCTTATCGCTGATAGCTTTATAGCCATTCTTATCTACGGTCTTAGGTGTTGCAGATGCCATTTCTCTTGCATCATTTACAAGGTCAATAGCCTCAACAAGCTCTCTGTCCTTAAGTGCATTATTTCCATAGTCCTCAAAGAGAGCTCTTACCTTAAGTACGCGTATAATTGACTTCTGCTTATCTTCTGTTAAATCATAGAAGAAAAACGGAATAACATTCATCAGTGCACCGATAGCCGCAACGACAACGAGAATTCTAAGTAACGGAACAAGCGTTCCTCCTACATCATAAAGGGCGTTTGAGGGGTTGTATAAATCCTGCCCGTTTGCTGCTTGCTCTGTGAGCATCTGCCCTATTGTCTGGTTCGTTCCGGGAAGTATTCTCGACATTAATGCACTGTTGCCTACAACGTTCTTTGCATTAGCCATTGTCATACCATAGCGTTCCTGAAGTGCCGGAAGAACGCCGGCGGTAACAAGCATGATAACATTACCTATTGCAGTCACTGCGGAAAACATACCATCAATTCTTTCGCCTGACTGATACTGCTGATAATCTCTGATATCTGCCTGAATTGACGGATTAAGAATATGCGCAAATGAACCAACGATACCGTTACAGTAAAGGCAGGCAAGAACACCCCAGATAATGAACGGCTTAAGGTTGCCTGTTGCATCTGTACCTCCCGAAACAATCGGAAGCATTAAAATAATAAACAGTATATTTAAAAGATTTGTTACTATCTGAACCTTTTTCTTACCCCATTTTCTAATGAAAAACGGCGCTAAAATCATACCCCAAAGTGCAGCATTTCCGTTAAGAGTAACAATAATCATATAAACATTACCCGAAGCGGCACCGCCATAGTTATATAACCAGTAGAGAATATTTGAATAAGCATTTTCAAGAAATCCAATCCATACGGCAAGAGAAATAATCCAGAAATACTTATTCTTTGCAACGGCTCTCAGGGCATCCATAAATTTAATCTGAACGACGTGTGTTTTTGCCTGAATAATCTTCTCCTGAGTGTTAGCATAAATGATAACGCACATAAGAAGTCCAATAACGCCTATAATCGGGAAAGCAAGTCTATATACACGAATATCAGTCTGATTCGTATGGAAAATATTCTGTGCAATGATAGGCATTATCATATTAAAGAGTGACGGACCAAAAGAGTAAATAACACTTTTGATTGAAACAACATCGGCTCTTTCCTGTGAATTAGGAGATAAAACGTGAATGAGATTTTCATATGAATCATAAAAGAAGTAATAGAAAAACTGCATTCCGATATTGAAGAGCATTACTACTGCACATTTAGCAACATAGTATGCGGGCTTGCCAAATACAAGTGATGTGCCGAAAATATCTTCAAGTATATTGTACGGAAACCACACCATACCAACAAAAAGTATAACTGACGGAATACCCATACTAAGAATGTATGGGCGATACTTACCCTCTTTATTTCGGGTGTTATCAATGATATTGGCTCTGATGGCAGTAAGAGGAATACCCGAAAGCACACCGATTACATAAAGTATGTACATATCGGTCATACCAATACCGATTGTACCTGAGATAAACACGTTGGTTGCTGCAAGGATACAGGATATACTCATACATACGATGAAGTAAAAACCTATACCTCCAAATGCATATGATGCAATTTCTTTGAAAGACATATATCTTCCTTTTGGAGGTTCCTTCCAGAAGTAGCGCACACTGTCTAATAATTCTACAGCTTTTTGTTTGATATCGATATCAGCCATTTTTATCTCCCCTATTATGTTTCATTAATACTGTAATTATTTTAACATAAATAATAATCAATTACAATACAGTAAAAACTCATTAACTAAAATCCAAGACAAAGCTCTCGTTATCTGCACAGATAACGTTTACTTTGTCGCCTTCAAGTGCATAAGACACAGAGCTTTCAAGCTTATCAAACGTATTGTCCGTAGCTTTATCAACAGGTGATTCGTCTGTATAATTAAATTCCAGACCGCCTACCCTGCTGTCGTTCATAGCAAAGCCGATTAAAGAGCTGCCTTGATTTTTCTGAATATCAAGCACAGGGTTAAAGTAATACCACTCACCCTTGAATTCTACGTATGAGATAATATTTGCACCTGCATCAAGGTTCATAATATGACTTGCCTTGCCGCCGCCTTGTAATACTAAATATTCAAAGAGTGAGCATATCGGGGCAGAATATCCCCTGCCCTGCAAAGCTGTATCAAAAGTGGTTATAACGGAATTATCAATTGAAATATTCTGTGTTATGTAAGTATATACGTTGAAAATATATCTGTCCGTATTGACACTGCCGTATTCACACTGAGCTTTTATTTCCTCGATTTTATCAAAAAACTGTGAAACGAGGCTCAGATGCTCCTCTTCAGAATTCACATATGTTACAGAAACGCCTGTCTGATCCTCTAAAAAATCTATGCTCTCAACAAGCGGATAAAGCGGAAAGCAGGTATAGAATAATTGGCTGACGTCATCAAGCAATGAGATGTTGAATTTAACCTCATTTTCGTAGTTAATTACGGCATCGCAAAGCTTTTCGTATGCCCTCACCGCACTCTCATCAATATCCGCATAGTGCGTATCAATCGTTATATTTTCTTGATTTTTCTGATTGGTATCTGAGTTATCTGCCTTTGAACAGGCTGTGAAAACACTGATAATCATCACCAAGGAAATAATTACACAAATTAGTCTTTTCATAATCGAGCTATCCTTTCATCTGTTTCATTTTATATTCACTGCTTGCAAAGAATTTTTTATATGCATTGCAGTAGTCTTTATCCTGTCTGTTACGCTTACAGCCTCCGCCGCGGCATACGTAAAAGAAGCTGCAATTTTTACATTCGTCAGGTAGCTTAAAGGACTCCTTTAAAAATTCAACTGCCCTTTCGCCGTGATAAAGCTCATCAAACGAGCTAACATTAATATTGCCCAGGTACCACTCGTCCGTGCAGTAAAAGTCACACGGATAAACGCTTCCGTCACCCTCAACGACAAATTGAGTTGAACAAACTCCGTTCATTCCGCACTGCTCGGCATTGCCCCCTGACGCAAGCGAAATGTAATTATCAAATGAGCGGACTGAAACGTATTCTCCCCTCATATAGTCGTTAAAATAGATATTAAAGCCACGCGTCAGGAATTCGGCATAATCATCGCTGTTCATATATAGCTCTTCGTCAAAATCACTTTTTAACGGTCTTAAGCACGGAATGAACTGAAGAAATCGCAAGTCGTTTCCCTTAAAAAATCTGTATGCCTTGCGGAAATTCTGTGCCGTTTTCTTTGTGAGAACGGAAAGAATATTAAAGGTTACACCGTGTTTTTTTAAGAGGTCGATACCCCTCATAACGTCATTGAAAGAATTTGAGCCGTCGGGATAAAATCTGTAGGAGTTGATTTCCTCATCACCGTCAAGTGACACACCGATTAAAAAGTTATTTTTCTTAAAAAACTCGGCGTATTCCTCAGTAATCAGCGTACCGTTTGTCTGCAAGCACAGATGAACAGGCGAATTCTGAGTGTTACTTTCCTTTATGTATGAAACGAATTCTTTATAAAAACTTATGTCGCAGAGCAGAGGTTCACCACCCTGAAAGGTGAAATAAACGTCTGTCCCCTTCGCAAAATCAAGAGCTGAGTCTATAACTCTTTTTGCCGTATCAATGCTCATCATTCCTTTTGAAAAATCCTGCCTTTCGGCTGAAAGAGAATGATAAAAGCAGTATTCACATTTAAGGTTACAATTACTTGATGCGGGTTTCAGCATTACGGAAATTGACATATTAATTAATCACCATATCAATTATATACCAAAACAGTAATTTACACAAGTTAAATTATTTGACAATGAAATTATATAGTGATATAATAATTTTACACTTTATCATACTAAAGGAGAAAAACTATGGAAGAAAAGAAAATACCATACAAGATTTATCTTGACGAAAGCGAAATGCCAAAGCAGTGGTACAATTTGCGTGCAGATATGAAAAATAAGCCTGCACCGCTTCTCAATCCGGGAACACTTCAGCCACTCAAGGCAGAAGAGCTGGCACCGATTTTCTGTGAAGAGCTGGTTGCGCAGGAGCTTGATGAGGATACAAAGTTTGTTGACATTCCTGAAGAAATTCTCGACTTCTACAAGATGTATCGTCCGTCACCGCTTGTTCGTGCTTACTATCTTGAAAAGGCACTCGGCACACCTGCTAAGATTTACTATAAATTTGAGGGCAACAATACTTCCGGAAGCCACAAGCTTAATTCAGCTATCGCTCAGGCATACTATGCAAAGAAGCAGGGACTTAAGGGCGTTACAACCGAAACAGGCGCAGGTCAGTGGGGCACGGCTCTTTCAATGGCTTGCTCATACTTTGGACTTGACTGCAAAGTATATATGGTAAAATGTTCATATGAGCAGAAGCCGTTCCGCCGTGAGGTTATGAGAACATACGGTGCAGACGTTACTCCTTCCCCATCAGAAAACACGGAAATAGGAAAGAAAATTCTTGCTGAGCATCCGGGAACTACAGGAAGCCTTGGATGTGCTATTTCCGAAGCTGTTGAGGTTGCTACAACGAACGAGGGATACAGATACGTTCTCGGCTCAGTTCTCAATCAGGTGCTGCTTCACCAGTCAATCATCGGTCTTGAAACAAAGAAGGCTCTTGATAAATACGGAATCAAGCCTGATATCATTATCGGATGTGCAGGAGGCGGTTCAAACCTTGGTGGTCTTATTGCTCCGTTTATGGGTGAAAAGCTCAGAGGTGAGGCTGATTACAGAATTATTGCTGTTGAGCCTGCAAGCTGTCCGAGCTTTACTCGTGGTAAGTTTGCTTACGACTTCGCTGACACAGGTATGATTTGTCCGCTTGCAAAAATGTACACACTCGGCAGTGGCTTCATTCCGTCAGCCAACCACGCAGGCGGTCTTCGTTTCCACGGTATGAGCTCTACACTTTCTCAGCTTTATCACGATAAGTATATGGAAGCAATTGCAGTTGAGCAGACAGCAGTATTTGATGCCGCTACACAATTTGCAAGAGTTGAGGGTATTCTCCCTGCTCCGGAAAGCAGCCACGCTATTCGTGTTGCTATTGACGAGGCTCTTAAATGCAAGGAAACAGGCGAGGAAAAGACAATCGTATTTGGTCTTACCGGAACAGGCTACTTTGATATGTATGCATATCAGAGCTTCAATGACGGCAAAATGGGTGACTACATTCCTACTGACGAGGATCTTGCTGTTGGCTTTGCAGGACTTCCTAAGGTTGATATTTAAAATTTAATTTCTGATATATATGATAAAAGCTGTATCGACTGATTTCGATACAGCTTTTGTTTTGTCATTATTAATGTTTTAATTATGCGCCGCGAACTTCTGAACAGCGGTCAAGAAGCTCGTACCAACGGCGATCAACTTCCTTCTGGAAGGCTTCAATCATCCACTCATTGCCCGGCTTGAACATATGCTTGAATCTGCCCTGCTTAACGAGCCATTCCTCAATCGGAACGTAATTTCTCGGCTCGTAGTTGAGTATCCACTTGCCGTCAACGACCTCAAATAAAGGCCAGTAGCGAGTTTCAACAGCGAGCTTGCAAATTTCCATAATATCGTATGTAGGATATCTCCAGCCTCTCGGACACGGTGACATAATGTTAAGAAAAGCTGCGCCCTTTGTGTAAATTGCCTTTTCGGATTTTCTGTAAAGGTCACGGAAATTCTGCACAAAGGTTGTCTGTGCAACGTAAGGAACCTGATGCTCGGCAATGATTGCGGTAAGATCCTTTCTATACTGAGGCTTACCTGCTGACTCTCTGCCGACAGGTGAAGTTGTTGTATCTGCAAACATAGGTGTTGCTGATGAACGCTGAATACCTGTATTCATATAAGCGCCGTTATCGTAGCAGACGTAAACCATATCGTGACCACGCTCCATAGCGCCGCTGAGTGACTGGAAGCCGATATCGTAAGTACCGCCGTCACCGCCGAAGGTGATGAACTTATACGTTTCATCAAGCTTTCCCTTTCTCTTAAGAGCGTTATATGCACCCTCAACGCCGGACATTGTTGCGCCTGCATTTTCAAATGCGTTATGGATATAGCTGTCCTTATATGCGGTATAAGGGTACATAAATGATGAAACCTCAAGACAGCCTGTTGCGTTGCCGACAACAGCCTTGTCGCCCGGCTTGATTGCCTTTAACACATTTCTTACAGCTATTGTGCCGCCGCAGCCTGCACACATTCTGTGTCCGCCGGCAAGACGGTCTTCTCTTGAAGTGAATTCTTTAAAATTATACATAAAACCGTCCTCCTTATTCTCTTACGCCGATATAGCGATAAGGATTTTCAACCTTACCTGCTTTTGCAATATTTTCAAGCTCTTCATAGATGCCTATCATATCGGACACCTTAACATCACGTCCGCCAAGACCGTAAACGTAGTTGACCGTGAGGGTATCTGACTTTGCTCTGTAAAGAGCTGTTGTAACCTCTGCACAGATAGGTCCGCAGTTATCGTTATATGACTCTGTTCTGTCCATAAGAGCAACTACCTTAACGCCTTTTAATGCCTCTGCAATTTCTTCTGCAGGGAACGGACGGAAAAGTCTGATTTTTATAAGGCCTGCTTTAACGCCTTTTTCTCTGAGCTTATCAACAGCATCCTTTGTTGTGCCTGCTGCTGAGCCGATAATAACAACAGCATACTCGGCATCGTCCATTTTATATTCCTCAAAGAGTCCGTACTCTCTGCCTGTGAGCTTGCCGTACTCCTTTGAAACATCAAGAGTTACCTGCTTTGCGTGCTTAAGCGCCTCAGCCTGTGCTCTCTTAGCCTCAAAGTAATAATTCGTTACACTGTAAGGACCTACGGCCATAGGACATTCGGGATTTAAAAGTGAATTTTCAGGCTCGTACTCGCCTACAAAATTCTTAACTTCCTCATCCTCATTAAGAATAATATTCTCAACAGCGTGTGAGGTAATAAAACCGTCCTGGCAAATCATTACAGGGAGCATAACGTCCTTATGCTCTGCAATTCTGTAAGCCATACAGAGATTGTCGTAAACCTCCTGGTTATTCTCAGCATAAATCTGAATCCAGCCTGAATCTCTTGCGCCCATTGAATCACTGTGGTCGCAGTTGATGTTGATAGGGCCTGAGAGTGCTCTGTTTACAAGAGTTAATACGCAAGGAAGTCTGTTTGATGCTGCGAGATAAAGCTCCTCCCACATAAGAGCCATACCGGCTGATGAGGTTGCAGTAACACTTCTTGCGCCTGCTGCCTGTGCGCCGATAACGGCAGACATTGCAGAATGCTCAGACTCAACAGGGATAAACTCACTGTCTACCTGGCCGTTTGCAACAAGCTTTGAAAAATACTGAGGAATCTCAGTTGACGGAGTAATCGGGAATGCTGCCATTACGTCAGGATTGATCTGACGAAGAGCCTCGGCAACGGCTTCGTTACCGCTAAGTCTGTCTTTTCTTGCCATATTACTTAACCCCCTCCATAGTTATTGCACCGACATGGCAAGCCTTAACGCATATGCCGCAGCCTTTGCAATGATCATAATCAAACGCTGTTCTCTTGCCGTCAATTACAGCAATACAGCTGTCAGGACAAACAGGAACACACATAAGGCAGTGAATACATTTATCCCAGATAAGCTCCGGCTTAACGGAAGTCCACTCGCCTGTATTAAAGTCCACAGAGGTCATTTCGCCGTAAATCTGCATACCCTCTGTAAGATCCTGCCATGTACATTCTAAATGGAGTTTTTTAGTATCTGATTTCATATTACCGTACCTCCTATTTAACCTCTTCAAAAGCCATTTTAAGAGCATTCATATTGCCCTCAATAACCTCAGGCTTTGAAGCGAATTTATGTGAAAATGAGATTTCCATTTCATTGAGGAAGGTGTCCTTATCCATTACCTCAGAAACCTTGACGATAGCGGCAAGCATCGGAGTGTTTGGAAAATACTTACCGAGGCAGGCAACAGATACCTTGCGTGCATCAATAGTATAAACACCGCCCTTGTAATCTCCAAGCTTATGCTTGATTTCCTCAGGTGACTTTGAGGTGTTGACGATTATAGCGCCGCTCTCCTTAAGTCCGTCAGTAACATTAACAACGTCAAGAAGTCCTTCATCAACGACTACAACAAAGTCAGGCTCATAGATATTTGAGTGTACTCTGATTTCATTCTTACTTATTCTGTTATATGCAGTAATCGGAGCGCCCATACGCTCAGGACCGTATTCAGGGAATCCCTGAACAAAGCTGCCTGTCTTAAATGCAACGTCTGCAAGCAAAAGTGCAGCAGTCTTAGCGCCCTGACCGCCGCGTCCGTGCCAACGGATTTCTACTAAATCTGCCATAGTGAATCTCTCTCTTTCTGAAAAATATAAAAAGCCTCTCTGCCCGTAAGGACAAAGAGGCGATATAAATACCGTGGTACCACTCTTTTTCGTTTAAAAAACGCACTTTATGTACTATCATACACTATCCCGTAACGGAGGAAGCCGTCTGCACCTACTGTAGTTCAGCACAGCCACTCAGAGAGGATATTTTATTTAACCTTGTACTGCCTTACACCAACCGGCAGCTCTCTTAAACAATTATTTAAATAAAACCTGTTCTCATCAACGTGTTATATATTTATGTAAAGATATAATAATATGAACTTATAAATTTGTCAAGAATTTTTTTAACTCTACAATAATAAAATTTTTCCATAAAAAAAGATGTTGACAAAGCCAACATCTTTTTATCTGTTACTTAATACATTCCGCCGCCCTGTGCTGCTGCAAGAGCTGCTGCCTGAGCCGCATCTGCCTGAGGGTCCTTGATGTCAGTAACGAGTGACTCGGTTGTAAGCACCATTGCTGCAACTGATGCTGCATTCTGGATAGCTGAACGTGTAACCTTTGCAGGGTCAACGATGCCCTCTTCAATCATATCACAGTACTCATTTGTTGCAAAATTAAGACCGTAGCCAACCTTGTTAGCATTTTTAATCTTATCTACGATAACTGAGCCTTCCTGACCTGCATTGAGAGCAATCTGACGAACAGGCTCCTCAAGAGCCTTGAGAACGATTGAAACGCCTGTCTTGAAGTCAGCATCGTCTGTATCAAGCAGCGCCTCAACAGCAGGGATTGCATTGATAAGAGCAACGCCGCCGCCTGCGACAATACCCTCCTCAACAGCAGCCTTTGTTGCTGCAAGAGCATCCTCGATACGAAGCTTCTTTTCCTTCATCTCTGTTTCAGTCGCGGCACCAACCTTGATTACTGCAACACCGCCTGCCATCTTTGCGAGTCTTTCGTGGAGCTTTTCACGGTCAAATTCCGAAGTGCTGTTTTCAATAGCAGTTTTAATCTGACCTACTCTATTTTTGATTTCAGCAGAGTCACCTGCGCCGTCAACGATAATTGTATTTTCTTTAGTTACCTTAACCTGACGAGCCTTGCCGAGCATTGCGATCGTAGCGTCCTTAAGCTCAAGGCCGATATCAGATGTGATAACCTGACCGCCTGTAAGAATTGCGATATCCTGAAGCATATCCTTTCTTCTGTCGCCAAAGCCGGGAGCCTTAACGCATACGCAGGTAAACGTACCTCTGAGCTTGTTAAGAAGAATTGTCTGGAGCGCCTCACCCTCAACGTCCTCTGCGATGATAACAAGCTTCTGTCCTGACTTGAGAACAGACTCTAAAAGCGGAAGAATATCCTGAACAGTTGTAATTTTCTTATTAGTGATAAGGAGCATTGCATCGTCAATGACAGCTTCCATCTTATCAGTATCAGTTACCATATAAGGTGAGATATAGCCACGATCAAACTGCATACCCTCAACGACTTCGCATACTGTGTCAGCAGTCTTTGACTCCTCAATTGTGATAACGCCGTCTGCAGAAACCTTATCCATAGCGTCTGCAATAAGAGTACCTACGTACTCGTCAGCGGCTGAAACTGTTGCAACTCTTGCAATATCGGCTGAACCCTTAACCTGCTGAGAATTAGCCTTTACAGCCTCGACTGTTGCATCAACAGCAGCGCTGATACCGTTTTTAACCGCCATAGGATTTGCACCTGCGGCAACATTCTTCATACCCTCACGAACAAGCGCCTGAGCAAGAAGTGTAGCAGTCGTTGTGCCGTCACCTGCATCGTCATTTGTCTTTGATGAAACCTCTTTAACAAGCTGAGCGCCCATATTTTCAAATGGGTTTTCAAGTTCGATTTCCTTAGCAATCGTAACACCGTCATTTGTGATAAGCGGTGAGCCGTACTTCTTATCAAGAACGACGTTGCGACCCTTTGGACCTAATGTGATTTTCACTGTATTTGCAAGCTTATCAATACCTGCCTGAAGTGCCTTGCGGGCTTCTTCACCATAAATAATATCTTTAGCCATAATATCAACCCTTTCTTATAAGTTGGCGGTAGCCGAAATAATATGCCTAAAATGCAAAATAATGGCAGCTTTGCACATTTTTTGTCTGGACATACGCGAGTATGCCTGCAACAAAGAAATGCACAAATCTACTCGTAATTTTGTATTTTAGGTGCCTTGCAGTTTTGAGGCGAAGATTTTTCGTCAAGAC
>JAFLSA010000080.1 GCA_022511185.1 Eubacterium sp.
GTCCGAACTTTCGGGGGTAGCGATAATAACATTTTATCGCAAAACGGCATAAAAGGACTTGTTGTGTCTACTGCTATGAACGCCTGCCATACCACTGGTGAATGGACAACGATTGAAGATCTGAAAAAAGCATCACAGCTTGCATTAAATCTGATAATATCTAAGGAGAAATAAATGAAAAATCCTTTGCACTACCAAGTTACAAACTACGACTGCGGTCCGACCTCTATGCTAAACGCAGTAAGCTTCCTTTTTGATAGAGAGAGCCTGCCGCCTGAAATTGTACGCAATATTATGCTCTATTGCCTTGACTGTCACAGCAGTGACGGCATACCGGGTAAAATGGGCACATCCTGCTCTGCAATGATGTTTTTGAGCAGCTGGCTTGACGGTTTCGGTAAATTGGATTTATTACCGATTTCCTCATCATACATATCGGATAAAAAGGTTTATATCGGTCAGAACAGCCTGATCAATGATACTTTAGTCAGAGGTGGTGCTGTTGTTGCGCGTCTTTTCTATGACGAGTGGCATTATGTTTTGATTACCGGCATTGAGAATGACAATCTGTTGTTGTTTGACCCTTATTACAGGGAAGAACCTTTTGAGGAAAATGAAGACATAAAAATAGTAACAGATCATCCGTTTTCATATAACAGAATTGTCCCGATTTCCTGCTTTAACTGCGAGGAGGAAAAACTATATGCCTTCGGCGGTTTTGATATGAGAGAGGCAGTACTGATATTTAATAATGATACGAAACTTACACAAGAAGATACAGTCGAGTATTTTATCTGATAAGGAGAAATTATGCTAAACCAATTTTCAAGAACAGAATTGTTGTTCGGCAAGGAGGCTATGGAAAAGCTATCTCAAAGCCGAGTTGCAGTTTTCGGCATCGGCGGTGTCGGCGGTTATACTGCTGAGGCACTTGTAAGAAGCGGTGTCGGCAGTATTGATATAATTGATGACGACAAGGTTTGTTTAACAAATATCAATCGCCAGATTTTTGCGACACGTAAAACGGTTGGTCAATACAAGGTCGACGTTGCAGAGGAGCGTTTGCTCGACATAAACCCCGATGTAAAAATAGTTAAGCATAGAGTGTTTTACACGCACGACACAGCGGATAAATTCGATTTTACTCAGTATGATTACGTCGTTGATGCTATTGATACAGTAACAGGAAAGCTGCTGCTTGTTGAAAATGCACAGAAAGCAGGCACGCCGATAATCAGCTCTATGGGTGCAGGAAATAAACTTGATCCGACTGCGTTTGAGGTTTCGGATATCTACAAAACTTCTGTCTGTCCGCTTGCAAAGGTTATGCGCCGTGAGTTGAAAAAGCGTGGTGTCAAAAAGCTAAAGGTCGTTTATTCAAAAGAGCCTGCAATAACACCGATTGACGATATGGCAATAAGTTGCCGAGAGCATTGCATATGCCCTCCGGGTACACAAAGAAAATGTACTCAGAGGAGACAGGTTCCGGGCAGTAATGCATTTGTTCCAAGTGTTGTCGGGCTGATAATCGCAGGTGAGGTCATCAAGGACTTAACAGGAGTGAGGAATAAATACTAATGGATAAATTACACGAAAAATATGAAAAGTTAAAGGAGTATTTAAAATCACTTGAAAGCGTAGCAGTCGCCTTTTCGAGCGGTGTTGACTCAACTTTTCTTTTAAAGACTGCCCACGATGTGCTTGGCGACAAGGTGATTGCCGTAACGGCACAGTCCTGCTCATTTCCTAAAAGAGAGCTGGGTGAAGCAATAGCTTTTTGTGAAAAAGAAAATATAAAGCATATTGTTTTTGAATCTGAGGAGCTTGATATTGACGGCTTCAGTCAGAATCCTGTCAACAGATGTTATCTGTGTAAAAAAGAGATTTTTGAAAAGATAATCAAAATTGCAAAGGAATACTCAGTTGAAAATATAGTTGAGGGCTCAAATACAGACGATGACGGAGATTACAGACCCGGACATCAAGCCGTTAAGGAGCTGAATATAAAAAGCCCTTTGCGTTTTGCAGAACTTTCAAAAGAGGAAATTCGTACTCTTTCAAAGGAGCTTGGACTACCTACGTGGAAAAAGCAGTCCTTTGCCTGCCTGTCTTCACGCTTTGTATACGGCGAAACGATCAGCAGAGAAAAACTGATTATGGTCGATAAGGCTGAACAGCTTTTGCTTGATTTGGATTTTACTCAGGTCAGGGTAAGAATACATAATAATATCGCAAGAATTGAGGTCAATCCGAATGAGTTTGAAAAGCTCCTTGAAAACAGGGAGCAGATTGTATCAAGCCTTAAGGAATACGGCTTTGCATACGTTACTATGGATTTAACGGGATACCGCACAGGCAGTATGAATGAGACTTTAAAGGATAAATAAAGGTATAACAAAAGAGTGCAGGTTTTAAAACTTGCACTCTTTTCTCAATATGCAGATATATAATTGATTATTCATTCTCTGCGAGCTTGCGGCCCATAAGTACACCCATAACGCTTGCCATCATAAGGCCGCGCGTCCAGCCTGAGCTGTCACCAAGGCAGTGAAGTCCCTTAATATTTGTGTTAAGGTTCTCATTCATTTTAACCTTGTTGCTGTAGAATTTAAGCTCAGGACTGTACAGGAGTGTTTCCGTTGACGCAAAGCCGGGAACAACAACGTCAAGCATTTTAATAAACTCAATAATATTTGTCATTGCTCTGTACGGCATAGCGGCCGTAATGTCACCTGCGACTGCATCCTTAAGCGTCGGCTGAACGTTACTCTTAGAAAGCTCGTGTGCCCAAGTCCTTTTGCCGTCAAGGATATCACCAAAGCGCTGAACAAGAATATGTCCTGCACCAAGCATATTTGTAAGCTCACCAACCTTCTGAGCGTACTCAATCGGCTGATTAAACGGCTCTGTAAAGTTGTGGCTTACGAGAATTGCAAGGTTAGTGTTCTCGCTCTTTTTGTCCTTGTAGCTGTGACCGTTGACAACCGCAAGGTCGTTGTCATAGTTTTCCTGCGCAACAAAACCGCCGGGATTCTGACAGAAGGTGCGCACCTTGTTTTTCCAAGGCTTTGGATAACCGATAAGCTTTGACTCATAGAGCGTCTCGTTTACCTTTTCCATAACCTCGTTACGACATTCAACACGAACACCGATATCTACAGTACCCGGCTTGTGTGCAATGTTGTGCTCGGCACAAAGTTTCTCGAGCCAGTCAGCACCACGTCTGCCTGTTGCAATTACAATTTCATCAGCCGTGATTTTTTTATCAGTGCCGTTATCGTCAATGATTACACCCTTGCAGACCTTGTTCTCTATAACAATATTTTTACATTCTGTTGAAAACATCATTTCAACGCCGTTTTCAGCAAGATAAGTCTGAATCCTGTAGTAAAGCTCCTGCGCCTTTTCCGTACCGAGATGACGGATAGGGCAGTCAACAAGCTTAAGTCCGGCCTTAATGGCATTCTTCCTGATTTCCTTGATAGCGTCGCCGGTGTATATACCCTCAACCTTTGTATCTGCGCCGAATTCAAGATAAATCTTGTCGGTGTAATCAATGAGCTCCTGAGCAAAATCACTGCCGATAAGCTCGGGCAAATCACCGCCTACCTCGAAGCTCAGACTCAGCTTACCGTCAGAGAATGCGCCTGCACCCGAAAAGCCTGTTGTGATTGCACAGCTCGGCTTGCAGTTTACGCACTGACCTGTCTTGTCCTTCGGACAGTGCCTTTTTTCAACAGGCTTACCCTTTTCAATAAGTAACATTTTTTTATTCGTATTTTTCCTGATAAGCTCAAGCGCCGTAAAAATACCTGCAGGCCCCGAGCCTACGATTATTAAATCGTAATCCATAAACACATAACTCCCTTAATGAAAAAAGTCGAACTGCAACAGTTCGACTTAAAACTCGCTATCTATTGCATACTATACTAACATATTTTGCATTGTTTTGTCAAATGCGACTGAGTAATTATTCTTTATTGCATATATAAAATAAATCTGTTATAATTAAATAGATTATATATGCGGAGAAATCGTATGAATGATTTTAAATCTATAAAAGAAATACTTGACACCACGGGCAAATATACAGGTCTTACTATGGGTATGTCAATGCTGCCGCTTATTCATCATCAACGTGATAATATCATAGTGGTTAAGAATAAAGGCAGACTAAAAAAATATGACATTCCCGTTTACGTTACAAAAAACGGTAAATATGTAATGCACAGAGTAGTCAAGGTATATGATGATCATTATATCATTGTCGGTGATAATTTACTGGAAAAAGAATATGTCACAGACGATATGATATGCGGCGTGCTTATAGGCTTTTACAAAAACGGCAAGCGATATATTGACCTTGAAAAATCAAAGGCATATAAAGTTTATTCAAAGATATGGGTTGCACTGCTGCCAATCAGACCTGTACTTCTTATTTTCACAAGAGGTATGAATTATATCAGAAGACATTTTTTAGATAAACTTTTTAAAAGAGGAGAATAATCAGATTTGGAAAATATTAAAAACAGTGTAAATAAATCTGATAGTGAAGTAATCAAGTGGATTTTGAGGGTTTGTAAAAGTCAGAAGCCAACGCTGATTTTTCTCATTATTGTAAACATTGTCCACGGTGTTACGTCAGTTGCATTTGCAAATTTTTCAAAAAACGTTATTGACGGTGCAACCATCAAGCACGATATGGATTATATCATAAAATTTGCTTTTGCACTTCTCGGCGTTGTTTTACTTCAAATGACGCTCAGTATTACACGAAGCTGTGTTTCGGATCGCTGTAAGGGCAGGCTTGAAATTATAATTAAGCGTCACCTTCTTGACGTTATTATGAAAAAAGATTATTCAAGTGTGACGTCATACCATACGGGCGAGCTTCAAAACAGAATGTTTAATGACGTACGTATTGTTACGGAAGGCTTTACAAATATTTTGCCGCAGACTATTTTTTTCGGCACAAAGCTCATAAGCTCTCTTATTTATCTTGTCATTATTGATAAGGTTTTTGCACTTGTGTTTTTAATCGGTGGCTGTGTTATATTTTTAATCACTCGTCTTTTTAGAAAAAAGCTTAAAATCCTCCATAAAAAAGTTCAGGAAACTGAGGGCAAAACACGCTCCTTTATCCAAGAGGTTGTATCAAATCTCTTGGTGGTCAAGGCTTTTTCCGTTGAGGATAAAATTCAGGGACAGACTGATGTTTTACAGGAAAATAATTTTGTTGCAAAGATAAAGAGAAGAAATTTCAGCATTTTTGCAAATACAGGTCTTAACACAGTTTTCAGCGTCGGTACTGTATTTGCAGTAGCCTTTGGTGCGTGGAGACTTTTGAACGGAATTATGACCTACGGTTCTGTCACGGCTATGCTTCAGCTTGTTAATCAGGTTCAGACTCCGTTCGCATCCCTTTCGGGTGTTATGCCTCAGTACTATTCAATGATTGCATCTGCAGAAAGACTTATTGAGATTGATAATATAGAGGACGAAATTCATATAAACGATAAGGCGATTGACGTTGACGAAGTATACGATAAGCTCACGAGCGTTGACTTTAAAAATATCAGCTTCAGGTATGACAGGGATATAATTTTTGACGATACCTCATTTTCTTTTAACAAAGGCGATTTTGTCGCAATTATGGGTATTTCAGGTATAGGTAAGAGCACGCTTTTGAAACTGCTTCTCGGTGTTTTTATTACTCAAAACGGAGATATTTCCGTCAATACTACAGACGGCAGTATACCTGTTGATAAAAACACGAGGCGTCTTTTCTCATACGTTCCACAGGGAAATATGGTTATATCTGGTACAATCAGGGATAATCTTACTTTTATCAATGATGATGTGACTGATGAGGAAATTGAAAATGCAATCAGAGTAAGCTGCGCAAAGCAGTTTATTGACGAGCTTCCAAACGGGATTGAAACCGTAATCGGCGAAAAGGGTATGGGTCTTTCTGAAGGACAGATTCAGCGCCTTGCCATTGCAAGAAGTCTGCTTTCAAAATCACCGATATTACTTTTAGATGAAGCAACGTCTGCTTTGGATGAGAATACGGAAAAGCAGTTTTTAACAAATCTTAAAGCACTTGAAAACGTGACGTGCATAATCGTGTCGCACAAAAAAGCAGCGCTTGAAATTTGCAACAAGAATATTCAGATAATTAACGGAAAAATTGTTGAGGGGTAAAAATTATGCTAAAAACAAAATGGAGCAGGAGCTTCGACAGAGAGCATCCTCTGCCGGAATATCCAAGACCGCAGTTTGTCAGGGACAGCTACATAAGTCTTAACGGCACATGGGATTACGTTATCAGAAAGACGGAGGGTATGCCGCAATATTTCACGGCACAGATTACTGTTCCTTTTTCACCTGAAACGGAGATTTCCGGCGTGTGCAGAATGATTAAGCCTGATGAGTGCCTTTTTTATCAAAAGCGCTTTACGTTGCCTGAGGGCTTTAATAAGGGCAGGGTTTTCATCAATTTCGGTGCAGTTGATCAGGTCGCAACGGTTTTCCTGAACGGCAAAGAGGTCGGAGGGCATAAGGGAGGCTACACTCCATTCAAGTTAGAGCTTACTGATTATCTTGCCAAAGAAGGCGAGGAAAACGTCCTTGTCGTGCGCGTAAGGGATTATACTGATACTAAATCATATTCACGAGGTAAGCAAAAGACAAAGCGCGGCGGAATCTGGTATACCGCACAGAGCGGAATATGGCAGTCCGTCTGGCTTGAGTCCACACCTGAGGAATTTTTGGAGAGTGTAAAAATTACTCCCGACTATGATAATGAACAGGTTAAGTTTGAATATTTCGGCACAGATGACGTTGAAGTTATGATTTACGACGGTGACGAGCTTATTGCCGACACAACCGACCACGTTGTAAAAATACCTGATTTCAAGCCGTGGAGTCCTGAGTCACCGTTCTTATATAACGTTGTATTCAAAGCGTGCGGCGAGAGTATTAAGTCATATTTCGGTATGCGCAAGTTTTCAATCGGCGTTGACAAAAACGGCATTAAAAGGCTTTTCCTCAATAACAAGCCGTATTTCCATAACGGTCTGCTTGATCAAGGCTATTATTCTGACGGCTATCTCACACCTCCCACGAATCAGGCTATGGAAAATGATGTTCTGTTTGCAAAAAATGCAGGCTTTAATATGCTCAGAAAGCATATCAAAATTGAGCCTCTTTTGTGGTATCATTACTGCGACGTAAACGGTATTCTTGTATGGCAGGATATGGTAAACGGCGGCGGTAATTACGGACTTGAAATTTCTGTAATTCCGTTTATCGGTATAACTCTTGATGACACAAATTATAATACCTACCACAGAACAGATAAAGAGGGCAGAGATCTCTACTATCAGGAGCTTGAGGAAACCATCAACCACCTTTATAACTGCCCCTGCATCGCAATGTGGGTGCCGTTTAACGAGGGCTGGGGACAGTTCGACAGCGCCAAGGCTTATGATAAAATCAAAGAGCTTGACAAAACAAGAGTTGTCGACACTGCTTCAGGCTGGCACGATATGGGCAAAAGCGACGTTATTTCAAAGCACATTTACTTCACGCCTATTAAGGTTAAAAAGGGTAACAGACCGTACGTGCTTTCTGAATACGGCGGCTTCAGTATGAGAATTAACGGACATACGTTTAATAAAAAGATGTTCGGATATAAGATTTATAATACAAAAGAGAGTTTGACAAAGGCTTATTCAAGGCTCTTTAACAACACAATTATACCGCAAATCAAGGACGGTCTTTCAGCCGCCGTTTACACTCAGCTGACTGACGTTGAGGACGAACTTAACGGACTTATGACCTACGACAGAGAGGTTGTTAAGATTGACGTAGATGTGCTTAAAAAAATTAATGAAAGGGTTAAAATATAAAGGGTAAAATAGTGTGATAAATCACACTATTCCAAATTATATTGCCCTCAAAATTTGCCTATGGCATAATTTTGAGATGGCTAAATTT
>JAFLSA010000081.1 GCA_022511185.1 Eubacterium sp.
GCTCTTCAAAATACTTCTTACCAACTTCCATAACTACGTCAGAATACATCTGGATAAATCTTCTGTAGCAGTCCCAAGCCCATCTTGGATTACCTGATTTCTCAGCAATAGCATTAACAACGTCCTCGTTAAGACCAAGGTTGAGGATTGTATCCATCATACCCGGCATTGATGCTCTTGCACCTGAACGAACTGATACAAGAAGAGGATTTTCCTTATCACCGAACTTCTTGCCGGTAATACCTTCCATCTTTACAATATATTCGTTGATTTCTGCCATAATATCATCATTGATTTCACGGCCGTCTTCGTAGTACTGAGTACAAGCTTCTGTAGAAATTGTGAAGCCCTGAGGTACAGGAAGACCAATGTTTGTCATCTCAGCAAGGTTAGCACCCTTACCACCGAGAATTTCTCTCATGTCAGCATTACCTTCAGAAAACAGGTAACAATACTTTTTTGCCATTGAGAATAACCTCCTAAAAAAATAATTGTTTTTAATAGTAAATATACTTGTTCAGTATACAGCACAAGCATTATAACACAATTTCCATTTTAATACAAATATTTTTTTGCTAATTTTAAAAGTTTAGTATATTTAACTTGAAAAATGCTTTAAATTGTTGCATAATTATAGCACAGCATACAAAATATTATATAACAAATAGATTTATATGAGGTAGTTATTATGAAATGTGCAATTATACTTGCAGGCGGTAAGGGTACGAGAATGAAGGCTGACTGCCCAAAGGTAATGTGTAACGTTATATTTAAACCGATGATAAGCTACGTTATTGACGCAGTCAAAGAAGCAGGCGTGCAGGACATCTGCGTTATAACAGGATATAAGCACGAGGTGGTTGAGGCATACCTTCCGTTAGATATCAAAACTGCTCTTCAGGAGCCCCAGCTCGGCACAGGACACGCAGTTATGCAGGCAGGAGAATTCATCAAGGCTCACGCAGATGATGAAATTTTAATCTTAAACGGTGACGGTCCTCTTATGGACGCTGATACAATCAACAAGGCTTATGACTACCATAAGGATAACGGTAATTCCATTACTGTTATAAGTGCAGTTGTTGATGACACAGAGGGTATCGGCCACATCAAGCGTGACGAAAACGGCACTCTTTTAAGAATTGTCGAGCACAAGGATGCAACGGCTGAGGAAAAGAAAATCCCTGAATCAAATTCAGGCTGTTACTGGTTTAACGGTGCTGATCTTCTTTACGCACTCGACAACATCACAAATAACAACGTGCAGAATGAATATTACCTGACAGACAGCCTTGAAATACTTATCGGTGCAGGTAAAAACGCAGGCGCATACGTTGTTGAAAACAGTGAGGTAGTTCTCGGCGCAAATGATAGAAAACAGCTTAACGACCTCAACAATATAATGAGAAGAAATATCAACACAAGACTTATGATTGACGGCGTTGATATTCCGTGCACAGACGGTGTTATCATCGGCAAGGACGTTAAAATCGGAAATTCAACAGTTATTCTTCCTAATACTATTATATTAGGTGACACCGTTATCGGAAGCGGCTGCACGATTGGCCCTAACTCATATCTTGACAACGCTGTTGTCGGCGACAACGTAATTCTTGACAACTGCAAAATTCTTGACAGTACGGTTGAGGACGGTGTTGATGCAGGTCCGTTCGTTAAGGTCAGGGCTAATTCAACTCTTAAAAAGGGTGTTCATATCGGCAACTTTGTCGAGGTTAAAAATTCAATCGTCGGCGAAGGCTCAAAGAGTGCGCACCTGACGTACATCGGTGACAGTGACGTTGGCCGTGACGTAAACTTCGGCTGCGGAACAGTTACCTGTAATTATGACGGCAAGAACAAGTCACGCTGTAAAATCGGTGACGGTGCATTCATCGGCTGCAACACAAATCTTGTTGCACCTGTTGAAGTCGGAGATCAGGCATATATTGCCGCCGGCTCAACCATTACTGACAGCATACCTGATAAGGCGCTGTCAATTGCACGTGCAAGACAAGTGATAAAAGAAGGCTGGGTAGATATTAAAAAGCCATACAAGTAATCACTGATTAATTACCGGCTAATACCTTAGCGCACACCTTGCTTGCATCTTTTCCGCCATATTACACAAATCTGTCTGGACATACGCCGGTATGCCTGCGACAGCTTTATATAATCTGACGAAAAATCTGACTGCGCAATCTGTACACTATAATTAATCAATGCTTACTTACAAGGAGAAAAAATAATTGAAAAAGCTTTTTGCAATACTTTTAGCATCGGTTATAATAGCTGTAACGCTTGCAGGCTGTAATGAATCGGCTGACGTGAGTGCTACAACAAAGTCAACAACCGAGTCCACTACTACAACCACTACAACTACAAGAACAACGGAAGATATAAACACCACCTTTAAGGAGGCGGCAACTGCCAGCATTTATCCTGCACTTAATAAGGATGCAAACGGCAGTTATCCGTACAAGCTGTCCACTTACACGACATACTACGACTCGTCAAACTCCACGAGGACTGTCAACATCAATAACGCAGTCAGCAAGCTTGATGACATCAAAATTCCTGACGGAAGTACGTTTTCCTTCAACCAGACTGTTGGAAAAAGGACTGTGCTTGCAGGATATCAGGAGGCTAAGGTTGTTGTGGGTGATGAATTTGTTGACGGCCTTGGCGGTGGAATCTGTCAGGTAAGCTCAACGATTTTCCAGGCGGCTCTGCGTGCTAATCTTGACATCAAGGTGCGTGCCTGTCACTCGCTTGAAATCAGCTATGTTCCGCTCGGTGCGGACGCTACTGTACAGTGGAACACACAGGATTTTCAGTTTAAAAACAATTCGGGAACTGATTTGAGAATGAGCGTTTCAGCCTCAAAAGGAACGCTTACGTGCAGTATTTATGCGGCTGATGATATTGACGTCGGCAAAGTTGATATCAACGTTTCAAAGGACGGAAATTCTTATGTGCTCAAAAGGTCTGTTGACGGTAAAGTAAACTATACAACCTATAGCAAGTACAATAAACCAAAGCCATCTACCACAGCTAAAACAACGACAAAGAAAGCAGAAACAACAACTAAAAAAGCGAATTGATTTTTTCGGGAGAATAATATCCTCCCCTACAACTCATAAGAACATTTTGATACATCGTACGGGCGTGCATTGCACGCCCGTTTTCAATTATTAACTTTTTATAAACTGTATTGACAAGATAAATTTTGATATGCTATACTGCAACTGTGATAACTGTGATAGCACAGTTGATTTATTCTGTCAGAAAGGAGATGAATATATGATTTTTATAGATTATCATAGTCGTGTTCCGATTTACGAGCAAATCAAGGAACAGATAATTATGCTAATCAATACCCGTGTATACAAGCCGAATGATCAGCTTCCGTCAATCAGGAATCTTTCAAATGAGCTTAACATCAACGTCAACACGATAAAGCGAGCTTTTATCGAGCTTGAAAATGACAAGGTTGTTTACTCCGTTCACGGCAAAGGAGTTTTTGTAAGCGAAAATCCGCTTGGCGGTAACAGAATCGTTAAAACCGCACTGGAGGATGCTAAGGTCGTTTTAACCTCTGCCAAAACGAAAGGCGTAAAAAAAGAGGATTTAAAATCATTAATAGATGAAATATATAAGGAGGGCGATATAAATGATTGAAATTAAAAACGTGACTAAAAAATTCGGCAGCTTTACGGCTATTGAAAACATAACCTTTAATATTGAAAAATCATCAATCTACGGACTTGTCGGCTATAACGGTGCAGGTAAAACAACACTTCTTAAAACCTGCGCAGGCATATATGCACCCGAAGAGGGCGAAGTTATTATAGACGGTGAAAACGTATACGATAACGGCATAATCAGAAGCAATATTTTCTTCGTCCCCGACGATATGTATTTCCCGAAAGGTGCTACCCTTGTTAAGATGAAAAACTTTTACAAGGGATATTACGAAAATTTCTCAGAAAAAGTATTTTACAAAATGGCAAGTGCAATGGGTCTTGACATAAACACAAATATTCAGTCCTTTTCAAAGGGAATGCAAAGGCAGGCTGAAATCATACTTGCAATGGCAACGAGGCCTAAATACCTGTTTCTTGACGAGGTTTTTGACGGAATCGACCCTCAGAAAAGGAATCTTTGCAAAAACATATTTATTGAATATATGGCGGAGACGGAGTGTTCAATTCTTATGAGCAGTCACAATCTGCAGGAGGTTTCCGACCTTTGCGACCACGTTGCGCTTATCAACGGTAAAAGCCTTGCGCTTAACGTTTCTGTTGACGACGTGAGCAGCGCCTACAAAAAGTACAGGCTCATATTTGACAGAGATGTTACCGCAGAGGACTTTGCAGGCATTAATTATAAGGATATTACCATAAAAGACAGAATGGTTACAATTGTGGTTGACAGCCAGCTTGACCCACAGGTGTTCAATGCGCTTGCCCCGATTCACATGGACAGCGTTACCCTCTCACTTGAAGAGGTATTCTTAAATGAAATGGAGGATCGTAAATATGACATCACATCAATTTTCAGCGAGTAAATATGCAGCTAAATATGATTTCAAAAGAGCATTAAAAAGTATAATCGTTCCATCGGTTCTGACATTTCTTGCATCCGTTTTCTATTTTGTCATATCCCCTTTAAATGTCGTTTCGATGTACACGGATATAAAAGGAAATCTGAATTTGCAGGAAATACGTAAAAATTTTGCTCTTTGCCTGACAAATCAAACATATTCTTCAATGGCTGAAAGCGAAGCAATCGGAGTTTTATTTTTATGTCTCGGTGTGCTTTTTGCACTTTTCTCCTTCAGCTATATCACGAAGAAAAGAAACGTAAACGTTTACTTTTCATTAAGCATCGACAGAAGAACTATGTTTAAAAACAGGACTTTAACCAGTGTTTTAATGATGGGTGCGGCACTCCTTCTTCCGATAATTGCAGACATTATTATGAACATACATTTCTTCCAGAACGCCGGATACGTTATAAAATACGGACTGCTTCTTTTTGCAGAATGTTATGTTTACGCTCTCGCAGGCTTTTCACTGATGCTTATTGGAATATCATACTGCACGACGATTGTTGAAAGCATTTTCTTTACCGGTGCCGTTGCCGCTGCACCGACGGCAGCTGTGTTCTTTGTCCACTATCTGTGCGCTGAGTTTTTAAGGGGTTACAACTACGATGATTCTTTCATGGGATACTATTATTCCTCTTTCACACAGCCAAGCCTCTTACACCAAACCTCAATAATCAATCCGCTTATACTCGGCAAGGCATACGGTGCTAACTATACGGTAAGCGATAATTTGATAAGCTTCGGTTTTCACATTACAAAAAACTCTTCATTCTCTGATTATTATTACGGCTACAGCGAACAGCTTAACAACTATACAGGCTATGAAAATGCACCGTTTAATTATATCCTGCCTGTTATCGTATGGGCTGCTCTCAGTGTTTGCTTTATCTTTATTGCAAGGCAAGTTTTTATAAAAATCAAGGCAGAGGATGCAGGCGTACACGGCACAAGACCGATTGCGACAAACTTCTTTGCAGTTGAGTTCATAATGTTACTCTTCGCAGGCTATATTTCAATATATGCCTCAAGTGTTACCACTACAAGCCAGGCATTAATTTTTGCCATAGGCGCTGTGGCAATGTTCATCTGGTATTTCATTATTCTCGCAATCTGCAAGAGAACAATTAAGCGCAAGGTTAAAGAGCTTATCGTTCCTTTAACCACCATAGGAATCACCCTTATATTCTCCATTATTTTAATGAATGGCGGCTTTGGCTTTTCAACGTACGTGCCTGACCCCGAGAACGTGAGCAAGGCAATAATTACCGCAACTGATACAGACTTCTCTTCAGGTGAATTTTTCTCTTCCCCCGACAGTGAATTTTACGGCGATATTTTCTCATCATCATATAGGGATAACGTAATCGCTGTTTTCACAGACGAGGAGGACTTGAAGGCTCTGACTGAAATCAATGCAAAGCTTGCTCAAACAACGGACAATATGACCGGAAACAGTGTTTGCGTTTACTATGAGCTTAAAAACGGCAAGACCGTCAGCAGATATTATGACACAACAGACTACGATGCACAGTACAGCGTTCTTTCACTTCGTGACAGCAAGGCTGCACACGATTATCTTACCTATCTGCTCACAGGCGACTCAAAGGAACAGCCTCTGACGAATCTGCTTAAGGATTCATCTATTAATGTACACTCTGTTTTAACCTATGATAATTCTGAATCTTCTTTGCCTGAGGTTTTCCAAAAAGGAAACATCTGGGTAATTGATTCAGACAATATGATGACATATGAGTCAATCAAAAATACGCCTGAATTCAGAGAGGCTCTTTTGAAGGATTTGCTTTCTCAGACGTATGAACAGCGTTTCAAGCCGGCTGAGCAGTCTGTCGGCGGAATACTTTTCAGCCGTGATTACTATACCGATGACTATGATTATGATGATTATGATGATTTTGATTATTATGAAGATGATTATGATTTTTCATATTATGAGTCAGGCTATTATATCTATCCGTCAATGACAAATACGATTAATTATCTGAAGTCAACGGGCGAGTATGCGCTGTTTGCACCAACGCCTGATGAAATTGAATCAATCAGCATTGATACGGTAAAATCTATCCGCAAAAAGCAGTTTGGCCTATTCGACGGAAATTCATATACCCCTCATCAGTTTATCTCTCTAAGACAGGCATATTATGACCCGGCAGATTATTATGATGATTATGATGAGTATTATGATTATTACGACGATTACTATTATGATGATATGGCAGACTACTTTGAGAACACAAAAACCTTTACCGACGAAAAGCAGATTAACGAGCTTCTTGACAAATCAAAGCCTTACTATTTCGCAGGTAATGATGACTGCGTTATTATGATTAAGTACAAAAAGGCAGGAAAAGTTACAAGGCTCATATCTGCAAACGACGTTCCTAAATGGGCAATAGTAGCCACTGCTATAGATCAGCAAACCGCATAATATAACTATCAAAGGCAACGGAGAAATCCGTTGCCTTTTTTTGTTTGTTGATAAAAATGTCGAAAAAAGTTATGATAATTATGTCAACTTTTTTTGTCGAATCGGGACTACTATTTGAATGGAGGTGGTCATTTGGATAGCAAGGACAAAAAAAGGTCTCTGCAGGATAGATTTACACAAATATATAACGAATACAAAAGCTCTATTTACAGGTTCTGTTTAGTCAAGCTGAACGGCGACAGTGACAGTGCTGAGGATTGTATGCAAAATTCATTTATTGTTTTGTACAAGAAAATGAAGAATAATGAAGAAATCGAGAATCCACGAGCCTTTTTATACAAAACAGCATCAAATTATGTCTTAAAATGCATTGAAGCTAAAGCAAAGGAAAACAGCAAAACCGTCCCTATATCCGAATATGAAGACAAGGCGGTGGACAACCAAAGCATTATTGACAGCGATATTGATTATTCAATACTGAATAAGAAATTGAATGATTTGCTGAATCCTGATGAGCAGATGCTCCTGAAATTAAAATACATAGATGACCTGACGATTGAGCAGGTTGCAGGCATACTTAACATCTCAAAGCCTGCCGTTGCAAAACGATTGCAGCGATTAAGAGAAAAAATAAAAAATTCTATAACGGTAGAATAGAAAGGAGAACAGCATGAACACTTTAGTTAACGAAAAAGTCATCAATTCCTTTTTTAATGACGATAACTTTAATAATGAGCTTAAGGCTATGCTGAACGCTATGATTGACGAAGAGCTTTCAAAAGAGCCTGAGAATATGGACTGTGATTTGATTGACGAATGCGTGCAGATGCTCATTGATATTGAGCAGGAGAGCGACAAAGGTTTTGCTGTTTT
>JAFLSA010000082.1 GCA_022511185.1 Eubacterium sp.
GAGCTTCTTGGCTTGAAGAAGGGCACAATTAAGATTGACCTTACAGATTTAACAACACTCAATATTGAAGATTTAATTATCCCGATCGTTAATATGGTTCTTGCAGGTCTTGATAATCCGACCTTGTCAAAGCTTCAGCTTAGAAACATTGACTGGAATAAACTCATCAGCCTCGGCACCAAGGTTAATTACACAAGTAAGGCAACAGGTGCTGACGGCAAGTATCTGACAGGCAAGAAGGTCGGTGATGTTGATAAGGGTAAGGTACTTATCACAGTTCTCCGTTACATTGCGAATATCCTTGTTGACAATTCCGCAGTACTTAAGAATCTTATCGGCTCATTAGTTGGCAATAATGATATGATCAAGTCGATCATTAACAGTGTATTCAATACACTCTCTACTGCATCAGCAGACCAGATTGTTGCTGCACTGATGTACTTGTTAGACGGCCGTCCGAAGAATGCTTTCTGGGATTACACAAGCTACAAGACAGGTACTTACAGCTTCGCATATCCGGATAATATGGACGTTGAGTTTGTTAAGTCACTTCCTGCAATGCTTGACGGCATGATCGGCGGATTACTTGACCTTAACGAGACAATCGGCAAGGCACTCTTCAAGGACGACATTATCACAAGCCTTGTAACCGGTCTTTATGGTGCAGTTGAAGGCGTTAAGATCAACGATGGCTTGAATCTTACACAGCTTCTTGCACAGACAGGTATTGACTTCTCAACAAGCAACTTTGCAAAGCTTCTTGTTGATGAGAAATACGGACAGAAGTTTGAGAGCGCAGCATCAGTTATCTCTGCTGCAGGTTCATGGGCTAAAGTAAACAAAGATGCACTCAAGTGGGGTGTTACTGACAGAGACAGCTTCTTCCACGCACTTGTCGCTGCACTCCGTCCTATCTACGGTGTACTTGATGTACTTCTCAATGACGCATATCTCGGTCTCTTTGATATGGTAAGAATTCCTGGTTCGAACGGTTACTCAGCATCAATCGTTCCGCTTATGGAAGCATTCTCAATGTATAACATTAAGACACAGTATCAGTACAGACAGGATATGAGCAAAGAGTATGACGCAATTCTCCTTGACATAATCAATCCTCTTTGGGATAAGGTTGAGGATATTCTCAATGCTCCGCTTCAGACATTAATGGCAGTTCTTCCTAACCTTGCACTCTTCATCGGTAACGATGGACTTTGCCAGATTATCAATAACCTGCTCACACCAATCTCAGCACTTCTTGATTCAATCAGACCTATCGTTGATGTAAATTCACTTCTTACAACAATTCTTGATGCACTTCATGTTGACCTTAACAGCATCTTAGGTAAGATTGGTATTAAGAACTTCAAAATTGATCTTTATGATCTTAACAAGACATTAAAGCCAATTCTTGGCGGCGACGCACTCGTTCCTCTTATCAACAATGTTCTTGGTATAATCAAAATCGGCGGTTCTCCGCTTGGTCTCAAACTCAATGACATTGATTGGTTACAGCTTGCAAGCCACGGCACGACAATCGTAAGTGCTTCACAGGCAGCAACCTACGGTCCAAGAGTCTTTGTTGAAGGTGATTCAGCAGAAACATTAGTTGCACTTCTCAGGTACTTAATTAACACAATTAATGCCGGTGACAACTTCGATAAGATAAGCACACTTATCGGCGGTCTGCTTGGTGACGGCGTTGACGACAGTGTTGCTGATATAATCGGCAGCGTATTAGAGATACTTCAGGGTGAGACAGATGACGTTCTGTTCCAGCTTGTAGAGCTTCTTCAGACACTTGGCGGTTAATGCCCAATCTGAATATCAATTCAATATTACAAAAACAGTCGACGGAGAAATCCGTCGACTTGTTTTTTTTTGCGGCTTTTAATAATAGAATATTTAAAAATAATGTCTTGTAATATTAATGTAAATTATATATAATAAACCTAACATATAATTTGGTGGTGATGTTATGCTTGGACGATGTGTCAGAGCAAAGGTTGTTAAACCTATCGGCTTCACCGATGAAACAGGATTCACCTACCCTCTTAATTTTGCGTTAATTTACGATACGCCAAAGGAAGAGTATGCTCTAATTCTTGGAATCGATCACGCAGTAAGTAATTTTGACGGTAGAATAGTCGCTGTTCTGGAGCCGCAGGATAATAGCAAAAACAAAATTTGGATTCTCGCTTCAAAGAGTACGCGGTACATAAACATTGATATTATTGAGATGATTGATATCGAGGAGAATTTTCCTGAATATAAATTAATATGCCTTTATGAAACGAGCTGTGGCGCAGTCATTTACCGTGACATTCACGGCGATACCCGATTTCTTTTGATTAAAAACAAGCGCTCTGCTCACTGGGGCTTCCCTAAAGGTCACGTTGAAAAAGGTGAAACAAAATATGATGCCGCCAGACGTGAGGTTCTGGAGGAAACGGGACTCCATCTTAAAATACATTTAGGCTTTGAAGGATTGTCGAAATATCGAATTAAAAACAGCGTTGATAAAGTTGTATCCATATTTGTCGGCACTACTGAAGATACGATTACAAGAATTCAGGAAGAAGAAATTGACAATTACGTCTGGCTGCCATATCAAAGGGCGCTCAACAGGCTTAAGTTTGAAAACGACAGAAAAATTTTAAAACAGGCAAGAAAGTTTTTGGTACAAAATAATTATATCCCTAAGTAACTATTTTATATTAGGCAAAGCCTATCTTTAAGGAGCTTTGATTATGCAAGAAATTTGCCAGACAATACAGGAATTTTTAACGGCGCACGGTATACCCGACTGGCTTGTAGTATTTATAATTTCACTTTTTCCTATTCTTGAATGCAGGCTCGGTATGTTTACGGCAATCGTACTGCTTGGTATGAATCCGTTTTTAGGATTTATTATCAGCTTTTTAGGTAATATATTACCTATTCCATTTATCCTACTTTTAATCAACTGGATATTCGAGGTGTTCAAAAAAATACCCGGTCTTAAAAATATTGTCTTTTGGCTTGAAGAAAAAACGCTGAAAAAGCGTGATAAGATAGATAAATACGGCATATGGGGACTCCTCATCTTCGTTGCCATTCCTCTGCCGGGTACAGGCGGCTGGACAGGTGCACTGCTTGCATCACTTCTCCACCTTGACAAGAAAAAGAGCTTTGGCGTAATTTGTGTCGGCGTATTCATCGCAGGACTTATTATTACGGTACTCAGCTTGATTTTCGGCGCGGTAGTTTTCTGATGAAAAAGGAAGAAAAGCTATTAACAGAAATATGCAGAGCTTACCTTGACGAACGTGATATTCCTGCCTTAGAGGAGCTTGATTGGAAAGAGCTTTTTAAGCTTGCAAAGCATCACAATATTTTAGGTATATGCTACTGCGTGTTAAACAAATCTAAATATAAAAATAATATTCCACAGGGGTTTTTTAACGCTATCCGGGACAAGTTCTTTGACTACGTGTATATATACGAATGTCAGAAAAACGCTCTTGATGAGGTTGAGGATATCCTATCATCCTCTCAGGTGCGCTATATCCTCTTTAAAGGTGCTGTGCTCAGAAATCTCTATCCTGTTCCTGAAAGCCGTGCTATGGGTGATATAGACCTTCTCATTGACAGAGAAAACAGGGACAAGGTAAAAGAGCTTCTCACAAATGCAGGCTTTGACTGTACGGGTCAAATCGACCCTGTGTATAATTACAGGAAGGGCAACGTACTGCTTGAGGTTCACACACACATTATCAGTGAATTTGGCGACAGTGCTTTTAATGACGCATTTGAAAACGCTGTCTTTGACGGATACAAAGGTACGTTAAATAGCGATTACCATTTAGCATACCTGATTGCACACGCTGCAAATCACCTGTTGACTACAGGGGCAGGTGTTAGATTCATTCTTGATCTTGCGGTATTGCAGAGGGCGTCTGAGATTGATTATGACAGGCTTTTTGATATGCTTGAAAAAATAAATCTCACTACCTTCGGCAAGGCACTGCTTTCACTTTGCAGTAAGTGGTTCAGCGTGGGCAGAGATTTTGGCACAGATACTGAAAAGCTTGAGGAATACCTTGTGGGTGACGGCGTTTTCGGCTCACTTAAGAGCAGTAAAAGCTTCACTGTGTCCCGCCTTATTCAGATTAAGGCGTTAGGCGAAGATGATAAAGAGTTTGAAAAATCATCGTTCAGACTTAAGCTCAGACTCGCCTTTCCCTCCTATAAGGCACTCAGGACGGCAAGCTATATAAAATTTCTTGACAAAAGGCCGTACCTTCTGCCGTTAGCGTGGGTGTACAGATTTTTTTATAATCTGAAAAATCACAGGCATCATATGCTTGAAACGATAAAAAACATTGATGATGAAAAGACAGCCTCTCTTGCAAAGGAGGAGCTTGAATTTTTAAAGGAGATTGGATTAAAATGACTTTTTTAATCGTCATTATAACAATTTTAATTATTTTAATTGTACTGTTTATTTCGTGGCTTTTAGTGATGAAGGCGAACGGAAAATGCCCTCTTTGCGCATTAAAGAGAATAGCTATGCCCAGGAAAATCACTATGGATATCAGCGAGCTTGAGGATTACGACAACGGCGTTGCAAAAACGCCTCCTATGGGTTGGTCAAGCTGGAACACATTTCGCAATCATATTGATCAGGATTTGATTATGGAGGTTGCAAATGCAATGGTTGACAGCGGTCTTGCTGAGGCAGGCTACAAGTATATCAACCTTGACGACTGCTGGCAGAGCTCCATGCGTGATTCTGAAGGCAAGCTTCAGGGCGATTTAAGGACCTTCAGCCGTGGTATTCCGCAGCTTATAAAGGATATCAACAAGCTTGGCCTTAAAGTAGGTCTTTACTCCTCAAACGGCACGCTCACTTGTGAGGATATGCCGGCTTCTCTCGGAAATGAGGAGCTTGATGCTAAGACTCTTGCATCGTGGGGATGTGAATTTTTTAAATACGATTTTTGCCACAGTCAGCCAATCAGCGGCGACTGCCCTGCTATTGAAAAAATAGAGCTTAACAGGATTGATTCACAGGCATTTGACTCAATCGAAGTTTTAAAGCCAGAGGATGCTGAATTTACCGGCAGAGCAAAGGTAATCAAGCTTTCAGAACTTCCGAGCGGTAAGGCTATCGGCTTTATCAATCACGGTGCAGGCTCGGCAACCTTCAGAGTTATTACTCTTCCGAAGGGAAAATATGCCCTCACGGTTGTTCACCAAAAGACCTTCAAAAGACATTACAGCTATGCACAGATAACTGTAAACGGCAAGGTTCACGAAATATTCTTCCCACCCGGAAAGGGCTTCAGTGACTCAGGCAGAACACAGCTTGTTGTTGATTTAAAGGACGGCGAGAATGTAATAACTATTCAAAATCCGATTGCAACGGTTGCCGACTCTTCCTTCATTCAGTACAAGCGTATGGGTGACGCATTAAAAAATGCGACTAAACAATGGGCAAGATTCACAAATACAGATGAAAAGCCTATCGTTTATTCAATCTGTGAGTGGGGTACGGCTAAGCCTTGGGACTGGGGCAGAAAAGCCGGTAATATGTGGCGCACAACCCACGATATTCTCCCTGTCTGGTCAAGTGTACGTATTCTTTATTCTTTCACAGTCGGACTTTACAAACACGCAGGCCCCGGCGGCTGGAACGATCCTGATATGCTTGAGGTCGGAAACGGCAAACTTACTGAGAATGAAAACAAGGCGCACTTCTCACTTTGGTGCATGATGGCGGCTCCGCTTATGCTCGGCAATGATATAAGAAAACTTGTTGACGGTAACAATAACGCAGTCGAGGGCAACTCGGTTCTCAAAATCGTTACGAATAAACAGCTCATTGCAATTGATCAGGACGCACTTGGCAAGCCTGCTAAAATAGTCAAAAAGATTACAGGCGTTGACGTGCTTGCAAGACCGCTTTCAAACGGCGACGTGGCACTTTGCCTGTTCAACAAATCAATCGGCAATAAGAACGTTCATTTTGAGTTAAGTGATTTGCTTGATGATGAATATCTGAATATGTCCCCTGCAAGCCAGTACGAGCTTCACGATCTCTGGACAGATGAAAGAAATACTGCATCAGCAATATCAGTATCACTTCCAAAGCACAGCGTAAAGGTTTACAGAATTAAATCAATATAAATAAACAAAACCGCTTATATCTTGATTTTAAGATACAGGCGGTTTTCTTTATAGGAATTTAAAAAATTATATTCTCATTTAATTTTTCAAAAATTTAATTATATCCTTGTCTTGTATTTGCAAGACTTTAATTAGTTTCTTTAATGTTGATATCTTTGTTTTTTCTTCGTTTTCTTCAATCCTTTGAAGCTGTCTTGTGCTTATATTTATTATTTCTGCCAATTGCTCTTGAGTGTACCCTTTTTCAACTCTGTATTTTTTTATCATTCCCATCACCAATTTTATTATGAATTATTTACTTTAATTGCGCCACGACATAAAAAGTCGTATTTCTTCTTGACATTTTATGTCGTATTTATTACTATATTTATAATGCCATAATATGTCGTGTATTATTCGACACGGAATAAATAAATGACTTTTCAAAATAAATATAAAGAAATAATAAAAAAATTATAAAATTAATTGACAAACTTTGCACAGTGTGATAAATTTTATTTTGATCTGTGCTATCCGAAATAGCACAGTTTTATACGTTTAAATTTTATGGGGTTCTTTTATGAAAAATATACTTGAATATATTGAACGAAACGCAGCAAAATATCCGGATAAAACTGCCTTTTTAGATACGGAAGGCTCCATAACGTACAGTGAGCTTTTAAAAAATGCCAAGAGCATCGGCACAGCTCTTTCAGAAATCTGTAAAAGAAACAGACCTGTTGCTGTTTATCTTGATAAAAGTGTTAAAACGATCTGCTCTATGTTCGCAGTTACATACAGCGGTAATTTTTATATCATCGTTGATTCTGAAATGCCGATTGAAAGAATCAATAAAATCTTCATCGGACTCTCCCCCGTAGCAATTATTACAGATGAAGCGCATTTGAAAAATGCCGAGCAACTTGAAATTGACGGTAAAATATTCATTTATAATGAAGCTGTAAACACACCGATTAATGAGGACAAGCTATCACAAATCCGCAGCAGGCAGATTGATACCGACCCGCTTTATGCGCTTTACACGTCAGGCTCTACAGGTATGCCAAAGGGCGCTGTATTAAGCCATAGAAACGTTATTGCATATACAGAATGGTTCAGTGCTGCATTTGACATCAACAGTGAAACCGTTTTTGGAAATCAGACACCCTTTTATTTTTCAATGTCTGTGTCTGACGTTTATTCAACGATTAAGACAGGCGCTACACTTTGTATTATTCCAAAGTCCTGCTTCTCATTCCCGATTAATCTTATAAAGTTTTTAAATGACAACAAGATTAACACGATATACTGGGTACCGTCGGCAATATCAATTGTTGCGAATCTTAAGCTTTTTAAATATGCAAAACCCGAGTATTTAAAGAAGGTTCTTTTTGCAGGTGAGGTAATGCCTACAAAACAGCTTAACTACTGGATAAATAATCTTGACAAGGATATTGTTTACGCAAATCTTTACGGCCCGACAGAGACGACTGATATCTGCACCTATTACGTTGTGAACAGGCATTTCGAGGATGACGAGCCGCTGCCTATCGGCACTCATTGCGATAATTGCGATGTTATGATAGTAACCG
>JAFLSA010000083.1 GCA_022511185.1 Eubacterium sp.
AACACAATAGAAGGGAATTTCAAAACATATTATGAAATGACAGATGGCTCGTGGATATGTGGCGATTGTTCATATAAATACCGTCTTGAAATTAAAGGCAGACTCAATAATGCAGAGTGTGATTCCGTATATGTTTATTTGAGCAATATACCCGATATATCTTTTGAGCAGGCGTGGAAAGCATCAGGATTAAGCAGCAATATGAATGACTATTTCTCGCCGGAGGATGCTGTACTGGTTGAAATAAAAACAGAGTGACAACTTCCGGTTTATTGAGCAGATTACAGTCCCTGTGAAAATGTTGAAAGTGAAAGACAGTTCACCCGCGTTTTGCTCATTTTACGCAGTCTTTTTTAATAAATTTCAAATTATTTTGCTGAAAGTAGTGCTTTTTTTGTCAAAATATTTTATACTATTATTCACAGCTAAAGTGAATTAAGGAGAATAACGATATGTTGACCGAACTAAAAAAATCAATTATCGCAGGCATGATGATAGGAATAGGATGCACGGTGTATCTTTTCTGCGAAAATAAAGTTGTAGGCGCAATCCTCTTTTCAGTAGGACTGTTTGCCATATGCTCTTTTGGAATGTTTTTATTTACAGGCAAGATCGGCTATGTGCTGAGCAATAAAAACAAGCCGAACTGTGCTGTTATATGGCTCGGCAATTTTATAGGAAGTATTATCGTTTCGGCGGCAGTGAGACTTGCAAAGCCTGAATTACATACTATCGCAGCAGAGGTTGCGGCAAAGAAAGCAAGCCTAAGCATACCAAGCCTTATCATACTTTCGTTCTTGTGCGGTATACTTATGTACATAGCGGTGGATAATTTCGGGAAGCATCCCCACGAGATAAGCGGAATAGTCGGGATAGTATTTTGCGTGTCCGTATTCATTCTTTGCGGCTTTGAACACAGCATTGCAGATATGAATTATTTTGCAATGGGCATACAGACGGTAAAAGAAGTTCCACGTTATCTGTTAGTTCTTGTAATTATTTCCGTTTTCAACGGTCTTGGCGCGATAACGGTAAGACATTTTGTTAAAGAGTAAAAATATATCAAAAGGGCATTGCTGTAAATCAGCAATGCCTTTTATACTTTTATGAATATTTTTCCTTTTGTTTCACAAAATAATAACGGAGGTGAAAGAAGTGACAGAAAAGGAATTGTTATATATTGAGGATGCACTCAGCCACGAAAAGTATTTCCGAACAAAGTGCAGCGAGACGATTAGCCAGATACAGGATCAGTCGCTCAAAAAATCAGTTCAGGAAATCGCTGACAAGCATAATCAAACGTTTCAAAACTTTTATTCATTACTCGGCTAAGAAATCAATTAAAAGGGAGGTATAAAAAATGGACGATCAGAATTTAATGGAAAATATCCTTTTGCTTGAAAAGGGTGTTTGCGATTTGTATATGCACGGTTCAATTGAATCGTCAACGGACAACGTTCACCAGGCATTTAAAACAGCACTTAACGAATCACTTTGTATTCAGGACACAATTTATGACGAAATGACGGCTAAGGGCTGGTATTCAACACAGCAGGTAGAGCAGACAAAGATTGATAATGTAAGGCAAAAATACAGTATGCAGTAATAACTGCTTGATATACTTCACCGATTCTGATTTTCAGAGTCGGTGATTTTTTGTTGCCTTGATAAAAAAATAAAGACAGTCAAATGACTGCCTTTGATTTTTGTGTTAAAACCAGTTATTCAAGTGCATCTTTTACTGCGTTGCCTGCTTCATCAACTGCGCCGCCGACACCGTCTGCTACGTCGTTAACACCGTTGCCGATATCGTCTGCTACGTTGTCTGCCCTTGATGCCGCATCATCCATGGTATCATTTGTGTCGGTTGTTGACGTTGAGCCTAATGTGTCGTTATCGGTTCTGTTTGATGTGTCTGTTACGGCTGATGTGCCTGTTGTGGTGGTATCAACACCGTTATCCCTTGCACAACCCATAAATACTGTTGCAACAACTGCAATAGCCATTGCGATAATTAAAATTTTACTTTTCATTTGTATAACTTCCTTTCATAATTATGATTGACCAAAAATTAAAATTTATTCAAATTATTTTATTTTGTTAAAGTTCCGCCGTCTGAATAAAGAAGCAGTAAAATGTTCTCCTCGGCGCCTGTCGATGCGTTTACATAGATAAGCACCTCTTCGTTTGTTTCTTTACTCTCGCAGTGGAATTCATAACACATTGCCTCTGTTCCGTTATCCTTCGGAATAATGCACCTTTTAACGTCTAACACGCTCAGATACGGGCTGATATTTTTCTGCACGTCAGCCTGCTTTTGCGTAGCTTTAAAAGCAGCTCTTTCTCGCTGGTTTGTCAGGTATCCCTTTGCTTCCATTGATACGATCTTGCCGTCATTCATTGACACGCCGACCTTGATCAAATCGCTGTAGTAAGTTACGTTATTGACTTTATGCGCAAAGTTTATAACGCAGATATTGTTGTCGGTCATATAATAGGTTTCCGCCATATTTTCAAAGCCGAGATTTTTTAAATATTTTTTTGCGATGTTTACGGCATTTTTCTCTGTTATTGTTGAATTAGTGATTTTACCGCCGTAAAGCATATACGCAACGTATCCGCCTGATTTTGTTATGCCGATTGTCCTTTGACCGTAGGTGAAAACGTAACAGGGGATAAGACCGTCTTCCTCAATCTCGTAACTTACCTGATCAACCGAACATCCAATAGCTTGGGCGGCAATATCTCTTGCATCCTCTCTGCTGTAGCTTTCGGCATTTTTCAGCATTTCAGGCTCACGGTTTAAAACTGCGTCTGCAAACGGTCCGTCATAAAGCAGAGTAGGGTAATCCTTAAATGCTGTTTCAGCCGTAGTCATATCATTTGTAAGAGAGTTTACGCTGATATTTTCCTCGTTTTTAACGTTGCTTGCCGTGATCAGTCCGCCGTTATTGCAGATAGATACCATTGAATTTATCGACTCGTTAAGCTTGTTTGCATAATTTAAAAGCGTGCTTAGATTTTTATGCTCCTCATCGCTTATTTTTTCACCTGATGCAACCTTTTGCGCTATATAAGTTGCATAGTCTCCTGCCTGGCTGATGAATTTATAAGTGGAAGTCAGATTCATCTGACCTACAGGAAGCCTTGATAAAGCGTCCTTCGCCTTGGTACATTCTGAATACAGGTCTGAGCTTATTTCATAAAGCATTTTATCGGAATTTGAGTAAACACTTTTTGTCAGATTCGTTTCGATAGAATCCATTGTTTCTGATAGCTCGTTAAGACTTTGCTGATAATTGTTTTCAAGCAGAGCCTTATATTGCATTGCCGTATTCATATTCATTATTGCAAAGCCGGCGAGCGTGGCAACTATTGCAATTGAATACGATATTATCCTTGCGTATCCTCTTTTTGTCATTAGCATTACCTCCTAAAGCATAGCGCAGGGTTCGATTCTCTCAACCCTAAACGTTGTGCTAAAGATATTTTTACCGAAAATTGAAAAAACATTCAAAAAAAACATTTAATTGTTGCGTTATATATGTTACAATACTAATAACTATATTAATATGGAGTAGTATGTTGTGGCGAAGGTAGAAGGAAAGAAAAGGATAGTTGTCAAGGTTGGAACATCAACTTTGACACACAAGACAGGTAAAACAAATATTGCCCGTATGGCAAAGCTCGTCTCAGTTTTGTCTGATTTGAAAAATGAGGGACATGAGATAGTTTTAGTTTCAAGCGGTGCAGTTGGCATCGGCTCGGCAAAGCTCGGCTTTTCCAAAAAGCCTGACACAACTCCCGGCCTGCAGGCTGCTGCGGCTGTCGGCCAATGTGAGCTTATGTTTCTTTACGATAAGATGTTTTCGGAGTATGGCGTTGTCGTAAGTCAGCTTCTGATTACTGCGGACGAGCTTGAAAATGAAGAGCATAAAGGACATCTGCTTGATACGTTCAACCAGCTTCTTGACTATGATGCACTCCCGATTGTAAACGAAAACGACTCCGTATACGTTGCTGAGCTTTTAAACGGTGATAACGATTGCCTGAGTGCAAACGTGGCTCAGCTTATAAATGCCGACCTTTTGATTCTTTTAACAGATACAGACGGTCTTTATGACGATAACCCGAATGAAAATGAAAACGCACGCCTGATTTCATACGTTGAGGAAATTACCGACGAAATATTTGAAATCGCAGGCGGCGCAGGCGAAAAGGGGACAGGCGGCTTTTTAACTAAAGTCAAGGCGGCTAAAATTGCAACCGACTCAGGCATACCTGTAATAATTATGAACGGCGAAAAGCCAACATCAATTTATAAAGTTCTGCAGGGTCAGAGCATAGGTACATACTTTCAGAAAAAGGGTGATTGAAATGTTAGAACAGTTAGGCGTTAACGCCAGAAAAGCAGCGGGAGTATTAACCACTGCAACAACTGAACAGAAAAATAAAGCGTTAACTCAAATCGCAAAAGCACTTGTTGAGAATGCAAATGATATCATTGCTGCAAACGCGATTGATTTAACAAACGGCAAAAATGCAAAAATGAATCAGGGACTTCTTGACAGGCTTATGCTAAACGAAGATAGAATAAAGGGTATCGCCGACGGCTGTCTTCAGGTTGCAAGGCTTGATGACCCTTGCTCTAAGGTGCTTGAGGAAATCACAAGACCGAACGGTCTTATAATTAAAAAAGTATCGTGCCCTATGGGCGTGATCGGTATTATTTATGAGGCACGCCCGAACGTTACCGCAGATGCCGCAGCGCTTTGCCTGAAGAGCGGAAATGCTGTTATCCTTCGCGGCGGCAAGGAGGCAATCAACTCAAATATCGCAATTTCAATCGTAATGCGTGACGCTGTGGAAAAAGCAGGACTTCCTAAGGATTCAATCCAGCTTGTAACCGACACGAGCCGTGAATCTGCTAATGAGCTTATGAGAATGAAAGGTGCGCTTGACTGCCTTATTCCTCGTGGCGGCAAGGCTCTTATTCAGGCAGTTATTGAAAATTCAACAGTACCTGTAATTGAAACGGGTTCAGGCAACTGTCATATTTACGTTGACGATTCTGCCGATATTGATATGGCGAGTGAAATTATTTTTAATGCGAAAACTCAGCGTATCGGCGTGTGCAACGCCTGTGAAAGTCTTGTTATTCACAGTGCAATAATTGATAAGGCTCTGCCTGCTATCAAGAAAAGACTTGATGAAAAGCAGGTAGTTATCCGCGGTGATGAGCGTGCAAGAGCAGTTTGTCCTGATATTGACACGGCAGATGAAACTGATTTTTCTACCGAATATCTTGATTATATAATCAGTGTTAAGACAGTTGATTCGCTTGATGAGGCGATAGAGCACATCAATAAAAATTCAACAGGTCATTCAGAGGCTATCATTACAAACAATGAGGATAACGCTGAAATCTTTATGAACAGGATTGATTCCTCATCTGTTTATCACAATGCCTCAACACGCTTTACCGACGGCGGAGAGTTCGGACTCGGCGCAGAAATCGGTATATCAACTCAAAAGCTCCACGCACGAGGACCTATGGGTCTTGCAGAGCTTACAACAACAAAGTATTTAATTTTCGGAAATGGACAGGTTAGATAAATAAATGACTGAGATGGAAAGAGAAGAGCGAAGAAAAAAACGCAAGAAGGAAAAAAAGAAAAAGCAGGCAGGAAAAAACTTTTTAATTTTCATATCCCTGCTTATTATTGCCGTAGCCGCATATTTAATTACAATGAAGGTCATTGACCCTGAATTTAAAATTGCAAGCCTTATCCCTGAGGAGAAGGCTCAGCAGGTCATTGCCTTTGTCAGAGAGGACGTCCTTAAGCAGACCACTACAACAACGACTACGACGACTACAACAAAGCCCACCACAACAAGACCTGCAAATTACGACTATACCACTTTTGATGAATTTGCTTTTGATACGTCAAAGCAGGGCAATCAGGTCGGTAATCTCCTCAATAAATCAAACGGTACTGTTACATACAGCTCCTCTTACATTTACTACAGTATTGCAGGAAAGGGGCTTTACCGCTTTGAGCCTAATAATGAAACGAACAAGGGATTGGTTGTGGGTAATTATAACTTCACTTGCTTAAACGTTTTGGGGGATTATATTTATATGGTTGATACCGACAGCCATACTCTCAAAAAGGCACAGATAGTCGGCGGTGACACAGTCAAAGTGGCTGATAACATTGATTTTGCATACTTATATAATGATAAAATTTATTATATAGGAACTGACAACACAGTTGGCTATATCAGCACCGGCAGTATGGAAAGCACGGTGCTCTATAAGGCAGAGGCAGGCAAAAAGGTGAGCTTTGTCGGTATTTCTCTTTCAAGAATATTCTTTACAACGTATGATGAAGTATCAAAGTATTATGAATATATAACCGTTAATATTAACGATAAATCTGACAGAAGATACTTTATGAACGATTCAAGAAATGATGAAATTGTTAATATTCAGCTTGAATGCGGTTATTTCTATTTTTACAGAAAGCAGATAGATAATTCCTATAATCTGTGCAGGCAGAAGTTCGGCTCAGAGCAGATTGTAACTTTAATTGAAAATTGTTCGTTTACGGATTATCCCGTTGTCTATGCTAACAGGCTTTATTATACAGCACTTAAAGATTCAATAGTTCAGGCAAGAGAATATAATATGAATTCAAAAGCGGACAAGCTGATGGTTTATGCTTCTAATGCTGATGACGTAAATTCTATCGGTGTCGGCTACGGTTATCAGTACGTGTTCCTGTTTGGAAGCAGTCAGGGACTTTATAAGGGCAGTTGTATTTACACCTCTTCATCAAGGGATAATACAATTACGTTTAAAAACGGAAATTGGCAGTATTAAAAAGGAGACAATAAAGTTTGGATAAGTATAAAAAGCTGGCGTCAAATACAATAATATTTGCAATCGGTACCTTTTCATCAAAAATACTTTCATTCCTTTTAATGCCGTTTATCACACGTGTGATGGCCACGGGCGACTACGGTGCTGCAGACCTTGTTCAGCAGACTGTCAACGTGCTCATTCCAATTGTTACGCTTGCCGTAAACAGTGCGGCGCTTCGCTTTGCGCTTGATAAAGCGGCGGATAAAAGTGACGTTTTCACAGTCGGCGTAAGGACAACGCTTATAGGTTTTACTATTTTTCTTTTCTTTGCATATCCTATAAGCTTTATTACGATTAACGATTTCAGGCTCGGCGATTATATTATTCTTATAATCGCATTTGTGCTTGTGTCAAGTTTCAGACAGCTTTGCCAGCAATTTGTTCGTGGAAGCGGGTATGTTAAGCTGTTTGCAATTGACGGAATTATTGCGACTGCTACGACGCTTTTGTTTACAATTCTGTTTCTCGGTCCGCTCAAATGGGGCGTTACAGGCTATATTATGGCGATCATCGTATCAGATGCCTGCTCAATCTTATTCTTTTCCGTTACTGCAAAGCTTTATAAATACGTTAAGCCGAGACGTCTTGATAAGAGCATCAGGAATCAGATGCTCAAATACTGTGCACCTCTTGTGCCTACGGTCATTTTGTGGTGGATAATCAACGTG
>JAFLSA010000084.1 GCA_022511185.1 Eubacterium sp.
GCATAGTAATTGATAGAAACAGTAAAGGAGTCTTAATATGGAGCTGTGCAAAGAATTTAAAGCAATGAGCCTGAACGAAGGCAGAGAAAGGCTGACGGAAAAATTTGAGCTTGACTTTCAGGAAAGTCTGCCGCAATACCTTGATGATATTGACAGAGTGATAAAATGCAGTGTCTCAAGCGTTGTAACAAATTATGATACGAGCGATTCAAAGCTGACGATTCACGGAAAGTCAATCATATGCCTTACATATATGAACAAAGATAAGTGTACCTTTTCAAATATTTTTGAGGAGGAATTCACAAAGAGCATTGATATTGATACAGGCGATTTTGCAAGCTTTGCAGATATCAGGCTTGAAACAAAGTATTCTAATTTCAGGCTGATTAATCAGCGCAGAATTGACGTTCATACCTCACTGTGCGCCGAAATTTGCGTTTACCGTAAAAATATCGGAAAGTGTCTTTGCGAATGTAAAAATGCTTTTACAAGGCAGATAAGCTTTCCTTGCCTGATTGATAAAACATCGGGCGTTTGTTCGGCCGAATTTGATGAAACCTTTTCAATCTCAGGCACGGGCTCGCAGATTAAAAATATTATTAATTCTTACAGCATTTGTTATTTAGAAGACACGAAGATTATCAAGGACAAAATGCTTGTTAAGTTAAAGGTTGAGATCTCCGTACTATATGTTAGCGACGATAATAACATTGAAAAATGCTCTAACTCATTTTCACTCAGCAAGATAGTTGACGTAACAGACTGTGACGAAGAAGATAAGGCTCTTGTAAACGCTGAAATATCAAGCATTTATATCAAGTCAAGAGCAGATGATAACAATATTTTAAACGAAATAGAGCTTGTCGGTACTGTTGCTATAAGCTATAAAATTTCTGCAATCACAGAGCATAATTTTATTACAGACTCATATATGCCTCATTACAATACAGACGTCAGCAAAGAAAAGGTTTTGATTAAAAGATCGCCTGTCTATTATTATGACGACAGGTCTGATGAGCTGATATTTGACAGTGAGAAGAATATAATTGAGGTTATTGACCTTAAGCCGAGTATTGAAAGCTGTACAATCAGAGATTCACTTGTTAAGCTCTCTGTCGGTTTGTCATTTCTATTCTATGACGATACGTCTCAGCTTTGTTACTATGAAAAATCTGCCGAAATATCCTTTAAGCTGTCTGACACAGCCTGTGAGGGTGAAGGAACAGCAAACATTATTTCCTACGACTTTGTGATAAAAAGCGCTGATAAGATTGCCTTAAGACTTAATTATTCATACAGTGCATATTTATTTGACAGACAGAGCATTGAATATTTGAGCGATATTGAGGTAAGCGGTGAGAAAAATAATTCAAATGCACCTGAGCTTACTCTCTATTTTGCAAATGAAAATGAAGATATCTGGGATATAGCTAAAAACTTCTCCACTGATATGTCGCTTATTATGGAGGAAAATAATTTGTCATCACAGATTACTCAAAATAAAATGGTACTGCTTGTTCCGGGAATGTGAGGTTAAATTATGAATAATAACATATACAATGATATTTCTAAGAGAACAGGCGGCGATATTTATATAGGTGTTGTCGGTCCTGTAAGGTCAGGTAAATCAACATTTATTAAAAGGTTTATGGATTCGCTTGTTATTCCTAATATTGATGACGCTTTTGTCAGAGAGCGAGCTCAGGATGAGCTGCCGCAGTCCGCCGCCGGCAGAACGATAATGACAACTGAGCCGAAGTTCATACCCGAGGATGCTGTTGAGCTTCATATGAATGATAATCTAAAAATGCGTGTAAGGCTCATTGACTGCGTCGGTTATATTGTGCCGAGCTCAGTCGGTTATATCGAGGAGGATCAGCCGAGGATGGTTATGACCCCTTGGTATGATGAGGAAATTCCGTTTAATATGGCGGCTGAAATCGGTACGAAAAAGGTTATAACAGAGCATTCAACGATTGGTCTTGTCATAACAACAGACGGCTCTATAAGTTCAATTCCACGTGATGAATACCAGGAGGCAGAGCAAAGGGTAATTGAAGAACTTAAAGAGCTTGATAAGCCTTTTGTAGTTCTTATGAACAGCGCACAGCCGCAGCATCAAGCAACAATTAACCTTTGCAGAAATTTAAGTGACGAGTACAGCGTACCGGTAATTCCTGTAAACTGTCTTGAGCTTACTGAGCAGGAAGTAAACGATATTCTCTCAGATATCTTATATGAATTTCCTGTATCAAACGTCGGTATTCATTTTCCGTCATGGATTAATAATCTTGCAAAGGATAATTATCTGCGTTCCTCTCTCTTTGATACGATCAGAGCAAGCGTCTCACAGATTACAAATATCAGAAGCATTAAAGCCTTTGCAGATAGTATAAAGGAAAATGAGTACGTTGAATCTGTTTCAATATCATCTCTTGATTTGTCAAACGGAACTGTCGATATGAAATTTTACGTTGATAACACGTATTTTTATCAGATTCTTTCTGAAAGCTGTCATATTGAAATCAAAGACGAAAAAGATTTGATGAACAACTTTATTTCCCTTGTTGCTATGAGAAATGAGTATGAGAGATTCTCAAAGGCACTTAACGATGTTGAGGAAACAGGCTATGGTATTGTAATGCCTGAAATGAAGGAGCTGTCACTCAGCGAGCCTGAAATAATGAAGCAGGGCGGACGATACGGAGTAAAGCTCAGAGCAGAAGCACCGTCAATTCATATGATCAAGTGCAACACTTTCACTGAGGTTGCACCTATTGTCGGCAGCGAAAGTCAAAGCCAAGAGCTTGTTATGTATCTTTTGAAGGAATTTGAGGAAAATCCATCGGACATCTGGAACACAAATCTCTTTGGCAAATCACTCCACGAGCTTGTCAGCGAAGGTCTTAACAATAAGCTTTACCGTATGCCTGTTGACGCAAGAAATAAATTCAGAGAAACGATTGAACGTGTAATAAATGAGGGATGTAACGGACTAATCTGCATTATTTTATAAAATGAAAAAGGTCGCAATTAATTTGCGACCTTTGCGATTATTAAAACGATTATTACTATATGTAACGTGAATTCAAGTGGAAGTCCTATCATAAATTTAGCATGTCGTGTTTTGTGGTGAATTCTTTTCATCGTAAGATATTCACCGCACGCACCGCCCAAAAGACCTGCTAATAAAAGTGTGCTTTCAGGTATTCGCCATTTGTCCTTTACTGCTTTTCTCTTATCAACAACAGCAAGCAGTGAAGCTATGATATTTATGACAATAAAATAAATCAGAGCAATAATTATGATAGTCTTTGCACTCATATTTTTTCTTTAAATTCCTGAAGTGTTTTTAAATCAATACTTTCGATAGAAACCTTTTCACCCTTTTTAAAGCTATCGCCCTTCTTCTCATCAACAGTATAAATTGATGCACACTTAGGACAAACAAGAAAATAAACTGTCTTACAGTCAAGCAGTGTAATCTTAGGCGCGAATCTTCTCTCAAAATTAGAAAACACACCAAACTGAACATTTTTGTTGCAGTTAGGGCAGGTAAGCTCTACTGTATCTCCTCTTGATTTTACTCTTAATGAATTACCAAGTCTGTATTCCATAATATCACCAAATCTATTTTACTATAATTTTAGGAAGTGTTCAAGTGTATAAGAAAATTATTTTATCAGTGTTACTTATGATATGCCTTTCTGGATGCTCATTTTCTCTGCCTCAAATGACTAACAATCAAGAGGATACAAAAGAAGAATATGTCAAAGCCGTTTGGGTGACGTATTATGAGCTTTCGACATTCACACAAGATAATACGGAACAGGAGTTTAAGAAGCAGATAAATAAGGCATTTAAAGAGCTTAAATCAAACGGCTTTAATCGTGTTACAGTACAGGTAAGGCCGTATGCAGATGCCTTTTATAAATCAAGCTGTTTTCCTGTCAGCGCATATTGTTTTAATAAACAGGGAAGCGAGCTTATTTATGACCCTCTTGAAATAATGGTATCATCTGCACATAAGAACGGACTATCAATTGAGGCTTGGATAAATCCGTACAGAGTCAGCAACTCTACCGATTTTAAAGAGCTTTCCGAAAATAACAAAGCAGTTGAATGGCAGAACACAGATAAGCTAATTGTTTGCGACAGCGGAATATATTTTAACCCGGCGAGCGATGAGGTAACTCAGCTAATTACAAACGGTGTAAAGGAAATTGCTGAGAATTATGAGGTTGATTCAATCTGCTTTGATGATTACTTTTATCCAACAACAGATGAAGAAATTGATAAATCATCATATGATGCCTATAAAAAAGCAGGCGGTGATAAGGCACTTGCCGACTGGCGAAGAGATAATATAAGCAATATGATAAAATCTGTTTACAATACCGTAAAATCAGTTAATGAGAACATAACCTTCGGTATCAGTCCCGCATCAAACGTAAATAATGACTTCAATACTCTTTATGCCGATGTAAACAAATGGTGTACTGAGGAAGGCTACGTTGATTATATCTGCCCTCAAATATATTTCGGCTTTCAAAATGAAAATCAGCCATTTATGAAAACAACTAAGAGTTGGATTCAAATGGCTGACTGTACGCTATATGTAGCCTTGCCGCTTTATAAGGTAGGTAAGGAGGACGAGTTTGCAGGGGACAGGGGAATAAACGAATTTTTAGATAATAACAATATTATTTCGCGCCAGGTGACTTATCTCTCAAAGATTAGCGAGGTAAAGGGATATTACATATTTTCCTATAGCTCTCTCAAGGACAATGACGAAACTTATAATCTTTACTCAGTAATGCAGAATTCGTCACAGTAATCTTTTATTTTAACCGTCATAAGCTCTCCGACTAAATTCTTATCACTCTTGATTCTCACAGGGATATAGTTCTTTGTATATCCCTGATAAACACCATTTTCAACTTCATTCTCAAAAAGGACTTCTACATCTTTTCCTAACAAAGTTTTGTGATATTCTTTTCTGATTTTTTCGGTTTCATCAATCATAATGCCTGCACGTTTTTCTTTAACCTGCTTTGGAACGCTGTCGCCGCGTTTTGATGCGGCAGTTCCTTGACGCTCGCTGTAAGGGAAAACGTGCACTTTTTCAAATTTAATGCTCTTTACAAAATCAAGACTTTCTATGAAATCCTCATCGCTTTCCTCGTGAAAGCCGACCATAACATCAGTTGTTATACTTGTATCGGTAAAGCTGTTTCTCAGCTTATCGCAGAGTGCCTTGTACTCTGCAGAAGTGTAATGCCTGTTCATATTCTTCAGTGTTTTGTCACAACCGCTTTGAAGTGAAAGATGAAATTGCGGACAGAATTTTTCTATCTTAGAAAGCTCACTGATAATTTCATCAGTTATGTGATCAGGCTCTAATGAGCCAAGCCTTACACGCTTAATACCGTCAGTATTTGCACAGATTTTAACAGCATCAACAATGTTAAAATCCTCGCCCTTGCCATAGGCAGAAAGGTTAATTCCGACCAAAACGATTTCTTTAACCGAATGGCTCGCAAGACCTTCAACTTCTTTTTTTAGATCATCAGGATTCTTTGAACGCACTCTGCCTCGTGACTTTGGTATGATACAATAGGAGCAGAACCTGTCACAGCCGTCCTCTATTTTTACGAATGCTCTTATCCTGTCGTTGAAATCTGTTATTGAACAGTCAGTAAATTTATCGCCCATCTTATGTTCATCAATACTGATAATTCTTGATTTTTTCAGACTGTATTCATTAATCAGGGTCAGGATGTCACCGTCATTTTTATTTGACATAACGATATCTGCCTCAGAGAGTGCTGACGCCTCGTCGGGAAATGCCTGCGGCATACAACCTGTAAGAACTACTGCTGCATTCGGGTGCTTTCTCTTAAACTTCCTGATATTCTGCCTTGTCTTTTGGTCGGCAGTTGCAGTAACCGTGCAGGAATTGACTATGTAATAATCAGCATCATCACTTGGAGATACAATTTCAAAGCCTGCATTTTTCAAAAGCTCGCTCATATATTCAGTTTCATATTGATTGACCTTACAGCCAAGTGTATAAAATGCAGCCTTCATTGTAACCTCCGCATACCTTTTTTGCTGATTATACCAAATTTCTATCATTAATACAACATTTTGGTAATACTATTTTAATGGTGATTGTATGAAAAAATATATAATTTTTATTCTTTCTTTCTGTATTTTTATGAGTATTCCCTCAACAATCTTTGCAGAAGAAGAAAAGAAAAGTAAAGAAATAGAAGTAAAATCAAGCATTTTAATGTGTATGGATACAGGCGATATTATAAGTGAGGAAAATGCCTACGAGCATATGTCGCCCGCGTCAGTCACAAAAATAATGAGCATACTGCTTATTATGGAGGCAATCGACAGCGGAAAAATAAGCCTTGACGATATGGTAGCCGCAAGTGAAAACGCTGTATCAAAAGGCGGCTCACAGATATGGCTTGAAGTAGGGGAGCAGATGAGCGTTAATGATTTACTAAAGGCTGTTATTATTTCCTCTGCAAACGATGCCTGCACGCTTTTAAGCGAGTACGTTGCAGGCAGTGCATCCGGTTTTGTTGATATGATGAATGCCAAGGTTAAGGAATTAGGGCTAAAGGACAGTAATTTTGAAAACTGTACGGGACTTGATGATGATGTAACGAATCATTATTCTTGTGCATATGACCTTGCCGTAATTGCAAAAGAAGTTATGAAATATGACCTTGTAAAAAAATATTCAACCGTCTGGCTTGACAGTCTGCGTGGCGGTGAAACAGAGCTTAATAACACCAACAAGCTTGTGAATACCTATAACGGAATTACAGGGCTTAAAACAGGCACTACCTCAAATGCAGGCTTTTGTCTGTGTGCTACTGCTGAAAGAGACGGTATGAGCCTTGTGTCAGTTGTCCTCGGCGCAGATACAAGTGAAGATAGATTTAATAAAACAACAGAGCTTCTCGATTTCGGTTTTGCAAATTATAAAATCAGCAAAATTACTTTAGATGATACACAAATTACTTCTGTAAAAATTGAAAACGGAAGAATAAAAAAACTTATACCGCTTTCAAATAATACAGGCAATATTCTTGTAAACAAGAGTGCAGGTGAATTTGAGTATGAATATAAAATTAAAAAATTTGTTAAAGCACCGGTAAAAAAAGGTGACATTTTGGGTGAAGTGCTCGTAATGTGTGAGAATGAGCAGGTTGCCTCAGTTGAGCTTGTTGCAGGTCAGAGTGTGAAAACTATTGATTTTTCTTATATATTCAAGCAGCTTTTGATGAATATTTAGTAAATTAATTTAAAAACATATTGCAACTTTTTACAAAATGGTGTACTATATTTTCTCAAGTAAAATAATTTTGAGAGATAATAAATATAAGAACCGAGGCGAAATATATGTCAATTAAATTTATCTCAAACCATATAGAAAATATAGTTACACCGCAAGATATTGAAAAGCTTGCACCACAAGCCGTTAAAGCAATGGAGACCCTCCATAACAA
>JAFLSA010000085.1 GCA_022511185.1 Eubacterium sp.
ATTAATCCGGTCTAAATATTTTTGCTTTGTCATAATGTACTCCCTTTTTTAGTCATTTTGATTTACATATTATAGCCGATATGATAAAAACATTAAAGATAATTTTATAATACCACATTAGTTAAGATAAATAAATATTTATATCAAATTTTCCGTAAGAATCATTATGAAAAATAATATTATCTAAGGGGTAAAAAAGGGCACACCGAAATATCCGACAAGAGAACAGATTATAAAAGGCAAGGATGTTTTATCCTCGCCTTTTATAATCTGTGTTACTATTCTATTCAGATTTTGCAATTTTATAAATTAAATCAGGAATAACCGTATTGCGGCAATAATGATATTTTTTATTCAGCTCATCATTCCTCCCAACAAGAGGATCACCGGCTGATGAGTTATCTGAAACTGCTAAAAGTGCAATAGCAGGTATTTCAAATAAATCTGCGAGCAAATAAAAGGAGCTTGTTTCCATTTCAATTAAAGCAGTATTAAATGATTTAATCTCATCTAAATGTGAGTATTCAAGCGCAATAGAATCTGTACAGAATACAGATGCTTTCTTTAACTCATAATTGCTCTTTTTTGCCAAATCAATTATTCTGTTAATGTAATTATTGTCAGGATAGATTTTCTCAAATGGCTTGTAATCAGATAGTCTGTCACCTAAATATGCGTTTGCGAATACTCCTGAAATACTGTAAGACGGAGTGCATAAATCTCCTACATTATAGTCAGTTGACAAGCTGCCGACAGCACCTACAAAAATAAGCTTTTTAAAATTTATTTCAGCACAAACGGACAAATGGTCAATTAAATTACTGGCACCTGGCGAGCATTGAATCCACGCAATTTTTAAATTGTCCTTTTCAAGAAGAAATCCACAAATATATGAATGCTCTGCAAGCACTGTGATATTAAAAGAACCGTCTTTAATAATATTTGTAGCTTTCCAACCGGGAGCAATAACTAATGCATCGTAAATTATATTTTCGTCAAAACCAAACATATCTTTACATAAGTTAGACGAATTGTATTTGTGCATATTATTGATTATATCAGTTAATCGTTTTTTCATAGCATTTACTCCAACTTTATAATAACTTTAAAAATCAATATCGGGAATCGGGGCAAGGCTGCGTTTTAGTATGCCCTGCATATGCGCAATGGCAGTTCCGTAATTTGTAAACGGTACGCCCTGTTTTTGTGCAACTGTCATCCTGTATTTCATCTCGTTATCATTGAGCATACAGCCGCCGCAGTGGATAACCAAATCATAGTCCTTGAGGTTTTCAGGGAAGCCTGTGCCGCTGCTCCACTCAAAATTCAAGTTAGCACCTGTGTAATTCTTAAGCCATTTAGGCATCTTGACTGTTCCGATATCGTCGCATTGCCTGTGGTGCGTACAGCCCTCACTGATAAGCACTTTTGAGCCGTCTTTTAAGGAATCAATTGCCTTAACGCCCTGTACCGCCGTACTTAGAAAGCCTTTGTATCGTGCCATTAAAATTGAAAATGAGGTTAGCGGAATTTCATCAGGGACGATTTCACTGACCTTTTTAAATGCCTGTGAATCGGTAACAACAAGGGCAGGGGACTTTGAAAGTGATTTGAGCGTTTCAAAAAGCTGAGTTTCTTTTGTAACTACTGATACAGCATTAAAATCGAGTATATCACGGATTGCCTGCTGTTGAGGTAAAATCATTCTGCCCTTTGGTGCGGCTGAGTCAATCGGCGTTACAAGCACAACAATATCGTCAGGACTGATTAAATCTCCGACGTAATTGACAGCTTTAGCGCCGTCCTTAACGCTTGCACCTATCGCATTTTTCAGTTCCTCTATACCTGTTTTGTTCAGTGCGCTTGTGTATATAATATTCTCTTTATTAACAGCAGGGGAGGGTGAAATATCAATTTTATTTTTAACAATTATATAAGGGATAACTCTTTGCTTAAAAAGCTCGATAAGCTCGTTTTCAGCCTCATTAAGCTCTCTGCCGGCTTCTGACACAAGAACGGCAATATCACAGCTTCTTAAAACTCTTTTTGTCGAATCAACTCTTTTTTCGCCCAAAGCGCCCTCATCATCATAGCCGGGTGTGTCAATAATCAGAACAGGGCCAAGCGGTAAAAGCTCCATAGCCTTTTTAACAGGGTCTGTTGTCGTTCCCTTAATATCGCTGACAACAGATAGGTTCTGACCAGTAACAGCATTTACAAGGCTGCTTTTACCTGCATTTCTGCAGCCGAAAAAGCCTATATGAAGTCTTTCACTCGACGGTGTATCATTAAGTCCCATAAATTCACCTCAATAAGCATTTGTTAAAAACGGAAATCTCTGTCGCCGTTTTCTATTTTAACAAGGCGTTCTCTGACAATATCCTTGACCTTATCCTTACCGATATTGTCAATCTCTTTTTCAATCAGCTCTTCACCAATCTTGCGTGTATCTTCGCTTGCATAATCCATAAGGAATTCTTTAAGCGTCATCAACGCATTTGGGTGACAGCAGTTTTGAATTTGACCTGATTTGCACAGGCTCATAAATCTGTCGCCTGTTCTGCCTTCTCTGTAGCAGGCTGTGCAGAAGGACGGGATATAGCCTGCTCTCATAAGCCAGTTTACAACCTCATCAAGCGTTCTGTTATCTGAAACATCAAACTGCTCCGTATCGTGAGGACGCTCCTCCTCGCAGTATCCGCCGACAGATGTACGGGAGCCGCCGCTGATCTGACTTACACCAAGGCGTATAATTTCCTCACGCACCTCAGGTGTTTCACGGGTGGAGATAATCATACCTGTGTAAGGAACGGCAATTCTTATACAAGCCGCAATTTTGCAGAAGATTTCATCACTGAGTGAATTGTCAAAATCATCAGGATCAATGTCATCTGCTTTTTTAACACGGGGAAGGCTTATTGTGTGAGGACCTACGCCGTGAACAGCCTCAAGATGCTCTGCGTGCATAAGAAGTCCTGCGAACTCATAGCGGTATTTGTCAAGACCGAAGAGCACGCCGATACCGACATCATCAATACCGCCCTCCATAGCTCTGTCCATTGCCTCTGTATGATAAGCGTAATTGTGCTTAGGACCTGTCGGGTGGAGGTATTCATAGCTTTCCTTATGATACGTTTCCTGGAAAAGAATATATGTGCCGATACCTGCTTCCTTTAATTTTCTGTAATTCTCAACAGTTGTAGCGGCGATATTGACGTTAACTCTCCTGATAGCACCGTTTTTGTGCTTGATTGAATAAATCGTTTTTATGCAGTCGAGTATATATTCAATAGGGTTGTTTACAGGGTCTTCGCCTGCCTCAATCGCAAGTCGCTTGTGACCCATATCCTGAAGCGCAATGACCTCTTTTGCAACCTCCTCCTGCGTGAGCTTTTTGCGTGCAATATGCTTATTCTTTAAATGATACGGGCAGTAAAGACAGCCGTTAACACAGTAGTTTGAAAGGTAAAGGGGAGCAAACATAACTATCCTGTTGCCGTAAAAATCCTTCTTTATCTGCTCTGCAAGATTATAAATTTCTTCGATTTTTTCTTTATTTTCACACGCAAGAAGAACGCTTGCTTCCCTGTGAGAAAGTCCCTTGCGAAGCTTTGCTTTTTCAATTATTTCATCAATAAGGACAATATTGTCCTTGTTTTCATCTGCATATTTCAGCGTTTCCTTGATTTCTTCATCACTGATGAATTCTTCTGCAACAAGTGATTTTGGATTATATTTAGCCATAATTTCCTCCTTTAACAATTTGGTTTACTTTGCCTATAATCCCCACGGCTGATTTCGATTTCACAGCCTGTAGTGGCTATTCTTCTTTTTAAACATTCAATGCACTGCGCCGCCTCGTCGCCAGTGCAGATTTTATTATCATAAAGCATATATTTTTTTCTGACGTTTAGCGGTGAAAGATTCGGCATAACAACGTTTGCGCCTGCACGGATTCCTTTTTCCCTGCCGAGCGGGTCGATAGTACCCAAAGCAGTTGTGGCAGGCAAAAGTATGTTTGGAAGTGTAAGCCGTATCAGTCCGAGCATAAAGAGCGTCAGCTCAGCCGTGCCTGACGGCTGGTCAAAAAACGGCGTATCCTTGTGCGCAATAAACGGCCCTATGCCCACCATATGAGGATTGAGCTTTTTTAAAAATAAAAGCTCATTTGCAAGATTTTCCTCAGTCTGAAAAGGTGAGCCTACCATAAAGCCTGCACCTACATGATAGCCAAGCTTTTTTAAATTTTCAAGGCAGTCAAGCCTGTTTTGAAAGCTCATATCATCAGGGTGAAGCTTGCCGTAATGCCCGCTGTCGGACGTTTCGTGCCTGAGCAGATATCTGTCCGCCCCTGCATCTTTCAGTGCCTTGTAGCTATCGAAACTCCGCTCACCGAGTGAAAGTGTCACGGCACAGTCAGGATGATTTTCTTTTAATTTCCTTACAATATCACATAGTATATCATCGGTATAATACGGGTCTTCGCCGCCTTGCAGCACAAAGGTGCGAAAGCCAAGCTCATATCCGTAATCGGCACAGCCTATTATTTCATCAGGTGATAGCCTGTATCTGTCTGTGCACTTATTATCCCTGCGTATTCCGCAGTAATAGCAATTATTTTTACAGTAATTTGTAAATTCAATCAGACCTCTGATATAAATTTTATTACCGTAAATGCTTTCACGTACCTCAGATGCATTTTTAAAAAGATAGTCTGCGCATTTATCCCTGTTCTTAATTAAGAGCAGATATTCGTCATAAGAAAGAATTTGATTTTTGCGCAGTTTGTCAATTAATGAATTAAACATTGCTGTATGCCGCCTTTGCAGAAATGCCGTCAAGCCTTCCTATACTTCCGCTCAATGCATTAATCACATTTTGCGGTGCATCGATTGCAACGGAAATAATATTAACACCCTTTTTATGATACGGGACTCCCATTCTTCCTATTATATAATTCCCGTATTCTGAAAGTATTTCATTTAAAGCTGCAACACTTTCCTTATTTTCAACTATTATGCCTATTACAGCAACACGAGTTTCCATAATTTCACCTCAAATTTTTACAATAAAATAACTGCACCTTGAGGTGCAGTTATAGCTTTAAAACTATTTTGCACTCTTTCGGTCAGGAGGGCGGATATCCGCCTGCTTTGCGTCAGAACGCTTAAATTTTAAATTGATTAAAAATTATACTTCTTTCTCGGAGTATATGATGTGTGTAAATCGTGGTGTGCCTTGTGACCACCGAAGCCATCATACCACTCGTCATAGAGCTTCTTGATAACAGGGGACTCGTGTGACATACGAAGTGTCATTGACTTATCCTGGTCATAAAGAGACTTTGCTCTTACAGCCTTGAGGTCAACTGTATCACGAACGTACTGTGGCTGAATTGGCTGTCCGCCGCCGTTTACACAACCGCCCGGGCAACCCATAATCTCAATGAAGCCCCAGCCCTTTGGATTTCCTGCCTTAAGCATATCCATAACAACCTTTGCGGCAGCAGCGCCTGATGCTACGGCAACCTTAAGCTCAGTACCGTTAAGGTCAACAGTTGCTTCCTTAAGTCCCTTTGTACCACGAACTGCCTCAAGCTCGATAGGCTCGGTTGCGCCGTTAAGCCAAGCGTTAGCTGTTCTTACAGCAGCCTCCATAACACCGCCTGTTGCGCCGAAGATAACGGCAGCACCGGTATCGTCACCAAGAGGATTGTCAAACTCCTCCTCAGGAAGAGCGGCAAAGTTGATGCCAAGTCTTGAGAACATTCTTGCAAGCTCTCTTGTTGTCAATGCGATATCAACGTCAGGAACGCCTGCAGCAGACTGCTCTTCTCTGCCGATTTCAAACTTCTTTGCAGTACAAGGCATAACAGATACGCTAACAATATTCTTAGGGTCGATACCCATTTTCTCAGCGTAATACGTCTTGATTACTGCGCCCGCCATCTGCTGTGGTGATTTACAGCTTGAAAGATGCGGAAGTAAATCAGGATAATAGAACTCACAGAATTTTACCCAACCCGGTGAACAAGATGTAATCATCGGGAGAACACCGCCGTTTTTAATGCGGTCAACAAGCTCGCTTGCTTCCTCAACGATAGTGAGGTCAGCGGCAAAGTCTGTGTCAAATACCTTATCAAATCCAAGTCTGCGAAGACCTGCAACCATTTTGCCTTCAACGTTTGTGCCGATAGGCATATCAAAGCATTCGCCGAGTGTTGCACGGATTGAAGGCGCAGTCTGAACAACAACATATTTTTCAGGATCTGCAATAGCTGCCCAAACCTTATCCGTATCATCTCTTTCAGTAAGTGCGCCTGTAGGGCATACAGCCGTACACTGACCACAGGAGATACAAGGTGTACTGTTGAGCGGAAGATCAAACGGCTGACCGATTGAGGTATCCATACCACGGTCATTAGCACCGATTACGCTTACATACTGCTGCTTACAAGCGGCAACACATCTGCGGCAGAGGATACATTTGTTGTTATCTCTTACAAGGTGAGCGGTGCTTAAGTCCATTTCATAAACAGGCTTTTCACCTTCAAAGCTTGTTTGATCTACGCCATAGTCGTGGCAAAGCTTCTGAAGCTCACAGTTTGTTGAACGCTTGCATGAAAGGCAGCTTTTATCGTGAGTTGATAAAATAAGCTCAAGTGTTGTCTTTCTGTGCTTCTGAATTTTTTCTGTATTTGTGAGAACCTCCATACCCTCTGATACAGGATATACGCAAGAGGTAACCATTCTGAAACCTCTTCCTTCGTTAACCTCAACGATACAAATACGGCAAGCGCCGATTTCGTTTATATCCTTCATATAGCAGAGTGTAGGAATTTCAATACCTGTCTGACGGGCAGCCTCTAAAATAGTTGAGCCCTTAGGTACGCTTACGGCAATGCCGTTGATTTTTATATTAACCATTTCCATTTTTAGGACCCTCCTTATTTACTGCTTACTGATTGCTTTGAATTTACAGTTAGATATACAAGCACCGCACTTAACGCATTTATCAGGAATGATTTCGTATGACGGAAGCTTGTGACCCGGTGCAGTATAATCAGTTTTAACGATTGTATCTGCAGGGCAGTTTCTTGCACACATACCGCAGCCGATACATTTTTCCTTGTCAATAGTATATGTAAGAAGATCCTTACATACTCCTGCAGGACACTTTTTATCTTTTACGTGTGCAATATATTCGTCCTTAAAGAACTTAAGTGTTGCAAGAACAGGGTTTGGTGCAGTCTGACCAAGACCGCAAGCAGAGTTTTCCTTGATGTAGTAGCAAAGCTCTTCAAGCTTGTCGAGGTCTTCCATTGTTGCCTTGCCTGATGTAATTTTATCAAGCATTTCAAGAAGTCTCTTTGTACCAACACGGCATGGTGTACATTTACCGCAGGATTCATCAACCGTAAATTCAAGGAAGAACTTAGCGATATCAACCATACAGGTGTCCTCATCCATAACGATAAG
>JAFLSA010000086.1 GCA_022511185.1 Eubacterium sp.
GCTTTGTCGAACCCACCGCAAAAGCCATGACCACTTCCGTCACGGCAGGCGCCTCTCCCGTCTGGACATGGGAAGGTTGTGAAAAGGCAGACGGCTACACAAAGCCCATGCTTTGCGATATGCCCACAGGCGCAAAATACGACGCTATCGACAACTTCTACATCACCTGGCCTTCGGGGGCGGACGCATCATCTCTTAAAGCTGACGACATAAAAATTAAGCTCACGTCTGATTATTCCGATATTTATACAGAAGATATATATACGTTAAAGCCCAATACGAAAATGGTGACTCTTTCAAACGGTAAGAGTATGCCGGACGGCGATTACAGTATATTCTATGATTCGGCTACCAAGACGACACAGATAGCGGTCAATATGGTATATTGGAAATTTGCTCCCGTCTATACCAAGATGACAATAACCGTTGACAAAGATAAGGTTAGCGGTTACGACAAGACGATAGAAGAGACCTATGACATAGCTTCCGTCTATGCATATAACTATCAGACGGGCGGTGCGGGCAGCAACGCCCAAAACGGACAGGTTACGGTCAATCCTCTGTTCGGTATAGGAAATCTCGACAGCATTTCCATAACCGACGTTGCGACAGTAACTCCTAAAAACGTTTACGTGGTCAGCGGGCGTTCGGGTAATCTGTATCTTGTAGACGACGGCAACGGGAATTACAGCACGACAAGCAATGAAGCGCAGGCAACAAAATATAGCGGAACAGACCCGCAGCTCTGCGGACACACGTTATATCAGTCGCAGTATAAAGTTACCGTCGGTAATAATACTTTGACGATGGCGCCCGGCGTTTCGCCTAAATCTATTGATTTGGCTACTACAAACGTCGTTGCGGCAGACGGCTTTGCACTCCCCAACAGCAGAGTGACCTGGTCCGCTCATTTAAATTGGTCATGGCTCAATTTCATCAATGAGGGCTGGACGGAATCTGCAAAATAATTTAAAACTTTGCCCGTAATGGGGCTAAAAATAAACAAAATTTAAGGAGACTTGAAAATGAAAAGTAAATTCAAAACAATACTTGCGCTTGCACTCGGATGTGCTTGTGCTATGACTGCGGGCATGTTTGCGGCTTGCGGAAAGGACGACGATGACGGCGGCAATAAAGGCGGAGTAGATGTCGGCGATATTCAGCAAGGTATTGATGACGAGAAAGAAAAAAACAAACTCACCTATGTTTCCGATTATACCGTTACGGCAGGTACTTACTATTATTTCGAGATTAAGGAAGCTACGTCCGCTGCATCCATTCCCTGGACACTTGTGTTAAAGGATGACCATTCGTTTACTTTGACCGAGAAGAACAGCTTGAAAGGTACAACCGATAATTATGCGGGCGGCGTTTGGGTGAGCGAGGGCAACAAGGTCACGCTCGGCGTTTTCAACACGGACGGACGTCCCATCGAATACGACTGGTGCTTCCCTTGGGGAACTAATTTATATATTGCAACAGGTGAAGACCAGGTTGACGAAGATACCGGATATCGCCTGTTCCAGCCCGTATTTATGGTTGAAAGCGAATCTACATACAGAAACTATTATCTCTATAATTGGGAAGTAGAGGAGGCAAATGTAAAATATATCTACACGATAGCTTATAAAAGCACCGACTGCTTCCTGATAGAGACAAAATATACTCTTTCTTCGGGTACGGTTACCGCTATCGAAGTCAATGACTATGACTTTGCGCTGCAAACAGCCGAAAACGGATCTATAAACGTTACTTTAAGCGGAGACAAGACGGCGGTAGGCACTAAAATAACCCTTCCCGCATTCGAAGGCTCTGCCCCTGCAACCCTTTCAAGCTATGCAAACGGCTTTGTAGCCACCATTGCGGCTTTTAACTCCGAATATCAGACGGGTACCGTAACTGTCGGCGCAGTTGAAGCTGAATAATCATTAAAAGAATAATTAAAAAATAAAAAATTAAATTAAGGAGTAAAATTTTATGAAAATGAAGCACTTATTTTTAACCCTTGCACTTGCTGGCGTTGCAGCTCTCTCGGTCGGAGCATTTGCCGGTTGCGGCGATGATAACAAAACTCCCGATACGGGCAATAATCCTCCCATTACCGGTGACGAAGGCGGCAATCAGGGTAATCAAGGCAATCAGGGCAATCAGGGTAATCAAGGCAATCAGGGTACAACGACTGATCACGGCACCGTAACATCTTCCAGTAAAGAGGCGACGGGTACCGCTGCAAGTTGGACGACCGGCAGTTCGGATGATATTAAAGTAATCTATGCCAACGGCGGCGCTATGATGATGGTTAACTATACCAAATACACGCTTACTCTTGGCTCAAGCGGCGAAAACGGTTACACAATCAGCCAACAAAAAGCAAATGCTACTATTCTTGACGAAACTGCAACCGATACAGGTGATGACATCTACGTTATAGGTGATACTCTGCCTTCGGCAAGCGCTCCCGGTCCTAACGGCGGTCCTACCGATGCTTTGGACGGCAGAAAAGTAAAAGTTGTGTTCAGCGATGCAGCTGATGCCAAAGATGATAAGGGCAATCTTTTGAACGTAAACTACGAAGGTAAGTATTACGTGAAGAACGGTGATTACGTATTGCTCAGCGCTATTTCGCTTACCAAAGAATCTGCTGATGCAGGTGCTACAATTACAAGCGATACGTTTAAAGCGGCTCAAACTGCCGGTATGCTTGTAAAACTTTCAGCCGGTGGCAAGTTTGAAATTGAAAACATCGAAGACAGTTACGTAACAGCTGAGGCAAATAAAAATGAGTTTATGGGTTGGTCAACCACATATACATTGTCCTATGTTGAGAACGTTGGTTATTTCTTTGCTGAGGTAAGAGAAACCTATCCCAAAAATGAAGATAACGAGGTTAATTGGAATGCTGAACCCACGGCAACCCAAGTGACAGTCTATATCGGTATTGTCTATACCGCATACAGCGACGGTACCATCACGTTGGGCGAATGTAATGCTTATTCTGTGGGTATGGACGGCAAGGGCAGCGTCGGCTCTCCTAAGGGTGGCTGGTACAAGAACGGCTTTGAAGTTAAGGTCGATAGCGAAAAAGGCACCTTTGCGATTACAAGTGAAAACACAGGCGGCACCGGAGAATTACCTCAGTAACTATAAACGCCGCAAATAAAGTATTCTGACAACAATTAAACGTAAAGCCCGTAAAGGGTCAGAAATTTGGCTCTTTACGGGTTTTTACAAAAAGTTTAGGAGTTAGTAATGACCAGACAGGTTGGTTACAGCGGAGAAAACTTCCGTTGGCCCTACAAGCTTGAATATGAAAAGGTTACGCACGTAAGCGTTGACGTTCTCGTCGTCGGCGGCGGGCTTGCGGGAAGCTCGGCGGCTATTTCCGCAGCAAAGAAGGGCGCAAAGGTTGCCGTATGCGACAAAGCGCCGATTAAGCGTTCGGGCTGCGGCGGTGCGGGAATGGACCACTGGAACAACCTGTTATCCTATCCCAAAAGTCCCATGACGTGCGAAGAAAATCTTGAAAAGGGCGACACGCGCGGAAGAATGGGACACCGTGACTATATAGCCGTCAAAGGCACCTGGGAAGCTTTAATGCTTCTTAAAGATATGGGGCTGCCGATAGAGGCGGACTTGGACGACTTAAAAGGAGCGGATACAATCGATGCCGAAACCAATCTTTATAAGGCCTATAATTATCAAAATTTAATAGCCGCAAAACTGCGCGGCGGTCAGTACTTAAAGCCTGTTTTATATCAGGAGATGAAAAAAAGAGGCGTTCTGTTATATGAACGCATAATGATTAACCGCCTTTACACTAAGGACGGAAAAAGAGGAAACCCTGTCATAGGTGCATCGGGTTTTTCCTTGGAGACGGGTGAATTTTTTGTGTTCCATACGCCCGTCGTGATACTTACGTGCGGATATTCCTGTACAATATGGACTAACAACACAGAACTTACGGGAAACAGTTGGCGTTGGGATCCCAACGAAGTTGGCGAGGGGCTTTCAATGGCATACCTTGCCGGAGCGGAGATTGACGGAATGAGCAAGGCGGGAAAGGAGGGAAATCCTTCACCCTTTGCCTGGCCGCGTTTCGGCGTGGGAAATCCCCACAACACCTGGTTTCCATGCACAATAGTTGACAACAACGGAAAGATTATTCCGTGGGAAGATATAGACGGTGAAGTTTTCACCGACGTCAAAAGGCGCAACAGACCGGCAAAATCGCAAGTCTATTGCGGTTCTACAATAAGCGACGTATACAAGAAGGCAAAGACGCCTTCACTCATACACGACCTGCCCGAAAGAATACGTGCGGGCGAATACGAGCTTCCGTTATGGGCGGATTTATCGGGTATGCCCGAAGAGGAGCGCAGAAGCATCTGGGGCATGATGATCGGAAACGAAGGTAAAACGCGCTATACGATTTTCGATTTATACACCCGTAGCGGCTTTGACCCCGACAAAGATATGCTTATGGCTCCGATAATGAGTCCCGAAGGGTACAATAACGGCGGCTGGTTTCACGGCGCGCCCGACGCTGTAAAGGCGTGGAGAAGCGAATCATTCGGCATGCAGGCTCAGCCCGCAGTAGACTGGAATTTAATGACTTCCGTTCCCGGTCTCTTTGCCGCAGGTGCAAACAGTGGGTTAGAGGGCAGTTCTTATGCCTGTTCTTCGGGCTTTTACGTCGGCAACCGCGCCTATGAATATACGTTAAAATCCAAGGGCGGACAAATAGACGAAGAATATATTAAAAGAGAAATCGAACACGTTTACGCTCCCGTTCACAGAGCGGAGAGCGGATGTGATAAAAATTATATTTCCTGGAAAGAGCTTTGGGGCGGTTCAACCCGCGTAATGCAGCAGTGTTGCGGAGAATACAAAACCCCGTCAATCTTAAAACAGGGGCTCGTATGGCTTAATTCAATTAGACATGATGAGGCGCACCGCACTTATGCTCGCAATCCCCACGAGCTTGCAAGAGTTTTAGAGTGCGATACACGGCTGACAATATCGGAAATGTATTTGCAGGGGTGCCTCATTCAGAAAGAGCACAAAGTTGAAGAGGGACACTATCTTTTTCCCAAACTCACCGACAGCGGAGAGATAGTTGTCAGGGAAGACGTGCCCGATTATTGGTTAAAGGGTAAAAATTACCCTTCTTATCTTGAAAATTACGAATATTGTCGCAGGGAGGAAAAGGATAATGAGTGAATTTATTTTTACAAATCCTGCAGGTCCTACCCGTGCGGTAAATATAGATGAAGGAAAGTGCGTTGCCTGCAACGCCTGTGCAAATATCTGCCGCGTTCAGACAATTTTGCCGAATGCAGAAGTCGGTAGACCGCCGGTAGTCGCTTATCCTGACGAGTGCTGGTATTGCGGTTGCTGTGTTGAAGTCTGCCGCACGGGCGCGTTGGAAATGAATTTGCCCATAAATCAGCGCATTTTGTTCAAGCGCAAGGAAACGGGTGAAATATTCCGTATAGGTGGCGCGGAGTGTCCCGAAAAAAGTTATTTTGTGCCTCCTTACGGTTGGTGGAAGGAGAGCAACAGATGACCCAAAGACAGGAGCTTACAGTTTTTGTAAGAGGGATTAAAAATAGAGATACCGCACTCATTCCCGTATTGTACAAGGCAAAGGAAGTGTACGGTGAATTAACGGTTGACGTTTTAAACAGGATTGCGAAGCTTTTGGATCTGCCACTTTCCGAAGTGGCGGGTGCGGCAACTTTTTATTCCGCTTTCAACGGCATGAACGACGGAGATGCATACGACGAAATTGCAACCCCCAAAAGTGCAATATGGCTTTTAAATCATCCCGAAAAGTATATAGCCGTTAAAAAAGCTGTTCTGGCAAAGACGGATATAATTGACGTTATTGATAGCGCAAAGATTTGCGGCAGAAGCGGTTCGGGTTTTCCGGTTGCGAAGAAATGGAGCTTGACGCGTGACGCCGAAACGCAAAATAAATATATTGTCTGCAACGGTAGCGAGGGTGAAGGAGATACTTACAAAGATTACGCTCTTTTTATCAATTCGCCCGACAGTATTATCGAGGGAATGATAATTTGTGCACTTGCTACCGGTATCAAAAAGGGATACATCTACATACGTGCCGAATACGGAAAAGCTTTTTACATAGTTGAAGAAGCGGTTAAAAACGCCTATAAGGCGGGAGTGCTTGGCGAGAATATTTTAAATAGCGGCAAGAGTTTCGATATAGAGGTCTTTTTAGGCGGCGGAGCATATGTCAGCGGTGAAGAAACCGCACTGTTGCAAACGCTTGAAGGCAAGCGTGCGGAACCCCGTTTAAAGCCGCCATATCCCGGCACGAACGGACTTTTTGACTGTCCTACGATTATCAATAATGCCGAAACGTTCGCCGCTGTTGCGTCGCTAATATTGCACGGCGGTAAACAGTTTGAAAATTACGGAACTGAGTCCGTCGGCGGCACGAAACTGTATACCGTAAGCGGCGCCGTAAACAATCCCGGTGTGTATGAGACAGAACACGGAATTACCCTTTCACAGCTTTTGGAAAAGAGCGGCGGTGCCAAAGGAAAAATAAAGGGTTTTCAACTTGGCGGCGGTGCAACGGGCGGTTTTGCTACGATAGAAAAGATGAATACAATCCTTGATTATGAGGGTTGCCGCAAGGCGGGGCTTTCGCTCGGAACAGCGGCGGTAAGATTTATCGGCGAAAAAGAGAGCGTACCCGAACTTGCCCTAAAAAGCATAGCTTTTCTCAAAGACCAGAGTTGCGGCATGTGCGTACCTTGCAGATACGGACTGGCAGAGCTTATCGAGGAGCTTGAAAAATTATGCAGAGGCAACGGCGGAAGCGTAGATAGTATTTTGCAGTTGTGCGATTATATATCCTGCAATTCCCGTTGCGCTTTGGGTCAGTCGTCCACAATCGCGCTGACGACGGCTATAAAAGCTTTTCCCGAAGAGTTTATATCCCTTGAAAAGGAGGGCGTATAAATGGATGAAATCAAATTTATCGTAGACGGAAAAAAAGTAACGTGTAAAAAGGGTAAAACGGTTTTACAGGCGGCGCGTTCGGCGGGGATATATATTCCGAGCCTGTGTGAAATGCAGGAAATAGATCATGCTCCCGGCGCTTGCCGTATGTGCGTAGTAGAGGTTGAGGGTGCAATGCGTCTGTTGCCTTCCTGTACTACGTTGGTAACCGAAGGAATGG
>JAFLSA010000087.1 GCA_022511185.1 Eubacterium sp.
GGAAGCAATTTGCTTATGTTCGGCGTGGCGGCGTTCTTTATAATTTTAGTCGTTCGCGCTACGGTGTTACTGATAAAGGAAAAGGTAACTATAAATAAGCAAAGAGCATCTTACAATTCAAGTACAGATAGCAGTGTTGAAGCGGAAAACTGAATATAAATTAAAAGGAGTCTGCAGGCAGCTGCTTGCAGACTTTAATATTTAAAAAAAAGATAGGTTTTAACAAAATTTGAACGATATAAATATTTATACAACTATTTTATAATAAAGCGAACGAGATTGATATATTTTAAAATGTATAATATTTATAATTAAATCACAAAAACTCGAATGAGGGAGGAATTATGTTCAAGAAAAAATTCACATTAATTACAGTGCTTCTTGCACTTGTATGCTCACTTTGTATGGCTTTTACGGCATGTACAAATAACGACAATCCTAATGACACCACCGATCCGAAAGACAATGCTACATATACGGGATTGTTTACCTACGTCAGAGACGCAGACGGAACGCTTTATTACGGTTCGTTGGTTCTCTTTGAGGATGGTTCGTTCTGGTATGAAAACGATATGCTTGGAAACGACTATCTCGGAACTTATTCATATAACAGCGACAAGACAAAGATTACGCTTACCGGCGAAAATCTTCCCGACGTGGACGGAACTTATGACGTAGAAGTAAAAGATGGCGTTGTAACCATTAAAAACATTATGGTTTTGGCTTTAAGCGCAACGGAAGTTTACTATGAAAACTTTACATACGACGCAGTTCGTACCCCGCCTCAGAAGAAGCCGCTTTCTATTAAGAAGTTCTACAAGAGCGATGACTTGGAATCCTACTTTGAAGTTCAGACCGAAGGTAAATATTATCTTATAGTAGATGACCCTGAAATTTTGAGTAGCGGAACATACACTAAAACCGAAGCTAACGGTAAAACAACCTATACGCTTACGGATACTTTGAACGGACAGAATGCAACGTATACGTTTGAGTATACCTATGCAGATGAAACTTACTCCAACATGTTGCTGAAAGGAACGGGCATTGACGCGGCAGGTATAGCATTTACCGATAAGGCAGAAAGGGAAGCGTTGGTTACTTACAGAGGAACAGTAGTCGGAACAGAAGAAAACGGAGCAACTCATGATGAAACTGTTACCTTAAAATGCTATTCAGAAACTGAATTCGAAATGGAATTCACCGTAATGGGATCTAATCCTACCTTAGTATCAGGTACATATGGATATGACCAAGCTACACAGGGTATGAAGTATACGGCTACTACCGATGCTGCGGGCGGTGCGGCTGTTGCAATGGTAAAATCTGTAACCGGTACAATCGGTGAGGGAAATAAAGTTACCATAACTGTAACAATCTGTCTTGAAGCTCTCGGCTATGAATATACTGCAACGTTAAATGAAGTTGCTGCCGAAAGGGAAGTTCAGGCAACATTCAGAGGCACAGTCACTCACGGTGAGGGCGATGCTGCTACAACCGAAACGGTAACGGTGAAATTCTTTAAAGATACCACAGACTTTGAAATTGAGTTCACAACTTGGGGTGGTTATCCTGCAACAGCTACAGGTACTTATGCGAATGATTACACTACTATGACAATAGCATTTACCGTAACTGACGGAATAGGTAAAGATTATATAACTGCTATTGCCGGTTCAATTGACCCTACAACATACGCAACGACTATAAATGTAACTATTGCGAATGCTCAAGCATTTTTAGAATATTCGGTTGAATTACAAATGGTTATTGAGTAATAGCAAAAGAAAATTCATTTTTTTCTCCACAAAACAGGGCAAGTCCAAAAGGACTTGCCCCGTTATGTTTACTAAACTTAAAGACCGTCGCAAAAAAAGCGACGGTCTTTATTTTAATTTAAATAATTAATTAAGCAAGTCCTTTAATGCCTCTTCAAACTTAGGAGTCCACCATTCACGGTAGCCTGCTTTTGTGGGGTGAATTTCGTCTGTCATATACAGTTTGAGTTCCGACTCGGAAATATTGTTAAACTCTGTATCGTTAAATAAGTCAATGACGGTGATGTTCCACTTTGATTTGAGTGAATTAACGGCGGTTACCATTTGCGAATAGTTATCGTTGTCGTAACGGCTGTTCGTGTAAAATATTACGGGGCAGTCCCAAGTTTCTTTTACGAGAGCCGTTATATATTCCATTGCTCCGTATGTTGTGGATTTATCGAATGCTGACTTGTCTTTAACGTTTGCAGCTGTTATTGTGCCGAAGTTTTCAGGCTTCAATGCGTCGTTTGTGGATAGCTGACAGATGAAGGCGTCAAGCGTTGTTGCTTTATCTGTGGATGCTATATAATTTTCCAAACGTTTTACATAGCTGTTTTCTTTATAATCACCGAGCGTCGTTCCTGAAACGGCTTTTTTAATAGTAGTACAGTTATTACGTTTTGCTATGTAGTCAGACATTGATTCTTTTCCGGCATTGGCTCCGTATGTTACCGAAGAGCCGAGAAACAGGTAAGTTTTTCCGTTAAGCGGACTGTTTGTAATGGCGGGGGTATTCTCCACGTTGTACATGGCGTTGTTACCGCGATAAGTTACTTTGATATTTATAGTCACTTGTTTCTCTCCGTACTTTGCCGCAACTACGGTGTCGGTAGGTTCTAACGGTCTGTTAGGGTTAATTGTATATTTAACGTTATCTTCGGTGGTGTTATCTTCAAATGTTGCGTTAATTACAAGTCCCGCAGAATCGAAATATTCTCCTTGTTCATATTCGGTCTTTGTTGGGTTACTGACGATAGTGAGTGAGGCTACCGGTTTTGTCGGTTCGTCACTGTCGGTACAGGCGGAGATAATACAAGCTGTCGTACAAGTAAGTATTGCCGCCGAAATAAAGGCAATAAACCTTTTGCGAGAAATCTTCATTTTAAAATCCTCCTTATAAAATAGACGCTGAAATTATACAATTTCAGCGTCTGAAAATATATCAGGATTGTTTTAATTTATATAAACTCGTTTGAAACAGTTATTCTTTGTTGTTTTTTTTGTATTGCGCAGGTGTCATCCCCGTATATTTTTTGAATTGCATTTGGAAGTAGCTTTGAGAGGAGAAGTCAAGATAGCTGCTTATTTGCAACAAAGAACGGTCCGTATAGCGTATTAGTCGTTGCGCTTCAAAAATTTTTTGTTGAATGATATAGTCAGTTAAAGTCATTCCCGTTTCATTCTTGAATTTGACAGATAGGTATGAACGGTTTGAATTTAATTTTTGTGCTATTTCTTCAATGTAAAGCCTCTGATTAATATTGTGTGCGATGTATTGTATAGCTCTTGCTACGACGGGCGAATGAGTTTCTCCGACTTTTAAAGCACTGACGCGCTTAGCGTAATCGATTATTATTTGCTTTGAAAGGTTTGACAGCTCGGAAAAATTTCTGCTGTTCTCTATCTTCTGAATATAGATGTTGCAAAGAGTGTAAGCTTGTTCAATATTAAGTCCTCCGTCTATAGCTGCGCGTGAAGCGAGAACGGCGGAGCAGATAAGCGAATTTTTAAGTTGGCGCATATTGTCGCTTGCAAGTTTTCCTACTGAAACAGATTGATTAAAGAACTTTGCCTCTGACAGTTTTTCAACTTGCCCGTGTGAAATTGCGAACAGCAAATTTTTTTCAAATTCGTGAGATTCTTTAATGGAGTAGGTGTTCCAATTTGTTTTATCCGTAGGTTCGGTTGATGCGTCGGCTTCATGGATATTCGCCATATTTTTTTGCAGGTTTTCAAATATACCTTTGCTGTTGCCTTCGGAGTTGAAATTGAATACATCAATGTCAAAAATGGATATTTCAGTATCGTTCAGATATGAGTTTAAATCACATAGTATTTGAGCGAAGCGTGTAACTTCTATATTGCCGGGTATGGCTTCAAAATACTCTTTAAGCTCGTCAATTCTGTCACGCTGTTCATGCAGCTGAAACAGCATTTCGGTAAGAATAACGTCGTTAAGTCTAATCCTTCCGACAGGTCCGATAATAAGCGTGTAGTTATCTTTTATAACTGAACCGTAAAATATAAGATTTTCCGTTGCGTAAATGTTTACGCAATTTTTTTGATTTAATATTGTTTCAAGATGCGGAGTAACGGGATCCGGCTTAAATGGAACAACGGAAAAACCGGCAATTTTAATGCTGCCCTCATATAAACGGGTGGGGATAGAGGACAAAGAATTAATTGATTTAGTCATCCTTAATAACACTTTTTGAGTGTCCATAACATTTTTCCTCCGATTATGCAACTATTATATAATAAAAACAACGAAATTACAAGACTTTTAATGCCTTATATTATAAATTGGTTGTAATAAATTATAAGGGGGAAAATCATTTGGTTAATACAAGTGAAACTTTATCGCAGCCTGAGTTTGACGGGTTGTCTATCGTTAAGAAAAAGCGAAAAATTTGGAAAGTAGTTGCTGACGATATGAAGAAGAATTGGAAATTGCATCTTGTAATTCTTCCCGTACTTGTGTTCTTTCTTGTTTTTTCATATTTTCCCATGATAGGCATTTTGACGTCTTTTATGGACTACCGTCCTACAAGAGGTTTTTTTGACAGCGAATGGGTTGGGTTCAAATATTTTAACCAACTTTTTACTGACGCTGAGTTTTGGCAGGTATTCCGTAATACGGTGGTAATGGCGCTTTTAAATCTTTCAATCGGATTTATAGTACCTATTATTTTTGCATTGCTTCTATCTGAAATAAAAATAAAAGCGTTGAACCGCCCTATTCAGATTGCTTCATACTTACCGTATTTCGTCGCAACCGTTGTTGTGTGCAGTATTGTAACAACCTTTGTTGCAAACAACGGCGTAGTAACAAAAATGTTTATGGCTTTCGGTATGGAACAACAGGATATGTTAAATAACCCGAACTATTTCTGGGGAATTAACACCGTTGTTAATATATGGCAGGGAATGGGATACGGAGCAATTGTATTTACCGCTGCAATTCAGAACGTTAATAACGATTTGAATGAAGCTGCCGCCCTTGACGGTGCAAACCGTTGGCAACGTATGTGGCATATAACTCTTCCGTCGATTTTACCTATGATAGTAACGATGTTTATATTAAAGGTTGGTCTGATGTTCTCGACGGGCTTTGATAATATCCTCTTGTTGTACAGACCTTCTACTTACGACACTGCGGACGTTATTTCAACTTACGTTTATCGAAAGAGTATCGGTGGCGGCGGTCAATACGGATATTCTGCGGCAGTCGGATTGTTCCAATCGATTCTTGCAACGGTGCTTTTAGTAGCGTCGAATAAAATTAGTGCAAAACTTGCCAAGACGGCGCTGTTCTAAGGGGGGATAAAAATGACAGAAAGTAATGAACAGGTTTTGAATACTCCGGTTGAAACCGAACCCGCAATACCGAAAGCAAAAAAAATACACGGTATGGTTGAAAAGGTTTCCGTCGGTAGAATTATCTTTTTAATTATTGCCATTGGGTTGCTTGTATTTACGGCTTTCATTTGCATACTTCCGTTATGGCACGTTATAATGGCGTCTTTTTCAGACGGTTTCTCTTTGTACACGTCAGATTCCATATTGTTTATACCTGTAGGCAAGGTAAGCTTTGAGGGCTACAAATTAGTGTTCGCATTGCCGGAAGTTTGGAAAGGTTATGCAATGACGATTTTTTACGTCGTAGCATCGACGTTGTTGGGTGTATTCCTTACGTTATGCGGCGGCTACTATCTTTCCCGTAAAACGCTTTGGACAAAATTTGTAGGTATATTCATTATTATCACAATGATGTTCAGCGGCGGTTTGGTTCCTACATATATGGTTATCCGTTCGCTTGGTATGATAAATACACCGTTTGCGATTATTATTCCCGGATGCACGAATGCGATTTACATTATGATGGCGGCAACGGCATTCAGAGCTGTACCTGCTTCGATAGAGGAAGCCGCACGGCTTGACGGTTGCGGACATTGGAGAATGATGTTCAAAATCTATTTTCCTATGGCGAAGGGAATTATGATGGTAGTTGCAATGAACTGTGTTGTAATGCAATGGAACAGTTGGTTTGCAGCATCCATTTATCTGCCTACGGAACGTGATTTATGGCCGTTACAGCTTGTTATGAAAGATTTAATGGCGCAATACTCGGAAGCAAACATTCTTCAAAAACTTCCTATAAACTTTGACCAATTTAACATTCAGTATGTATTAATTGTCATTTCAACGATTCCGCTTTTAATCGCTTGTCCGTTCTTCCAGAGATATTTCGGAAATGCAACGATAGGCGGAGTAAAAGAATAAAAAATTATTTGATAAGGAGTAAATATAATGAAACACGGTTTAAAAATTTTGTCCTGTGCAATGGCTCTTGCTGTTGCCGTACCCGTAGCAGCATCTTTTGCGGGTTGTTCAAAAGGAGATAAAAACACATTTACTATGTGGTTATCCCCCAATTCGGATATGTTTCAAAATCTTAATCAGGATTTGACGAAAAATCCCGTAATTCAGTATGTTCAGAATAAATTTGATATTAAGTTCGAGTTCCAAGTCCCCGCAAAAAACAGCGAGGCAGAACAGTTTACCGTACTTACGGGTAGCGGAGATTTCCCTGATATTATGGATTTGACATATTATTCGGGTGCAGCTATCGACCTTGTTAAAGACGGTGTTGCCGTTGATTTGACGGATTACATTTATCCTTCGAGCGGAGATTCGTACTTCCCCAATTATGCAAGCGTATTAGATAAAGACCTTAGCTTAAAAAATACAATCAGAACGCTTGATAATAAGTACTATTCTCTTGCCACGATAGACGACGAACAGCGTTCCCCTTGGGGCGGTTATATGTATCGCAGAGACTTGATATTTAAGTATGCAACCGCCGCAGATGCGGAAGGTGAGGCAAACCCCGCAAATTGGACGGGTAAAGAGGACGTTAAGTTCCCTTCCGGTGCAGAAGCTCCCGATTTGATTTCAGATTACGACTGGATGCTTAAAATACTTAAACGCGCTAAAGATGCGGGAGATATAAACTATTGTATGTCGCTTTACTATCCCGGCTATCTTGAAAACGGTGAAATTATATCCGCTTGGGGAGTTTCTGGCTTCTGGTATAAAGAATTGGAAAACGGAAAGACAAAAATTAGTTTCGGCGCTAATTCGGACGGTTTTAAG
>JAFLSA010000088.1 GCA_022511185.1 Eubacterium sp.
TTTATCCAAAGATTATATGCAGTTATATGAATTTTTTCTTTGCAGTAGTCTAAAACTGCTTGCCATATATCCTTAAACGAGTCCATATTTTACCTCCTTGATTTTAATTTATTTGAAACATAATTATGCATAAATTTCCACTATGAAATTTATTATATCAGTTTTTAATTATTAAATCAATATAAATTAATAAAAATATATATTATTTATATAATATACGTTATTATAGATTTTTTCATTGATATATTTGTTGTATAACCTTGTAAAACAAAAAGGCTTATTGTATAATAACTTAAACAGGGGGTGAGGTGCAGTATGAGAATTTTTAAAAATCGAGGAGATATTTATTTTTCAAAAACGAATAAAAAGAAATCTGCCGAGCAAAAAATTCTTATTATTGCACTCGTGGCGATTGTTATATTTACGATAGCTTTTGTAATTGCTTTATCCGTTAAATATGATTTCAGCGCAAAAAACTTTTTTGCTCCCGATAATTTAGAAATAACTCAGGTGACTGATAACGGCGAGGAGCCGCTACCTAAGGTGAGCGGAAAAAATAATTTTATAACCCTTGTAAGCAGTGATGAAAATTTACTTTTCGTAATTCTCACACAGGTTGATTTTGATAATATTTCATACAAGGTCTGCACACTGAAAGCAAGCACGATTAGCGACGGAAAAAGCCTTAATGATATTTTTAAACAGTCAGGCGCACAAAATGTTAAACAGGCTGTTGAAAGTCTGATTGGTGTTGATTTTGATTACTATATTTCAATGACCGGTAAGCAGTATGCAGATTTCTTTGATGAGCTTGGTGACTTTTATTATCCTGTTTTGTCTGATATAAAATTCAAAAGCAGTGATTATTCGTTAAGACTGAGTGCAGGCGAGCAAAGGCTTAACGGCTCGCAAATTGTAAATCTTATACGCTATTACGTTGATGAGGAAAACAATTTCTCACTTTCAAATGATTTGATTTTAAGTTCCCTTTCACAGCAGATTAACAGCGATAATCTTAAAAAAAGTGAGTATCTTTTCAGATTTTTTGTAACAAACTCAGATACAAATATTACCGTAAGGGATTTTTCGTTAGCAGGCGACGAGCTTGAGGTTTTAGCTGATTACAGAACAGGGCCTGTCGTATACGGTGCTCAGGCAGAATATGAAAACAATTCAATAAGCGCAGACAGCTTACAAAAAATAAAGGGCTACTTTGTTAAGTAGGTAAGATTACTTAAGTAGTTTAGGTGTGTTATGGATAAAGAGAGAATAAAAAACGCAGTCAGGGAAATTTTAATTGCTGTCGGTGAGGATCCCGACAGAGCAGGCCTTGCCGAAACGCCAAGGCGTGTGGCAGATATGTATGAGGAAATTTTTGCAGGACTAAGCGAAGACCCAAAGCAGCACTTAAAATTCTTTGACGAAAAGTCAAATGATGAAATGGTTATTGTAAGGGATATTCCTTTTTCATCAATGTGCGAGCATCATCTCTTGCCCTTCGTCGGCAAGGCTCACATTGCATATATCCCAAGTGACAACAAGATTATAGGTCTTTCAAAGCTCGCAAGAATTGTTGATAATTTCGCAAAAAAGCCTCAGGTACAGGAAAGACTTACGCACGATATTGCAGATTTCCTCAGCGATAATTTAAACCCGATAGGCGTTGCCGTTATAATTGAGGCAGAGCATATGTGTATGTCAATTCGCGGTGCAAAGGCATCAGGCTCAAAAACGCAGACTTCAGCACTCAGAGGTAATATGCGAACAGACGCAAGAACACGTGCAGAGGTGCTTGCCCTGCTTAATAAGTAAAGATTATGAGCGAAAAAAATATCTGGAAATGCAGAGATAAAAAAATAGAATACGGCAATAAAATTTTAATAATGGGTATCGTCAATGTTACTCCCGATTCCTTTTCAGACGGCGGTGAGCATTTTTTTGTTAATGATGCTGTGAACCGTGCGCTTGAACTTGAAAAAGACGGAGCGGATATCATTGACATCGGAGCGCAGTCAACAAGACCCGGACACACACCTGTTACAGACAAAGAGGAGTGGGCTCGCTTAGAGCCCGTTTTAAGTGCCTTAAAAGGCAAATTGTCTGTTCCTGTATCAGTTGATACGTATTATCCCATTGTAGCTGAAAATGCCCTTAAATCGGGCGCAGACATTATTAATGACGTAAGTGGTGTTGTATCTCAGAATATGGCGAAAATCGTCAAAAAAGAGCGTGCAGGCTGGATTATAACGCATAATGGCCCTGCCACACCGAATGACGTTAAGAGTTTTTTTGAAAAATCAATTGATGATTGCCTGAATTTCGGTATTGAAAAAAATCAGATCTGCTTTGATATGGGTATCGGCTTCGGCAAAAATTATGATGAAAATATGACTCTTTTAGCAAATGTCAGCGAGTATAAAATCAGCACTTATCCTCTGCTTCTCGGCACGTCAAGGAAAAGAGTTATAGGACAGGGCAGCAATCAGGAAAACCCAAAGGAAAGAATTTACGGCAACATAGCAGCAGATACAGCTGCAATTTTCGGTGGCGTGGATATAATCCGCCTTCACGACGTAAAAAACGAAAAGCAGGGCATTTTAATGGCACAGAATATTAGAGGATACATAAATAATGGATAAAATTTTAATCAGAGATTTAAAAATATTTGCCTATCACGGAGTTAATCCTGAGGAAAAGCGTGACGGACAGAACTTCATTTTTGACATTGATTTAAGTGTCAATATGACAAAGGCGTGCTACAGCGATGACGTCAATGATACTGTGAGCTATGCAAAGGTCGTTAAAACTGTCAGACGTGTTGCAACAGCAGAGAAATACGATTTGCTCGAACGTGTGGCACAGGTGACGGCAGATGCGATACTTGAAGAATATTCCGACGTTTTCAGCGTAGATATTACACTTAAAAAGCCTGAAGCACCGATAAATGCCGATTTCGGCTGGGTCGGAGTGCAAATAACAAGAAAGAGATAACATATGGAATACATACTCAGTGTCGGCACTAATTTAGGTGACCGAAAAGCAAATATTGAAAGGTGTATTGATGCAATAAATCTTTTGCCTTATACGGACGTAATCGGCAAGTCTGCTATATACGAAACGGAGCCTGTCGGCTACGCAAGACAGGAAAATTTTTACAACATAATTTTAAAGGTTGAATCAATTTTTGAGCCTAATGAAATGCTCGGAGCGTGTCTCGGCATTGAGTCAGGCTTTGGCAGAAAAAGGTCAATCCGCTTCGGCCCGAGAATTCTTGATGTTGACGTGATTTTTGCAGAGGATTTAAAAATTGTAAGCAGAAATCTTATTGTTCCGCACCCGAGATACCATGAACGCAGATTTATTCTTGAACCGCTTTTGGATTTATTCCCCGACGGTATCGTTTACGGCAGGGACATTAAGCCGTTTATTGATAACCTTGAAGGTCAGGAATTAAACAAAATCGATAAAGTAACCATTGATTAATTAAAAAGAAAAAGCAGGAGAGTTTCCTGCTTTTCTTTACATAAATGAGGCTACCGTGTCGACGAAATCAACGACCTTATCGGCTGTTTTTTTCACTGTTTTCTTTACTGAGCTGTTGTCGTTTTTCATAGCGCCCATCATAGCAGCAGCAGAGAAAACAGCAAACGTTGCACCCATTGCCTTCATTACGTTTGAAGTGGTCTTCTTTTTCATAACATATTCTCCTCCTGCACTTATCGTGCAGTAATATTATCTGCAAAATCACAAATAATAAATTGATGAAAAAATGTTATTTAAAAATATTATTTCCAAAGCATTAAATTTCAAAATTGTATTTTTAAAATAATAATGGTAATTTTTGAAAAAACATTATATAATAAAATTAATAACTGATACGAAAGGACAGTTGAAATGGAAAAGGCGAAGGTTTATTTTACAAAGGAGCTTACTCCCGAAAGCGCTCTTAAAATGTTTAAGGCTTTAAAAAAGGATTTACCCGGCAGGGTTGCCGTTAAGGTTCATTCAGGGGAAGCAGGCAATCAGAATTATCTTCACCCTGAGTTTATGAAACCGACTGTAGAGTACGTAAACGGCACAATTGTTGAGTGCAATACTGCATACGACGGTGAAAGGAATTCAAGTGACAAGCATAAAAAACTGCTTGAAAATCACGGCTGGAGCAAATATTTCAGTGTTGATTTGCTTGATGAAGAAGGTCCTGATTTAGAACTTGAAATTCCAAACGGCAAGGTTTTAAAGCAAAATTTTGTCGGAAAAGACTTAGCAAATTATGATTCAATGCTTGTGCTCTCTCATTTTAAGGGTCACCCTATGGGCGGCTACGGCGGAGCAATCAAACAGCTTTCAATCGGCTGTGCTTCATCAGAAGGAAAAGCGTGGATTCATTCCGCAGGCAAATTAAAGGATCAGTCAATCTTGTGGGATAATCTTCCTGAGCAGGATGCATTTTTAGAGTCAATGGCAGATGCCGCAAAGTCTGTGGCTGAATATTTTAAGGGCAATATAGCTTATATAAATATTATGTGTAATATGTCTGTTGACTGCGATTGCTGTGCCGTTGCGGAAGATCCTTGTATGAAAGACATAGGAATTTTAGCCTCGCTTGACCCTGTGGCAATTGATCAGGCGTGTATTGATTTCGTTGTAAATTCAGACGATCCCGGCAAGGATCATCTTTTAAAGCGTATCAATTCAAGACACGGCACGCATACGATAGATGCCGCCGCAGATTTAGGTTTTGGTACAAAGGAATATGAACTTATAGAGGTTGAATAAAAAGTAACGTGTTGTGAGCAGACAACGCATATGCCTTCCTATTGAGGAGGTTTGCAAATTTAGTACCTGAAAAGAAGAAAGCACTCAACGGACTAAACCGCTGAGTGCTTTTTAATCTATTCAATTAATCATTTGCGTGGCCTGCTGCGCCGAATACAACGTCAATCTTATGAGCAACAACCTCTTCAATAAGATCTCTTGCAGGTGTGAGATACTGTCTTGGGTCGAAGTGTGTCGGATTCTCAGCAAAATGCTTTCTTACAGCAGCAGTCATTGCGATACGGATATCAGAGTCAACATTGATTTTGCAAACTGCCATTGATGCAGCCTCTCTGAGCATTTCCTCAGGAATACCGATGGCATCAGGCATCTCTCCGCCGTATTCGTTGATCATCTTAATGTGCTCCTGATTAACAGATGATGCACCGTGAAGAACGATTGGGAAGCCCGGAAGCTTCTTGCCGACCTCTTCAAGAATATCAAATCTAAGCTGTGGCTTCTGACCCGGCTTGAACTTATAAGCGCCGTGGCTTGTGCCGATAGCAATAGCAAGAGAATCAACACCTGTTCTTGTTACGAAATCATAAACCTCCTCAGGCTTTGTGTATGATGCGTCCTCAGCGTCAACCTGAACGTCATCCTCAACACCTGCGAGTGTGCCAAGCTCACCCTCAACAACACAGCCGTGAGCGTGTGCGTAGTCAACAACCTTCTTTGTAAGGGCAACGTTTTCCTCATAAGGAAGTGATGAGCCGTCAATCATAACTGACGTAAAACCGCCGTCAATGCATGACTTACAAGTCTCAAAATCAGGGCCGTGGTCAAGGTGAAGTGCGATAGGAAGGCCTGTTTCCTCAGCAGCAGCCTTTACCATAGCAACGAGATAATCGTGTGATGCATACTTTCTTGCGCCTGCAGAGCACTGAAGGATAACAGGTGCGTTGAGCTTCTTAGCAGCACGTGTGATACCCTGAACAATCTCCATATTGTTTACGTTGAAAGCACCGATAGCGTAACCGCCCTCGTAAGCCTTCTTGAACATTTCTGTCGTAGTAACTAATGGCATAATTAATTCTCCTATACTTACAAAAATTTAGTGCTAAAAATTCACTTGGAATATTATACTACAAATAAAATTAAATATCAACTCAATTATTCAACAAAAAAAGATATAGGGACACTCTGCTTCACTATGCAAAGTGCCCCTTTAAATTATTCCTGATTATTGTTTTCGTAAGTGATAACTTCTTTTGCAATATATATCGGTCTGTTTTTGGTCTGGATATAATTGCGGGCAAGATATTCTCCGATAATTCCTATCGTGAAAAGCTGAATACCGCCGATAAAGCTGATGAGGATAACCAGCTGTGTAAAGCCGTCAACGTTGATGTTGCTTGCAAATTTTCTTATAAGAGTGATTATGGCATAAATGATACCGAAAAGCGTTGCAAAAGAGCCTAATACAGAAGCGAATTTAAGCGGTGCGGTTGAAAAGGCAATTATACCCTCAAACGCATATTTTAACAATTTTATAAAATTAAAGCTGCTTTTGCCTGCCTGACGCTCTTTTGCCGTGTAAGGAATATAAACCGTGTTAAAGCCTACCCAGCTGAAAAGACCCTTTGAAAACCTGTGAAACTCACCCATTGAAAGCAGTGCATCACGCACGTTTTTTCTGAACGTTCTGAAATCAGAAGCACCGCTTTGAAATGAAATTTCCGTAAACCTGTCGGCAAATTTATAAAATGCGTTTTTGCAAGCCGTTGTAAACTTGCCCTCATGTCTGTCCTCCTGACAGGCACAAACACAGTCAATTTCAGGATTTGAATCGAGCATTTCTACCATCTTCTTAACAATGGCAGGGTCCTGCTGTAAATCGGCATCTATTATTGAAACAAGCTCGCCGCAGGCATTCTGAAGTCCTGCATACATTGCAGACTCTTTGCCGAAATTTCTTGAAAAATCGACAATTTTAATGTTGCAGGGGCTTGTTTTTTTTATTTCCCTCAGATTGGTCATTGTGCTGTCAGCACTTCCGTCGTTTACAAAAACAACCTCATATTCCTCTGTGATAGGGAAATTTTCGTAAACCGACTGGATAAACGGCTTAACGTTATCTGCTTCATTGTAGCATGGAACAACAAACGAAAGCTTCATCTTTTCACTTCCTAAAATAATTTACGTCAATTATTTTAACAAAAATTTATTATAGTGTCAACAATTGTCTAACCCTGCTTACCTTTAAGGAGTGATGAAAGCGGCTTGTAAATAATTGCGCTTATCACAACGCAGATGAGCGCTTTTACAAAAGTAAATGGTACGTTGAAAATAAGTATTCCCTCAAAGATGTTTTTTACACTTTTTAAAATAACCTGATACATTTCAAGCAC
>JAFLSA010000089.1 GCA_022511185.1 Eubacterium sp.
TTGTCATTATGTCGTGAAAGCAACTTAGAAGTCTTTTATTTTTCTACCTTTTTTATCTTATAGCTTCCGGTGCTTGATTTAAACGCTTTTTTGATATTTCCGAAAGCACCGAGGATAGTCATAAGGTACGCAACAGCTAAATCAATGTAATAACTTCCGGTGAGCTCACTCTCTTGCAAAATCAAATTGAGGGAGCGGAAGCAGTTAAAGAAGTCTGCACCGTAATCCTTAAGTTCTGAGTATGCCTCATAAGACCATGCGATTTTATTTGCAAAGAAAACAGAAAGGATTATAACAATAACAGAGGTGAAAACACCTTTTTTATCAAGCGCACCGCCGAGCAATTCATAACCCTTTAATGCGCAAACGGCTGTGATAAGCCCGGTGATAGCAGCTAAAAAGCCAAGTCGAAAAGCGAAGAAATATACAACGCACCCAATCAAAGAGCCTAATAACGCTCCTACTAAGCCCGGCAAAAACTTACTCTTTTTAGAAAGGATCTCCTGTTTTTTATCAATTAAATCAGCTTCAACCTTGCCGACGCAGTCGCTGCACAAATAACACTTTTCGCCGTTAATTTCGTAGCAGTCGATTTGAGCGTCTTTAGTTTTGCAGTTCATACATTCTAAGGCTTGGCTATCATCGCCTTTGACACCTGAATTTTGTGTATCATTGTCTTTTTCGTGTGCGCCTTTCATTGCACATTCTTCACATTGTGCGATTCCGTTTATAGTAAAAACTTCATAAGAATTTAATTCTTTACCGCAGCTTTCGCAAACCATCATAAATTTTCTCCCTTTTCATCAAAATATCATCATTATAATATCAATTACTTCATCAAAAGTCAAATGAATTTGATTTGCATTGCCTACACATTTTTCTATTGCTAAAAGCAATGAAAAAATATATAATATCCTTGGTGATTAAATGAAACAGTTCTTAGAAGTGGGAAAGTTAAATAACACTCACGGAATCAGGGGCGAGTTAAAGCTCACTCTCTGGTGTGATGATATTGATTATCTCAGGCAGTTTGACGTTTTATATCTTGACGATAAGGGTGAAAAGCCTGTCAAGGTGCTTTCCGTACGCCCTCAGAAAAATATGGCAATCATTAAGCTTGAGGGTATTGATACGATTGAAAAGGCAGAGGTGTTAAAAGGCGGAGTACTTTACGGCAACCGCGATGATGCTGAGATTGACGAGGATGCAAACTATATTGCCGACCTTATCGGCTGTTACGTTGTTGACATAGATACTGAGGAGGAATACGGCAGGGTCGTTGACGTTCTTAACTACGGCTCCTGTGATATTTACGACATCGAATCGTGGGGCAAGCATACGCTGATTCCTGCAACGCCTGATATCGTTAAGGAAATCAATACCGAATATCAGGTTATCAGAATTAAGAAAATGAAAGGGCTTTTTGATGAGGATTGATATTTTGACATTGTTCCCTGAAATGTGCAATACCGTTATGAGCGAGTCGATTATCGGCAGGGCAAGGCAGGCAGGGAAGGTTGAGATAAACTGCATAGATATCCGTGATTATACACTTGATAAGCACAGACGAGTTGACGATAAGCCGTACGGCGGCGGAATGGGTATGATAATGGCACCACAGCCGATTTATGACTGCTTCTCGGCTCTTTGTGATGAAATCGGCACAAAGCCCCATTTGATTTACCTTACACCGCAGGGCAAAACCTTGACGCAGGAAAGGGTCAAGGAGCTTGCTCAGCTTGACAATATTGCGCTTCTTTGCGGTCATTATGAGGGTATTGATGAGAGGGTTATTGAGGCGCTTGAGCCTGAGGAAATCTCTGTCGGTGATTACGTTCTTACAGGCGGTGAGCTTCCTGCACTTATTGTTGCAGATGCGGTGTCACGTATGCTTCCGGGTGTTCTCAGTGGTGACGAATGCTTTGAGGAGGAGAGCCATTTCAGCTCTCTTCTGGAATATCCTCAGTACACGCATCCTGCCCAGTGGCAGGGAAGAGAGGTGCCCGAAATTCTTCTTTCAGGTCATCACGCAAACGTTGATAAATGGAGACGTGAGCAGTCACTGAAAAGGACTTTTGAACGCCGTCCCGATATGCTCGAAAAAGCTGAGCTTTCTAAAGATGATAAAGAATTTTTGTCGAATTTAAAAAGAGATTAAAAATTTCTGTGAATATTGCACAAAGAACGGCTGTTTATTTTGTTTGAAATTAACAAGTCAAACGAACTTGACAGTAACTTATTGACCAAAATAAATTTGGTGATATAATATGTAAAGAAGAAAAAAATAAGTTTACTTTGCACAATATATTGTATCTTTTAAGAAAAGAGAGGTATTTGTTATGTTCGTTAAAGATGTAAAGGTTGAAAATCAAGTTGGTCTTCATGCACGTCCTGCAACTTTCTTTATCCAGAAAGCTAATGAATTCAAGTCATCAATCTGGGTTGAGAAGGAAGAGAGAAGAGTAAATGCAAAGAGCCTTTTAGGTGTTCTTTCACTCGGTATTATGGGCGGAACAGATATCCGTATCATTGCTGACGGCTCAGACGAAGAGGAAGCAGTTGAAGGTCTCGTAGCTTTAGTAAAGAGCGGCTTTACTGAGTAATTATTTCTTAAATATCTTAATAGGCGCAGTATTTGGAATATCCTTATACTGTGCTTTATTTTTTGCCCAAATTGTGATACAATAAATAAAATAACTTTTGATAGGAGTGATACTGTGACCGAAAAAGAGCTTAGAAAAAAAGCTATGGCTTTACCGCTTCAGCCGGGCGTGTATATAATGAAAAATAAAAGTAAAAAGATTATATATATCGGCAAGGCCAAAAAGCTCAAAAACCGTGTGTCTTCATATTTCGGCTCACATTCAAATCATTCTCTTAAGGTTATCAGAATGGTAGAGAACGTTGATGATTTTGACTACATTCTCTGCGACAGCGAGTTTGAAGCGCTTGTCCTTGAATGCTCGCTTATTAAACAGCACCAGCCAAAGTACAATATTCTTTTAAAGGACGATAAGGGCTACAACTATATAAAAATCACTAAAGAGGAATTCCCCCGTATTCGAGAGTGCAAGCGTGTGGATGACGACAACGCAACGTATATCGGCCCGTATACCTCGACTTTTTCCGTAAAGCAGGCAGTTGAGGAAACGCTCAGGATATTCAAGCTTCCACGCTGTAACAAGAAGTTTCCTAAGGACTTCGGCAAGAGCAGACCTTGTCTTAACGGCTTTATGAATCTATGCTCCGCGCCCTGTGCCGGACGTATAAGTCAGGAGGAATATGCTCATAATGTTGAGGATGCCATTGCTTTTTTAAAGGGCGGCAGCGTTAAAGCAGTCCGTGAAATGCAGGCACAAATGCTTGAGCTTTCCGAAAATCTGCAGTTTGAGGAGGCGGCAAAGCTCCGTGACAGAATCAAGGCAATCAAAAACCTTGATGAAAAGCAAAAGGTCGTTTCCATAAACGTACCTGAAGAAGACGTTTTTGCCTTAGTTAATTCAAACAAAAAGGCTTGCTTTGAGGTTATACGCTTTGAGCACGGCAAGCTGACTGATACTGAATTCTGGCTGATTGATGCAGTTGACGATTTACCGCAGGCTCGCTTTGAGCTGATTGAGAGATATTACTCAATGCGTGACCGTATTCCGTCACGTATTGCAGTTGACGGCGAAATTGCAGATGAAGAACTCCTCAAAGAATTCCTTGAAAGCAGAAGAGAAAAGAAAGTCGAATTTATCCATCCGCAAAAGGGTGAGCATCTTTCCATTGTCAATATGTGCATTAATAATGCAAACGAACATTTAGCCCAACAGCAGGGCAGACTTGGCAGAGAGCTTGCCGCCCTTGAAGAGCTCAGGGATTTACTCGGGCTTGAAAAGATACCTGAATATATTGAATCATACGATATTTCGCATACCTTCGGCGCAGACAACGTTGCAGGTATGGTTGTGTTCCACAACGGCAGACCGATGAAAAGCGCATACAAGCGGTTTTCAATTAAAGGCTTTGACGGACAGAACGACGTCGGCTCAATGCAGGAGGTACTTACAAGGCGCTTTAATCATTATCATAATGACGAAGAGGGCAGTACCTTTAAAATTCTCCCTGATTTAATTCTGCTTGACGGCGGCGAACCACAGGTCAATGCCGTTTTGCCGGTGATTAAATCAATGGGTCTTGACGTTCCTGTTTTCGGTATGGTTAAGGATAATAAGCACAGAACAAGAGCAATTGCGCTAAGTGGCGGTGAAATTGAAATAAACTCTCACAGGCAGGTGTTTACACTTGTTTCCTCAATACAGGAGGAGGTACACCGTTTCGCAATAACGTATCACCACAAAAAGCATAAAAAAAGCACACTTTCAACATCTCTCACAAAGATTGAGGGCATTGGCGACGCAAAGGCAAAAGCACTTTTAAAGCACTTTAAAACGGTCACTGCAATAAAAAATGCTGCAGTTGATGAGCTTATGAAAGCGCCGAATATCAGCGAAAAAAATGCTCAGCAGATTTTTAATTTTTATCATAATTTGTAAAAAATACTGTAACTGTCTTGACTAATAAAAATCTAATTTGTATAATAGTTAATTGGTAATATACGAGGAAGAACATTAATGATGCGTGTTATAACAGGCATTGCCAGAGGCAGAAGACTCGAAACTCTGCCCGGTGAGAATGTCACAAGACCGACAACTGAATCTGTTAAAGAGGCTTTATTTTCAATGATTCAGTTTGAGCTTGAGGGTAGAAGGGTGCTTGACCTTTTTGCAGGCTCCGGCCAGCTTGGGATTGAAGCACTGTCAAGAGGTGCAGGGCACTGTACCTTTGTTGAAAATAACAGGCAGGCGTTAAAGATTGTTGAAAGTAATCTTTCACATTGTAAGCTGAAGGATAATTCAAAGGTCGTTTTGAGCGACGCTTTGTCATTTCTGATGAGAAAAGATAATTTTGACATTGCCTTTCTTGACCCTCCGTATAATCAGGGCCTTATTGAAAAGTGCCTTCCTCTGCTTTTACCTATGATGTCGGACGACGGAATAGTCGTTTGCGAAACATCTGCTGATGAAAATCTGCCGGAAAATATTGACGGCTTTACAGCAGACAGAGTCAGAAGGTACGGCAAAACAAAGCTTACTCTTTACCGAAAGGACTAATGCTGATGAAGATTGCTATTTGTCCGGGCAGCTTTGATCCCGTCACATTAGGTCATCTTGATATTATTGAACGTGCGGCAGAGCTTTTTGATAAGGTTATCGTTCTTGTTATGACGAACAGCACAAAAAATTCTGCATTCACGGTTGATGAAAGAATGGCACTTTTAAAAAAGTGTATTTTTGATCCAAAAATTGAGGTTGATACATACAGCGGCCTTTTGGTTAATTATGCGATGGAAAAGAACGCCGTTGCAATCGTCAAGGGACTTCGTGCCGTGTCTGATTTCGATTACGAATTTCAGCAGGCACTTATAAATAAAAGTCTGTATCCAAGGATTGAAACTGTATTTCTTACCGCAAAGGGCGAGAATATGTTTCTTTCTTCAAGTATGGTGAAGGAGGTTTGCTCCCTTAACGGCGACATCTCACCGTATGTTCCCCAGGAAATAGTAAAAGATATTAATTTAAGGTGTAAAGGAGAAAATTAAAATGACGAATACTGATATTTTGCTTGAAGATTTAGAGGACGTGCTCGATGACGCCACCACTATCCCGTTCAGTAAAAAGCAAGCTGTAGACATTGACAAGATTAAGACAATTATTGAGGATATCCGCTTGAACACTCCTCAGGAAACAAAGCAGGCAAAGGCTATTGTGGATTCGAGAAATAGCATTCTTGATGAAGCAAATAAGAAGGCTGCCGATATTATCGCAGAGGCTCAGGAGCAGGCAAGAGAGCTTATTGCAAGAGATCAGATTACACAGACTGCACAGGCTGAGGCTGCTGAAATCCTTGCAAAAGCTAAGGAGCAGGGCGACGCTTATATCACAGATGCTCAGAATCAGGCTTCTGAAATTCTCGGTAACGCAACAAATCAGGCAAATGAAATGGTAACAACTGCACAGAACAAGTCACGTGAAATGCTCACAGCAGTTAATAACTATGCAGACGATACACTCCTTGCAATTGACGATGCACTTTACAAAGCACTTTCAGACGTAAGACGTATCCGTCAGGGCATAATGAACAGCCAGAACAAAAACAGAAACTAAATTATAAAAGCACTCAGGAATACCTCTTGAGTGCCTTTCTTTTATGTGGAGGTAAATATGGCATCTTGGGCAATACATTTCAGGATAGCCGATTGGTTTCTTGAAAGAATACCGAATCTAAACAAAGAATATTTTATAATCGGCAATATTGCACCCGATTGCGGTGTTCCGTTTAAAGAAAAAAGGGGATATGATCCGCCGAGCGAAATTACCCACTATGCAAAGGATGGCCACAAGAGCGATTGTGATTACGACTTTATTTATAATGAGTTTATCAAAAACGAAATTGACATAAATAAAAAATCCTTTTATATCGGATATTTTGTTCACCTGATGACGGATTGTGCTTTTGTAAATGACATCACCTACAGTATTGTGAAAGAGTACGGTCACTTAAGTGCCAATAGGGAATTATCAAGAGCAGTAAAAAGAGAATGGTACAATCTCGATTTTCTCTATTTCAAAAATAATACGAGCAAATCGTTTGAGCTTTTTAAAACCTATGACGGCTTTAACGAGCCGTATCCCGATTTTTATAAGAAAAATGAGATTTCAAACAGAATGGAATATATTGTGTCATTTTATAACTCGAACGAGCCTGAGCAAATGACGTATAAATATACTCCTCCTGAGATGGTTGAAGGCTTTGTTTCCAGAATGCCTCAGATAATTTATAATGAGCTTATAAAAAGAAACGTGAAATTATAAATAATGCAGTAAAAACCCCGAATGAAAAATTCATTCGGGGTTTTGTTTGTTTCTTCAGCAAAGACTAAACCCCCAGTTCTACTGGGGGGAAATAGAAAGCTTTAGTAAAAAAGAGAACGGCGAGCTTTAAGCAAGCCGA
>JAFLSA010000009.1 GCA_022511185.1 Eubacterium sp.
AGAAAATCCGAGTCAATATGGATGATACCTAAATCGCTGTCTTTTAAAAGCTCTTTTGAATTTCTGAGCATTGTGGGAAGAAGATGACGGTTAGGGTCATTAATTCTTTCTCCCCTGTAAAACAGACTTTTTCCGTTTCTAAAGTCATTCATAATAAACTCATTGAACTCATCCATAGTTTCAATTCGCTTGCTTACAGCACTGAAATCGAAATCAAGGTCTTCACTGATTTTAGAACCCAGTGACTCTAATTTTTGTTTCAAGTGTTCTCTTGCAGAAAACATATTGTATCTCCGTTAAATTTTTATAGCGAGCTGATAAGCGCTTTCTGTTGCATCAGCAATTCTGCCTATTTGTGCACTGTCGCCGATATTATAAACCTTATAGCTATCTGAATTTTTGATTTCATCATAAAGGCTTGTATCTGGTCTTACACCGAGGGAAAGTACGACAAAATCAACATCAAGATTAACTCGTTCATTGTCCTTTGTTCTTTCAAGGGTAACAGATCCGTCATTTATTGAAATCAGCTTGTGACACGGTAAAAATTCTGTGTTACCTGCTTTGAGCTTCGGCATAGCATCATCAAGTTGCTGGAACCATGCGCCGGGTGCAATAGTGTCAGCCATTTCAACTATTGTTACCTTGTTGCCCTGTTCAATCAGAAGCTCACTTGTTTCGAGTCCTGTCATACCCGATCCGATAACGGCAACCTTTTTATTTTCAAGCATTATTGTTCCGTCAAGTATTTCAGTAACTGTAGAAACGTTCTCGCCCTTAAACGCATCAGGGAATATTGCATTTCCGCCCGTTGCGTTGATGACAATTTCAGGATTATATGCATCAATAAGCTCTTTATTGGCTGTAACACCAAATTCCACCTTAACGCCGAGAGCTTTAACGTTTTCAAAAAGGTCGGTGCACACCCAACCCATTTTTTCTTTATGAGGAGGCTTTTTAGCAAGGTTTAACTGTCCGCCTGCTTCATTTTCTTTTTCAAGAACAGTAACTTCAAAACCTCGCTTTGCAAGAATTTCAGCAGCGGTGAGACCTGCGGCACCTGCACCAATAACAAGCACCTTTCTGTCGACGCCGTTTTTATTAAACTTAATATTTTCCCTACCGACAAATTTATTGACAGAGCAATTACCGTGGCTGTATTTATACGCATTTTCCATCATACTTTCAAAGCAATACAGACAGCAGACACACCTTTTGATTAAGTTCTCATTTCCGCTTTCAACTTTTTTCACCCACTGTGGATCGGCAATCAATGGTCTGCCCAGTGAAATAAAATCCTGTATTCCGTCTTCGAGCTGCTTTTCAGCCTGCTTTGGCGAACGGATAAGGTTAGCCGCTATAACAGGAATGTCGACAACCTTTTTAACTTCTTCCGCAAGATGCTTTCTCCAACCACAGTTAAAAGTCGTAGGCTCAAGCCAGTAGTTAAAAGTATCGTAGGCACCTGATGAAACGTCAATTGCATCAATTCCCTTATCGCTGAGGATTTTTGCCATTTTTAAGCCTTCGGCAAGTCTGTAGCCTTTATTATTCTGACCGATTCTGTCATACATTTCGTCAACAGTCAAACGAACAACGATTGGGAAATCATCACCGCAATTTTTCCTTATACCGTCAATAATTTCAGTAAGAAATCTCATACGGTTTTCAAGACTGCCGCCGTATTCATCCGTGCGCTTATTTGTATTAGGAGATAGGAATTGCTGAATAAGATAGCCGTGAGAGGCGTGAAGCTCAACACCGTCACATCCTGCTTTTTTAACTCTTACAGCTGCTTCTATAAACTGGCAGATAATTTTCTTGACACCTTTATTTGAAAGTGCCTTATTTACGCTTTCGCTCATTTTGCTTTTTTCGCATTTGCTTGGCGCAATAACTCTCGGTACGATATCTTTATCCTGAAGCTTCTTTCCAGGAGGGATAACGGCACCTGTTAAAATCTTTGTGTAAAGATTTCCCATCAGCTTTTCACCGACAACACAAAGCGGTACTGTACCTATCATAAGGCCGAGATTCTGCCTGCCGGGATGGTGAAGCTCAACCATAATTTTACAGCCGTGTTTATGTATGCGATCTGCCATTTCTTTAAGTGCAGGAATTTGATAATCGTGACTCATACCAAGCTGACCGTATGATGATGCGCCTGTTATATCATTTACACGTGTAATCTCAGTAAAGATTAAGCCAACGCCACCTTTGGCACGCTCCTCGTAGTAATTCATCATCGTTTCGGTTGCACAACCGTTATACTGACCAAAGCCCATACACATAGGCGCCATTACGATTCTGTTTTTTATTTCAACATTTCCGATTTTCATCGGAGAAAAAAGCTTACTGTATTCCATATTTATCACCAATTAAAATGCTTATAATAACGGCACCTTATGTAAATTCAAAGGTGCCGAATGAAATCATCTTTTCTTTTTGTTTTTCTTTTTCTTGTTTTTGTTATTGCCGTACTTTTCTTCTTTTTCCTTATCCTGCTTTTTAGACCACCTGAAAAACCAGAATACGATTAAAGCGGCAATTATTACTATTCCAATGACAACACCGATTATTGTAACAGTTGTCTTAACCTTTTCAATTTTATCTGTCGAGCCCAACATAAAAGCAAAATACGGTGAGCCGAGATTTTCATCGTTACGAATCAGTTCATCAGCAGCCCCGACTACAACTTCATTTCCGTTTTCATCATAATAATAAAACTCCATAAAGTCTATTTCTTTATCTTTCTTTGAATCGTAATCATCATTTATTCTTTTGTATACAGGAAACTTTGTTTCATCACTAAGCGTTGCTTCATATTGATCTGGCATCATCTGATAGAGCAGTCTGTAAGTAATTTCAATTTTATGAGCTTTTATTACAAAAATGCCGGTTAAAACTACTGCAATAATCACTACTGCTACGATAATCTTTTTTAATTTCTTTTTCATTGCTGTATCCATAAATTTATCACTCCGAAAATAATTTTAATATATGAAAAAGGGAGCAACGCCTGCTCCCTATATATTCAAAAGCTTATTTCTTCTTTTTCTCGGCGTCGGCAGCAAGCTTTGCCTTAGCCTCTTCAACCTTTTTAGCTTCTTCTTCAGCGGCAAGCTTTGAAGCCTCTTCACGAGCCTTTTCTTTTTCAGCTTGCTTCTTGCGTTCCTTTTCTTCTTTTACAGCCTTGCGTGCAAGTCTCTCTTCTTCAAGAGTTTCATCACTCTTAGCAGGTGCCTTGGCAACAGCGATATTAACACCGGTTGCAACAAGTAAAAGAGCAAGTGCTACGAAGTAGCCCCAGGAGATTGCAGCGCTACCGTTGATTACAGCAAAATCACCAAAGTTATATGCAGTGAACTCTGCAGCGAGCGAACCGCTCATTACAAAGCAAACAACTGCCGCAACCGAAGCCGTAATTGAAAGAATATCAAAAACGACAGTTGACTTTGTCTTAGGCTTCTTACACATTATAATGTTAAGGAAAAATGCAATTACAATAAGAAGTGCGCTGAGAACGAAAAGAATATATCCCAAAACACCAAGTGTAACAGGGCCACCGAAGCCTTCAAGCTTCATATTTGTGATATATAAACCAATGTTACCGAAAAAGCTTGTAAAGAATTGAATAAGAGCATTCTTGCCGCTAAGTGAAATTATAGTTACCTCAAAGCTTGCGCCGTCACTCTTAAGAGCAGCCCACGGAAGAATAAAACCGATAGCAGGTAAAAACGTAAGTATGAGCCTTACGATACGAAGCTTTGTTCCGTAAATTGAATAAGCAATTCTGTTCATTGTTTTATTGAAAATAGCAAACTGCTTTTCAGCTCTGATATTATCCTCCTCAAGTCTCTCCTGCCAGTTAAAATTAGGTATTGATACACCGCAGGCAGAGCATTCGGCTTTAATATCCCAGAAATGTAATTTTTTTCCGCAATTAGGACAGGTACTTGCCATTAAAGGCACCCCTTTCAAAAAACTTAGTTACTCAAGTATTTTATAATTATTTTCGCTGAATGTCAATACAATTTCAAATATAATTAATCTAAATTCAACAATATCTGCAACTTATATTTTGTATGTAATAAAAATATATTTTGGAATTAAAAAAGTATTGATTTCACTTTATTAATATGATAGTATAAGTATGTTACTAACAATTCATAGGTTGGATTTTGTTTATATAAAGTTCACCTAAAGAAATGAGGGAATATCTTGGCTGAAGAAATCATTACTGACGAATTAACACAGGCCGAAATGGACGAGCTTGATAAACTCGCCTATACTCATAAGCGTTACCTTACTCCAAAGGAAATTGCCGCTTATGTTCTTGTTAATTTCGGACAAAAGAATTTGAGTCAGTTTGTTAGTGCTTTCAAGGAATTCTTTATGATTCAGTTCCTTAAGCTCAATACAACTGCTTATGCAAACATTAACTTATTTGCATCCATATATGATGCTCTTGATGATACCATCTCAGGTCTCATCATTGACCGTACTCGTACAAGATGGGGACGTATCAGACCGTTCTTTATCATTCCGCTTCCGCTCTGGGTAGTCGGTGGTGCAATGATGTTTACTGCGCCTGATATCAATTCAACACAGAAAATCATTTGGGCGGCTGTTGCTATCGTAATTTACGGTCTTGGCATGAGCTATTTCGGTGCTTGGAACCTTATGATTTATAACATCACTCCAAACACTGATGAGCGTAATAATCTTATTACCATAACAAAGTTCGTTGAGCTTTTCGGTACGTGGCTTCCGTCTTTCGTTCCAATCCTCGTTACTCTTCTTCCTAAAGTCAGTGATAAGATCACGATGAAGGGTATCTACACCGGCTTTGCTTACTTTATGCTCGCTATTGCCAGCGTGTTCACAATTTTTGGTTTCTTTAATATGAGAGAGCGTGTGCCTCTTATGAGCCGTGAGGAAATGAACGAGACTTCAGTTCTCGGTTCTATCAAAAACATCTTCACCAATAGACCTCTTTTTGCAATTATCCTTTCTGACTTCTTCAACCAGTTCAAAGCAGTCGGCGGATCATCTGAACAGTATTTCTGGCTTAACAATACAGGCTCACTTATGAACCAAACTATCTGTGGACTTTTCACCGGTATTCCAAACTACGTTATGGTTCCGTTTGCGGCTACCCTTGTTAAAAAGTTTGGCGCAAGGTTAACAGCAATCGGCGCAGGTGTATTCGGCGGTGTTGTCTATATGGTTACATTCTTTATAGGCTATCACCCGTTTGGTCAAACCTTTAATGACCATTACATATTCAACCTTATGTGGTGTATCTTCGCTTTAACGATTTGCGGACTTCCAAATAAGATTATCCAGGTTTGTAACCCGATTCTTAGTGCTGAGGCTCTCGACTATATGGAATGGAAGCACGGCTTAAGAAACGAAGCTCTTGTAACAACAGTACAGGGTTATTTCGGTAAGCTCGCCACCTCTGTAACAGGCTGGCTTTCAGGTATGGTACTTACTTGGATTCACTACGTACCGCTTACAGACTCACTCGGCAACGCTATCCCTCAGACTGACCCGACAATGCTTAACGGTATCTGGGCTATCTTCTGTATCCTTCCTGCAATCGCTCGTGGATTCTACGGCTTATCCTTTATCCTCTATCCTATCCACGGCAAGATGCAGCAGCAGATGATTGTTGAGCTTGCTGACAAGCGTGCTGACAGACTTGCTGAGCAGAATGCTAAGGAACAGGCTTTCAAAGAAAATAACAATAACGATTAAGTTTCGTTTACCAACACCGGTCATTAATGGCCGGTGTTTTTATTGGTTTATATCAAGAAAAATCCCTGAGCAAAAATGCTCAGGGATTTTTTAACGGGAGGATAATGTTCTCCCCTATAATATGACAGGAACACCGTTGAAATTTTTATTATGTCTTCTTCCATGTATTTGGTGAGAACAAGAGGAGTATCGGGAAAAGTTCAAGCCTTCCTGCAAGCATATCGAACACTAATACAAGCTTTGAAAATACGCTGAAGTCGGCATAATTGCCTGTTGGACCTACCATCTCAAGACCCGGTCCGACATTGTTAATGCAAGTGATAACACTTGTAAAAGTTGTGGTGAAATCAAAGCCGTTAAGAGAAATTAAAATCAGTGAAATAGCAATCGTAATAATATGAGCTGTAAAATATGAATTGACGCCCTTCATTACGTTGCCATCAACTACCCTTTTGTTCATTCTTACATTAACTACCTCATGAGGATGAATCATCTGCTTTAAATCTCTGTTTACCTGCTTGAGATAAAGAGCAATTCTTGATACCTTCATACCGCCGCCAGTTGAGCCAGCCGACGAGCCGACAAACATAAGAATTACTATCAGCACCTTTGAGAAGGTCGGCCAGACGTTGAAATCAGCTGTTGAGAAGCCTGTTGTACTCATTACCGCATTGACGGTGAAAAATGAATCCCTTATCGCATCTCCGATATTATTATAAAGACTCATAATGTTGAGTGTAATGAGCGTTACAGCAGCTATATTGACAAAGAGATATATTTTAAACTCCTCATCTTTATATGCTAAGCTGAAGCGTTTTGTAAGGATATAAAAGTATAAGTTAAAGTTAATTCCAAAAAGGAACATAAATACTATTATAACCCATTCAACAAAGGGACTGTGATAGCCTAAGATTGAATTATTAAGAACTGCAAAGCCGCCTGTGCCCGCAGTAGAAAATGCAGTTACAACACTGTCATAAAAACGGAGATTTGTACCGGTAATTTTGCCGCCGATAAAGAGCACTAAAATTTCAGCAATGGTTATGGCAAAATAGATAATGTAAAGTATTCTTGCACTCTGTGAAATTTTAGCAGATATTTTTCCGGCTTTTGGACCAGGCATTTCAGCCTTCATAACAAACATTGAGTTGCCACGGGATTTTGGAATTATTGCTATCAGAAAGACAAGAATACCCATACCGCCTATCCAGTGAGTAAAGCTTCTCCAGAAGAGGATTGATTTTGGAAGACTTTGAATTTCATTTAAAATTGATGCACCTGTTGTTGAAAAGCCGGATGCAGATTCAAAAAAGGCGTCAATGAAATTCGGGATAGCTCCGCTGATAACAAAGGGAAGTGCACCAAAAAGCGATACCAATAACCAACCGATGCCGCATACAACAAAGCCTTCCTTTGAATATATACGTATATTTTTTTGCCTTCTACCCCTCATAATAAAGCCAATTACTAACAACAGTACTATTGGAATAATAAAGCTCAGATATGACGCTTCTGAAAAGCCGTGCACACTGTAATAAATTCCCACCGCGAGCGGTAATAACATAAGCAGTCCGAGAATCATCAGTATTTGACCTAATACGTAAAAAACAGATTTATAGTTCATAATGTCACCTATTACGCAAGAATATCGTTAAGATTATTGAGCTTATGTTCCTTAGAAACGACGATAACTATATCGCCTTTTTCGACCGTATCATCACCGCTCGGGAAGATTATTTTATTTTTGCGGTTTATTGCTGCAACAAGCACATTCTTTTTAAGCTTAATTGATGACAAAGGCTTACCGATAAAGGAAACGTAATCACCGGTTTCAAATTCAATTGCCTCTATCTGACCGTCAACAAGGTTATAAAGAGTTCGCATATATGACGAATTAACGCTCTTTTTTGCACGAACATACTGCGTAATCGTATCGCCTGTAATTTCTGAAATATTTATATGGGAATCTCTGCCCATTTCATCAAGCATTTTTGCAAGATTCGGATTATTAATTTTAGTTACATTCTTTGAAACACCGACATTTTTTGAATACATAGAAATGAGAAAATTTGTTTCGTCGGTGTCGGTTAAGGTAACGACTGCATCCATTCTCTCAATTCCGATTTCCAAAAGAAAGTCATAATCGTTAGCGTCACCGCAAAGGACGGAAGCATTCGGGCAATACTCACATATTCTTTTACATTTATTATTATTTTTTTCAACGATGATAACATTCTTACCTATTGACGCCAAAAGGTTTGCAAGGTAGATAGTAATTCTTGAACCGCCGATAAGCATAACGTTTTTTATGCTTGAGCTCTTTTTCCCTGAAAGATATTTAACAATTTTACCGAGATACTTATGCGAGCCGGTTATATGGATCCTATCATTTTCCTTAATAACAAAGTCGCCGTTAGGGATAAATATTTCGTCATTACGTTTCACGGCGCAAATCAGCATTCTGTCACGGTAATCTGATGAAATATCACTTATCTTGACGTCATTGACAGGACTTTCTTTATTAATCTTGATTTCAGCCATATCAATTCTGCCCTTTGAAAAGGTCTCAATATTTATTACAGACGGGAACTGAAGCATTCTGAAAATTTCAAGCGCACCGGCGTAATCGGGATTTATCATCATTGAAATACCAAGCTCGTTACGCATAAAATTAGTCTGTCTTAAATATTCGGGGTCACGGACTCTGGCAATAGTATTTGCTACTCCCATTCTTCTTGCAATAAGGCAGGAGAGAATATTGTTCTCATCAGACGGAGTTGTTGCAATCAGCAGATCAGCCGATTTAATATTAGATTCTGCCAAGACATCGCAATGTGTTCCGCTTCCGAAAACACCCTGAACATCATACGTTTCAACCATTTGGTCAACAATGTCTTCCCTGATATCAATGACAGTTATATTATGATTTTCCTCTGAAAGTAATTTTGCAAGCCTTTTTCCGAGCTTTCCTGCTCCTACAATGGTAATATCCATAATGACCTCTCAAAAATTTATTTATTATTAGGAAACTGTGAGTTATATAAGGTATAATAAAAACCTTTTTTCTCAAACAGCTCCCTGTGATTTCCCTGTTCTATTATATTGCCGTCATTCATAACGAGAATAACATCAGCATTTTTTATTGTTGAAAGGCGGTGTGCAACGATAAAAGTTGTCCTGCCGTTCATCAGTTTATTAAACGCCCTTTGAATTTTAATTTCCGTTCTTGTATCTATTGACGAAGTAGCCTCATCAAGTATCAAAATCGGCGGTGGTGAAAGCATAAGGCGTGTGATACATAAAAGCTGCTTTTGCCCCTGCGAGAGTGAGCCGCCGTCCTCGCCGATAAAAGTGTCATACCCCTGTGGCAAGCGCTTTATAAAGGAATGAGCGTGTGCAGCCTTTGCGGCACCCCTGACTTCATCATCAGTTGCAGAAGAATTGCCGAGCCTTATGTTCTCAGCAATCGTACCGCTTTTAAGCCATGTATCCTGTAATACCATACCAATATTTTTTCTAAGCGAATTTCTTGTGATATCAGAAACGTTGGTGCCGTCAAGCAAAATCTCACCGCTGTTCGCATCATAAAATCTCATCAAAAGATTAATAAGTGTTGTTTTTCCGCAACCAGTCGGGCCGACAATTGCAACGGTCATACCCTTTTTTACCTTCAGATTAAGATTCGTTATAAGGTCTTTATCAGGCGAATACGAAAATGCAAGATTTCTGATTTCAATTTCGCCCTGCGGATTTTCAAGATTAATCGCATTTACATTATCAGGAGTAACGCTTTCTTCTTCAATAAGCTCAAAAACACGTGCTGCGCAGGCAAGCGCATTCTGAAGCTCAGTAACAACGGAGCTGATTTCGTTAAACGGCTTCGTGTACTGGTTTGCATACGCTAAAAAGCTTGAAAGTATGCCTACCGTTATTCCGCCTTTGACTGCTAATATCGCACCGAAAAGAGCAACTGCGGCATAAACAATGCTGTTCACAAAACGTGTTGCAGGGTTTGTTATTGACGAAAAGAAGGTCGCCTTTAAGGAATAATCTGCAAGCCTGTTGTTAATATCGTCAAAGTGTTTCAGATTGTCATCGTCCATATTATAGGCGTCTGCAACCTTTTGATTTGAAATCATCTCGTCAATAAAAGCTGTCTGTTCGCCCCTTGTTTTTGACTGGAGAGAAAACATTTTAAACGTTCTCTTAGCAATAAACCTTGCAATAAAAAACGAAAGCGGTGTTACTAAAACGACTACAAGCGTTATCCACATATTGATTGAAAGCATAAAGCCTATCGTGCCGATTATTGTAACAACACCTGTGAAAAACTGCGTAAAGCCCATCAAAAGACCGTCTGAAAGCTGGTCAACGTCATTTATAACACGGCTTACAATATCGCCCTTTGAGTTACTGTCAAGGTAAGAAAACGGCAGTGTTTCTATTTTAGAAAATGCCTTTTGCCTTAAATCTCTTGAAACGTTGAAGGCGATTTTATTATTACAGACATTCATCATCCACTGAAAAATTGCTGTTAGCGCTATTACAATGACAAGACTTAAAAGTATTCTGCTGATTTCTGCAAAATCAACGTTACCCTGTGAAACGATACAGTCTATCGCCCTGCCGACAAGTATCGGCGCATAAAGTGTAAGAGCAACGCTGATGACTGCAAATATCATTGATAATGCAAGAAAATATTTGTACTTGTCAATATATGCTATTACTTTTTTTAGCGTTTGTTTACTGTTCATTATTCACCCTCCTTTTCAAATTGAGAGGAATAAATCTCGTTATAAACATCACAGTCATTGAGAAGTTCATCGTGCGAGCCTGAGCCTACACACTCTCCGTCCTCAAGAACGATAATTCTGTCAGCACTCATTACAGATGATGCACGCTGTGATACTATAAAAACTGTAGGATTGTAGGAAAGAGCATAAATTACATCTCTTAGCCTTGCCTCAGTCGCATAGTCAAGAGCAGATGCAGAGTCATCAAGAATTAATATTTCAGGCTTTCGGACAAGTGCACGTGCAACAGAAAGCCTTTGCTTCTGACCGCCGGAAAGGTTTGCGCCGTTTTGCTCAATTTCAAAATCAAGCCCGCCTTTTTCTACAATAATATCATAAATCTGAGCCTGCTTTAAAGCTTCAATTATTTCATCATCGGTGGCATCTTTTTTGCCCCATTTCATATTATCGCGCACAGTGCCTTTAAACAGTGCTGATTTCTGCTGAACAAAGCCGATTTTATCTCTGAGGTCATTATCATCAAGGCTCTTTACGTCTTTGCTGTCAACGTACACGCAGCCTTCACTCGAATCGTAAAAATGAGGGATAAGCGAAACAAGGCTTGATTTACCTGAGCCCGTACCGCCGATAATTCCGACAACATCTCCCCTGTTTGCCGTAAAGGAAATATTACTCAGCGTCTTTTCGCCTGCGTTTTTATAAGTAAGTGAAACATTGTCAAACTCAATATATGATTTTGACAAAGTACTATTGTTGTTATGCTCGAGCGTGTTTTCCTGTTCAAAAACATTATTAATTCTGTCGGCAGATGCAAACGCCTTCGTAACTGTGATGATAAGATTTGCAAGCTTAATAAGCTCAATCAGAATCTGGCTCATATAGTTATAAAGCGCTACAACTTGTCCTTGTGTTAAGTCACCGACGTCAACACGAAGTGCACCGGCATATACAAGAACAACGATTGCAAGATTTATGATTACATAAGTGACAGGATTTAGAAGTGCTGAAATTTTGCCGACAGCCTTTTGAAGTGAAGACAGCGCTGTGTTACGCCTGTTAAATTCAGCTATTTCATTTTCTTCACCGGTAAAGGCTCTGATAACTCTTGCGCCTGAAAGATTTTCACGGGTAATGAGCGTAACGCTGTCAAGCCTTGACTGAATATTTTTATGCTTCGGAATCGTGTAAGCCATAATTCCGAAAACAACGGCAGATAAAAGAATAATGGCAACGAGAAAAATCAGTGCGCATTTTACGTCTATAAAAAACGCCATTACCATTGCACCAATAACAATAAACGGCGAACGAAGAAGCAAGCGCAAAACAAGATTGACACCGTTTTGAACCTGATTTACATCATTCGTCATTCGAGTAATAAGCGTTGACGTTCCAATACTATCAAGCTCACTGAATGATAGGGACTGTATTTTACTGTAAAGAGAATGCCTGAGTCCCCTGCCAAAGCCTGTAGCAGCCTTTGCAGCAAAGTACTGGGCAGTTATAGCTGCAACCATACCGATAAGCGCAAGCGCAACAAGCACACCACTTCGGCTTAATATGAACGATGTGTCTTTATTGTTAATACCGTCATCAATAATTGAAGCAATTACAAGAGGCACGATAAGCTCAAAGGACGCCTCTAACAGCTTAAAAAGCGGCGCCAGAACAGACTGAGCGATATACCCCTTTAAATAAACAAGCAGCTTTTTCAAAACTTCACCTGAATTTTTCGTTAAACTATTTTATTATTATAAAATTATTATATTAAACTGTCAATGTTTAATAATATTAAAATAAGTCTTTATTTTTAATATGCATTGTTGTATAATAAACAAAAAATATATCAGAGGTAAAGAGTTAATGCAAAATTCACCCGTAACAGCAATAATTGTCGGCGCAGGTCACAGGGCATTAGTCTACAGCGAGCTTGCAAAAACGAATCCTGAGCAGTTAAAAATTGTAGGCGTTGCTGATCCTAACCCTGTCAGACGTAAGCACTGTATGGAATATTTCGGCTTTGGCGAGGATATGTGCTTTGAATCGGCACAGGAGCTTGCAAAAAAAGGCAAGCTTGCTGACACGATAATCAACGGCACGATGGACGAACAGCATATTGAAACTGCAATTCCCCTTTTGAATGCAGGCTATGATATGCTGCTTGAAAAGCCTTTTGCAGTTAATGAAGAGGAAATGAGAGAGCTTGTTGACTGTGCAAAAAAGAATAACTCAAAGGTAATGATTTGCCACGTTTTGAGATATACTCCGTTTTACTACGGTATCAAAGAGAGAGTTGCAAGCGGTGAAATCGGCGATATTATCAACATTCAGACGACAGAACACGTTTCATATCATCATCTTTCAACCTCATACGTCAGAGGTAAGTGGGGCAATTCTGACAGGTGCCACACGACAATGCTCCTTGCAAAATGCTGTCACGACATTGACCTTATGATGTGGTTTATGAGCGAGACAAAGCCGGTTACAATTTCTTCCTTTGGCAGTAAATATCAATTCAAGCCTGAGAATGCTCCTGAGGGTGCAGGAACAATCTGTATGAAGGACTGCCCGCACGTTGATACCTGCGATTTCTCAACAAAAAGGCTTTACATAGACCACCCTGACAGATGGGCATTTTACGTCTGGGATGCGCTTGAGCATATTGATAACCCAACGATTGAGGACAAAATCGCTCTTATGAAGAGTGACAGCCCATATGCAAGATGTATGTACAAATGCGATAACAACGTAGTCGATCATCAGTCGGTACTCGTCAACTTTGCGAGCGGTGCAACAGGAACACACAATATGGTTGGCGGCTCATCGCAGTCACTGAGAAAGATACATATTATCGGTACTAAGGGTGAAATTTACGGCAACTTTGAGGAGTCGAAGTTCTATGTTTCAAAAATCAATCCGTCACCTGATGCACACAACGGCGAGTGCGATATTGAAGAGGTTGACCTCAACGTTTCAGGCGATATGGTAGGCGCATACGGCGGCCACGGCGGCGGTGATGAAAGGCTTACAGCAGACTTTGTAAAGTTCATCAGAGGTGAAAAGCCGAGCCTTGCCTGCACATCAATTTTTGATTCTGTTGCAGGACACCTTTGTGTTTACCTCGCTGATGAATCGAGAGAAAACGGCGGAAAGCCTGTTAAAGTTGAATATTAATCATTTAAGTAATAAAGACGGATAGCGAAGCTATCCGTCTTGTTCTTTTATCAAATTATTGTTCCTCCGCCGAGGACTGTGTCGTTGTTGTACAAAACAACTGCCTGTCCTTTGGTTATTGCTCTTTGCGGTGAGTCGAATACAACCTTTACTTCACCGTTATCTAAGGTATATGCTACTGCTTCCTGTTCTTTCATATTGTATCTGACACGAGCCTTGCATTTGATCTCTTTTGGTGGATCAGGAATCAGCCAGTTAAAATCAACTGCGGCAAGCTCACTTGAAAAAAGCTCTTCGTTAGTACAGAGTGTGACAGTATTGTTTTTTATATCCTTATCGGCAACGTACATTGGCTTACCGAACGCCACTCCGAGACCCTTGCGCTGACCGTTGGTATACCTGATTATGCCCTGATGCTGACCGAGAATATTGCCCTGTTTGTCTATGAAATTTCCTGCTGGGTATGTTTTGCCTGTATAACCCTCAATAAAGCCGGCGTAATTACCGTCGGGAACAAAGCAAATATCCTGACTGTCCTTTTTCCTTGCGTTTAGAAATCCCTGCTCTTCGGCAATATCTCTGATCTCAGATTTTGAATATTCACCGAGTGGAAAAAGAATATGTGAAAGCTGACTTTGAGTTAAAGAATAGAGCACGTAGCTTTGATCCTTAGTAGAATCAAGTCCCTTTTTGAGATAAAACCAGCCGTTCTCCTCACAAACTCTTGCATAGTGACCGGTGACAACGTAGTCATATGAAAGTTCCTTCATTCTCTGAAACAGCTTTTCAAATTTAAGATACCTGTTGCAATCAATACAAGGGTTTGGTGTGCCGCCGTTTTCATACGTTGAAATAAATTTATTTATTACCTTTTCTTCAAATTCGTCCTTAAAATTAAAGACGTAATAAGGCATTGAAAGCCGTCTTGCGACCGAACGTGCATCCTCGATATCATCAAGTGAACAACACGTCTTTTCCCTGCTGATACCGATGTCGTCGTTATCGTATAGCTTCATCGTTGCGCCGATACATTCAAAGCCTTTTTCCTTCATTAAAAAAGCGGCAACGCTGGAATCAACGCCACCGCTCATTGCGATAATTGCTTTTTTATTCATTAGCCTAACCTTATCATTTCATCAATACATCTTTTTGCGCCCTCGAAAACTTCCTTGTCAAGAGTGATTTCCTCACCGAATTGACCCTTACAGCAGTTGAGAACGTCAACGAGAGTAGTTGCCTTCATATTATGGCAAATGCAGTCCTTTGAAAGCGGATAGAACATCTTGTCGGGGCATTGAAGCTGAAGATGTGTAACGATACTGTTTTCAGTACCTATAATAAATTCCTTAGCGTCGCTGTTCTTGGCAAAGTCCATAATTCCTGTGGTTGAACCTACGTAATCCGCAAGCGCAACAACCTCAGGCTTGCACTCAGGATGGACAAGAAACAAAGCATCCGGATGCTTTTTCTTAGCCTTTAGCGCATCACCCTCAGAGAATTTTGCGTGTGTTGGGCAACCTCCGTTAAGGAGCTTGAAATTCTTTTCAGGCATTTGTTTTGCTATCCAGTCACCTAAGTTGCAATCAGGAATAAAAAGAATATTGTCATTCTCAATTTTTTTGCAAATCTTAAGCGCAGATGATGATGTAACGCAAACATCACATATCGTCTTAAGCTCGCTTGTGGTATTTATGTAAGCTACGACGGTATAATCGGGATAAAGCTGTTTTACCTCAGCTATAACCTCCCTATCCATCATCTCAGCCATAGGACACCCTGCGTCAGGATTAGAAAGTATAACCTTTTTATCAGGTGAAAGGATTTTAACGGTTTCAGCCATAAAGCGAACTCCGCACATAATGACCGTTTTGTTCTTAACCTTTGATGCCTCGACTGAAAGGGCAAAAGAGTCGCCAACAAAATCGGCAACCTCTAATATCTCAGGCGCCTGATAGCAATGAGCCAAGATACAAATATCCTTTTCCTTTTTTAACTTAATAATTTCCTGCTGAATGTCCTTAATCATTTAGTGTTCTCCACAGCACTCACAATTACCCTCGCAAAACTGTGAAGGGTCATATGCGATGCCTTTCTTATCATAATAATTTTTAACTGCCATTTTAACAGCTTCTTCTGCAAGCACTGAGCAGTGAATTTTAACAGGTGGCAAACCGTCAAGTGCCTCAACAACTGCCTTGTTAGTAAGCTCAAGAGCCTTGTCTATAGGCTGACCTTTAATCATCTCGGTAGCCATAGAGCTTGAAGCGATAGCAGATGCACAGCCAAAGGTGTTAAACTTAACGTCCTCAATAATTCCGTCGTCTGACACCTTGATATATATTTTCATAATATCGCCGCATTTAGCGTTACCTACTTCACCAACGCCGTCTGCATCTTCAATTTTACCAACATTTCTTGGATTTGTAAAGTGGTCCATTACTTTTTCTGAATAAAGAGCCATAACAATTTCCTCCTTAGTTATTATTTTCTTTCATTATTTTTTCCCACACAGGAGAGATTGAGCGAAGGTATGAAACAACCTCAGGAACAGATTTTACAATATGCTCCATTTCCTCCATTGTGTTGTACTCACTGATTGAAAGACGAAGCGAACCGTGCGCAATCTCAACAGGAACACCGATTGAAAGAAGAACGTGTGACGGGTCAAGGCTTCCGCTCGTACAGGCCGAGCCGCTTGATGCGCAAATTCCGCGAGCATCAAGAAGAAGGAGCAGGCTTTCACCTTCAATACCCTCAAAGCACATATTAAGTGTTCCCGGAAGGCGATTTTCTAAATCACCGTTAATTCTGCTTCTTTCAATGCCCTTAAGACCGTCAATAAGTCTGTCACGCATTGCTGAAACCTTTTTTGCAGTTTCGTCAAGATTTTCTACAGCATCCTTCATAGCAGCTGCCATACCGACGATTGCCGCAGTATTTTCAGTTCCAGCACGTTTTCCGCGCTCCTGTGCGCCGCCCTCAATAAGATTTCTTACAGGTATGCCTGTCTTAACGTAAAGAAAACCGATACCTTTAGGTCCGTGGAATTTATGAGCAGATACTGAAAGCATATCCACGTTCATATCATTAACGTTTACCGGAATATGACCGACTGCCTGTACTGCATCTGTATGGAAAATTACGCCCTTATCTTTGCAAATCTTTCCGATTTCTGCAATCGGCTGAATTGTTCCAATCTCATTATTTGCTGTCATAATCGTAACAAGGCACGTTTCGTCTGTGATTGCATTTTCAACGTCTTCAGGCTTAACGATACCGTTTGAATAAACGTCAAGAAGTGTTACTGTAAAGCCTTCTTTTTCAAGAGCGTTTAACGTGTGCAGAACTGCGTGATGCTCAAATTTTGAGGATATGATATGCTTCTTACCCTTTTTTGCGCCGAGATATGCCGCAGTTCTGATAGCCTGATTATCAGCCTCACTGCCGCCTGAGGTAAAATATATCTCCCTTGGCTTTGCACCGATTAAATTTGCAACGGTCTCTCTTGCCTCTTCAAGATACTCCTTAGCCTTCTGTCCTACAGTATGCAAAGAGGACGGATTGCCGTAATCTTCTTTTAAAAGCGGCATCATTGCATCAAGTGATTTTTCACTTAATTTTGTTGTAGCCGCGTTATCTGCATATACTAACATCTTAAATTACCTACCTTTTCAATAGGAAATAATACCACCAATATCCTACCTTGTCAATAGGAAATAATCTTTTTTTATATATTATTATTAACAATTACTATAGCAAAAAACACAAAGGCTTAAAAACCTTTGTGTTTTTTCATATCAGTTAAATTTATTATTCAGAAAAAAGTGGAGTTGAGAGGTATCTGTCGCCTGTGTCAGGTAAGAGAGCAACGATTGTCTTGCCCTTATTCTCAGGTCTGTTTGCGAGCTCCTTAGCTGCCCACAAAGCCGCACCACTTGAAATGCCTACGAGTACGCCCTCAGCCTTGCCGAATGCTCTGCCTGTTGCAAAAGCATCGTCATTTTCAACAGTAATAATCTCGTCATAAACCTCTGTATTAAGTGTATCAGGAACGAAGCCTGCGCCGATACCCTGAATTTTATGAGGACCTGCCTGACCCTTTGAAAGAACAGGCGAGCTTGCAGGCTCTACTGCAACAATCTTTACGTCAGGATTTTTAGATTTAAGATATTCTCCGACACCTGAAATCGTACCGCCTGTACCGACACCTGCAACGAAAATATCAACCTTGCCCTCAGTATCGTTCCAGATTTCAGGACCCGTGGTTGCCTTATGTGTAGCAGGGTTTACAGGATTTACGAACTGACCGGGAATAAATGAATCCGGGATTTCCTGAGCAAGCTCCTCAGCCTTTGCAATAGCGCCCTTCATACCCTTTGCGCCATCTGTAAGTACAAGCTCTGCGCCGTATGCCTTCATCAGATTACGCCTTTCAACGCTCATTGTTTCAGGCATTGCTATAATGATTCTATATCCCTTCGAAGCAGCAACAGCCGCAAGACCGATACCTGTGTTACCGCTCGTAGGCTCAATAATTACTGAGCCTTCTTTAAGTATGCCTTTTGCATCTGCGTCCTCAATAATTGCCTTTGCAATTCTGTCTTTAACAGAGCCTGCCGGGTTAAAATACTCGAGCTTTGCAAGAAGCTTTGCCTCTAAGTTATTTTCCTTAGAAAAATTGTTTACCTCAACAAGCGGTGTGTTGCCGACAAGGTCGAGTGCTGATTTGTAGATTGCCATTAGTATTATCTCCTTAAAAAATTAATTAATCAATTGCGCTGAATGCCTGATCCAAATCGTGAATAATATCATCAATATGCTCAGTACCGATTGAAAGTCTGATTGTGTTTGGCTTGATATCCTGTTCCTCAAGCTCCTCAGGACTTAACTGGCTGTGAGTGGTTGTTGCAGGATGAATAACGAGTGATTTAACGTCAGCAACGTTTGCAAGAATTGAAAAGATTTGTAAGCTGTCGATAAACTTCTTTGCTTCTGCTTCGCCGCCCTTGATTTCAAAGGTGAAGATTGAGCCTGCGCCGTTCGGGAAATATTTGTTATACAAATCCTTATATCTTTCGTCAACACTTGGATGATTAACCTTTTCAACCTTAGGATTGTTCAAAAGATAGTCGATAACCTTCTTTGTGTTTTCAACGTGACGCTCAACACGGAGTGAAAGTGTTTCAAGTCCCTGTAAGAGTATGAATGCGTTAAACGGTGAAATTGCTGCACCTGTATCACGGAGAAGAATAGCACGGATATAAGTTACAAATGCTGCAGGGCCTACTGCATCAACAAAGCTGATGCCGTGATAGCTTGGGTTAGCGTCTGCAATCTGTGGGAATTTGCCGCTTGCCTTCCAGTCAAAATTACCGCTGTCAACAATTACACCACCGAGTGTAGTACCGTGACCGCCGATAAACTTTGTTGCTGAGTGAACAACGATGTCTGCACCGTACTCAATAGGTCTTAAAAGATAAGGTGTTGCAAAGGTTGAGTCAACAACAAGCGGGATATTGTGCCTGTGAGCAATTTCGGCAAGCTTTTCAATATCAACTAAATTTGAATTCGGGTTGCCGAGTGTCTCAAAGAAAATCGCCTTTGTATTATCCTGAATTGCATTTTCAAAGTTTGACAAGTCATCAGGGTCAACAAACGTTGTCGTAACGCCGAACTGCTTAAATGTGTGCTCTAAATAGTTATATGTACCGCCGTAAATTGTTTTTGCAGATACGATATTGTCGCCTGCAGTAGCAAGTGCCTGGAAAGTATAAGCAAGTGCTGCTGCACCTGATGCAGTTGCAAGAGCTGCTACGCCGCCCTCTAAGGCTGCGACACGCTTTTCAAAAACGTCCTGTGTTGAATTTGTAAGTCTGCCGTAAATGTTACCAGCGTCGGAAAGATTGAATCTTGCCTGTGCGTGATCACTGTTTTTAAATACGTATGATGTTGTCTGATAAATCGGAACTGCCCTTGCATCTGTTGCCGGGTCCGGTTCTTCCTGTCCTACGTGAAGCTGTAATGTTTCAAAATGATATTTGTACTCTGACATAATTATTTTATTCCTTTCATATTAAATGTTTAATTCATTTTATTGATTATTTATTTTGCTATTTACAACATTGAATACACATTCGCTGATTTTTATAATTACTGCATAAAAGTTTTGAAAATAATTTACTCACTTTTAGTTCCTCCTATTACCTACTATGTCAGTAGGTTTTCTGCGTTTTCTATACTATACATCATATTCCATACATTGTCAATAGTTGTTTTTAAAAAAATAAAAAAAATTTCCACTATCCTGTTAAGTAGTGGAAAATTAATAACTATGGTAAATCTAATCTGTTATGAAATAAAACTCTACTCCCCCGTCGATATGCTCAAAGCCGTATTTGTATTTATGAAGCTCTAATATCTGCTTACAGATTGCAAGTCCCATTCCTGTTGAATTATCGGAGCTGTTTCTTGCCTTATCTTCACGGTAAAAAACATCCCAAAGATTTTTCCTGTATTCAGGGTTAATTCCCTTACCTTTATTATATATACTCACTTTATACTTGTTTTTTACCTTTATAAGTCTGACAGTAACGGGACAATTATCATAAGAATGTTTAACGGCGTTTGAAAGGAAATTATCAACTACAAGCGAAATCAGCTCACTGTTGCAAACGACAGTTGCATTATCACAGATTTCTGAATGAATTTCAATGTTTTTTGCTTTTGCAAATGATTTATATTTTTCTACTTCATTACTGATAATATCCGAAAGCGAGCATTTTTCCTTATCAACACGGTCTGCCGAGGCAATGCGGTTATACTGTAAAAGCGTTGCAACAAGCTTGTTCATTCTCAGCGATTCTGCATAAATTGAGCTAATATATTCACCATTCTTTTGAGGTGAAATATTTTCTATAACACATTCACACTGATTTTGAATTACCGCAAGGGGTGTTTTAAGCTCGTGTGCGGCAGCGCTTGTAAAAGACTGCTTCGACTCCTCCATTCGTGCGCTTTTCTTGTAGAGCTTATTAACAGCTATAAACAATGCAATTGCGAGTACCGCAATATAAATTGTCTGAGTTTCTACCGAATGCCAGAATTGCGCTGATTTCAAGGTATAAAGCACAGGTCTTATCTCTGAAGTTAAATTTATAAAGTACATTTCACCCGGAATTACAATTACTCCCTTAAAACAGCACTCACCGATACCGTAGCATTCACTGCCTCCGTATGCAATCTCTTCTAAATTTTCTTTAATATATAATGTATATTCATCGTGCTCCTTACGCATTTTGTCATACGTTTTGTGGTCAATGCTATTTTCATCAATATCAATAAAAGAATAATTAATAATTTCTGAAGAAACCTGCTGCTCACTGTTTGGAGCGATTTTCTCTTTGTCGGTAATAGGAACTGTGATTTTATCTAAGGGATTATTTGAATTAACCATTACCATTGATATAGGAATAATCTCATCACTTTTAATAACGTATTCAAGGTTTTCTATTGTATAATAGTCTTTTTGCTTTTGAAGGTCTGTGAGCTTCTGCTTTGTGCTTGAATCAAGATACTCATCTAAATAGATGTATAATTCTTTATCTGCTCCTTCAGAAATGAATCTAATAAATGAACCGCTTTGACGGACAAGATTTCCTTCAAAATCATACACGCTCAAAAGCGTTGGATAATTATCGCTTAATGTTGAATAATACTCTAAATATTCGTCAACATTACAGTTTTCACCGTCTGCGGATTGTATTATTCTTTCGTAGAAATTCATAAATTGTTTGCCGATTGCTGATCTTTCATTACAAAACGACGTATATATACTAAGGCAGTAAAATGCTAAAAGTGATATAGCTACTATTAAATATACTTTTTTCTTTTTCATTGCTTTTCCTCCTCAAAAGAGTAACCTACGTTAATTACTGTTTTTATATATTTTGAATACTCGCCTAATGCTTTTCTTATTCTTTTGATGTGGGTATCAACCACTCTCACATCTCCGTCAAAATCATATCCCCACACTCTGTTTAAAATTAATTCTCTGTTAAGGACTATACCTTTGTTTTCCATAAGATATTTTAAGAGTGTGAAATCCTTGCTCGGCAAATCAATTTCATTATCACCGCAGTATACTTTCATTTTATTAAGGTCAAGCGTAACGCCTGATACTGTGATATTGTTCTCTCTGTTTATTCCCTTATATCTGTTTATCATTGAAATACATTTTTCATATAAAACGGAAAGAGGAAACGGCTTGACTATATAATCGTCAGCACCGAAATTAAATCCTTTTAATAAGTCATATTCCTCACCGAGAGCAGAAAGAAAAATTATTGGCACGTTGCTTGATTTTCTGATTTTCATACAAGCTCTCAGTCCGTCGACGACAGGCATCATAACGTCAAGAATAATTAAATCAAATTCGTTATATTCACACTCCTTAATTGCAGACTGACCGTTATCAGCAAGAATAACGCTCATACCCTTTGCTGTCATATAGTCCTTAATCGTTTCTCTGATTTTTATTTCATCATCAGCAACAAGAATTTTGTACATTGCTATCACCCTCCTGCGTCTGTATATTATTATACTCTTGTGTACTTCCTGTGTCATTTAGAAATATTTTTATAAAAAAATACCTGTACTTTCAAAACCGGACTGAAAGAACAGGCATTTATAATATATTTATTATTTAATTACATTTAAAAAAGAACGGTAAATATTTTCAATATCGCTATAATCAAACTGCATTGGGTGATTGCTCATACGCTCGACATTTACACCCTTAACACATTCCTCAAGCTGATTTTCGGTAAGTTCTAAATCATTACAAAGTCCTAAATCGCTGAGTAATTTTTGGAAGCTTTGAGGGGTAAAGCCTGAAATAATTTCAGTTTCAGCAAGCAGTAATTCAAGCTCTACTGTTCTTGAGTTTTCAAGCATATACTGCCAGATGTACGCAAGGCAAAGTGCAACTGCCTGACCATGAGGATAGCCCTTCAGCTTATGGAGCTTATAGCTCATAGCGTGCGGTGCGGCAGTCTGCGCAATATTGATTGCTCTGCCTGCAAGCTCACTGCATTTCATCATAGGCTCATAGGACGATTTATCATCATCAAGGTATTTTTGAAAATAATCGCCAAAAAGCTCTAAAGCCTCTGCCGAGTATTTCCTGCTCTCGTCTGTTGCATTAGCTGACCAGTACGCCTCAATGCTGTGTGAAAAGGCATCAAGACCCGTCACGATTCTTTGATAGCGTGGCAAAGATGCAAGAGTGATGTAATCAAACACGGCATAGTCGGGAATTATATCATAGCTTCTGACAGATTCCTTATCGCCTTGATTATAGAGCACAGCAAAGCGTGTGACCTCTGCGCCTGTTCCGGCAGTTGTGGGAACGGCAAGGATTTTCACATCTGACTCAGCAAAATACTTTATTGCCTTAGCAACGTCCATTGCACTTCCGCCGCCGACTGTTACAATAAAATCACAGTTATGATTTTTGAAAACCTCAACGCCTGCTTTGACTGAAGACATTTCAGGGCACGGCTCAAAATCGGTAAAGGCGACACAAGGAATTGAAAGCTCGTCAATAGCTTTTCTATAGCTGTATCTGTCATACTCAGCACTTGCAACGAAGAGAATTTTATTTGGCTTTTGTTCGCTTAAAATAGTTTTAAACTCATTTATAAAATTTTCGTTATTATATATCATATTATCACTTCACAATCTTACAGCCCTTTGACACTGGGGTTGTAACTGCAATATCCTTAGCATAAATTTTAAGCTTTCCTGCTGCTTTTTGTGCATTAGCTTTATCATCAAAAATGCCGAAAACTGTCGGCCCGCTGCCACTCATACATACGCCGAGTGCACCGCACTCACGCATAATGCACTTGATATCAACCTTGTTAGGCACGTCAATAAACTGTTCAAAAACGTTTTCCATTCTTGATGCAATATCAACCAAATCTCTGCTCTGCATTGCGCAAAGCATACCGAGCTTGTCAGGAGTATGTACCTTACCGCACTCATCAAACTGCTTATAAGCATATCCTGTGTTCACACCGACATCAGGCTTTGCAATCAAAATATAACAGCGTCTGAGTGGCTTAACTTTGTTAAGGACGTCGCCTATTCCCTGTGCAAGAAGTGTACCACCTTTGATGCAAAACGGAACGTCTGCACCGATTTTAACACCTATGTCGCAAAGTTCATCATCCGTCAAGCCTGCACCTGTAAGTTCGTTAAGCGCAACGAGTACGCCTGCGCCGTCAGCACTTCCGCCTGCAAGACCTGCTGCGTGCGGAATTCTTTTTACGATATCAATATTAATCCCTTTGTTCTTAATCTTGGTTGATTTAAAGAACGCTTTAGCTGCTTTGTGGGCGATATTCCTTTCATCTAAAGGTATATCGTCAATGTTACAGGAAATGGTTATTTTTCTTGATTTCGTCTGCGTAACGGTAATCGTATCATAGAGCCCTATGTTTTGCATAATCATAAACAAATCATGATAGCCGTCTGTACGTGTTGCAACGATATCAAGCATTAAATTTATTTTAGCGTATGCCTTAACCTTAATTTCCATTTTCTTCTCCAAGTTCTTTTACAAACTCACCTATGCGCCTTACAGCCTCTTTTATATTTTCAATCGAGTAGCAATATGAAACACGAATAAAGCCTTCACCACAATCACCAAAGGCATTACCCGGCACAACCGCAACACGCTTGCTCATAATAAGTTTTTCGCAGAATTCCTCTGAGGAAAGGCCTGTTGACTTGATACAGGGGAAGATATAAAACGCACCTTCAGGCTCAAAGCAGTCAAGTCCGATTTCTCTGAAAGCATTGACTGTATATCTTCTTCTCATATCGTAGTCGATGAGCATTTTTTGTATATCTTCATCGCCATTTCTCAGTGCCTCGATAGCGGCGTGCTGTGAATTGGTCGGCGCTGACATAATTGCATACTGATGAAGCTTTGTCATCTGCTTAATAACAGGCTCAGGACCTAAGGCATAGCCAAGCCTCCAGCCAGTCATTGAATAGGTTTTTGAAAAGCCGTTGATAACGACTGTACGCTCTTTCATTCCCGTAACTGATGCAATTGAGAAATGGGACTGATCGCCGTACGTGAGCTCGCTGTATATCTCGTCTGAAAGGACAAAAAGATTATGCGACTTAATCACCCTTGAAATTGCAACAAGGTCATCCTTACGCATAACTGCGCCTGTCGGGTTATTAGGATAAGGTAAAACGAGAAGCTTAGTTTTATCAGTGATAGCGTCCTCAAGCTCCTTTGCTGTAAGCCTGAAGTTATTTTCATTCTTAGTTTCGATAGGCACGGCAACACCGCCGCACATTTCAACAATCGGCTTATAGCAGACAAAGGAAGGCTCAACAACAAGCACCTCATCACCCGGGCAAACAAGCGAACGGATGCACATATCAATGCCCTCTGAGCCGCCGACAGTTACCATAACCTCATTCTTAGGATCATATTCAATATTATATTTGTTATTATAAAATTTTGATATTTCTTTTCTAAGCTCAATAAGTCCTGCATTCGCGGTGTATCTCGTTGCACCACGCTCAAGATTTTCAATACCCTTTTGCCTGATATGCCAAGGGGTCAAGAAATCAGGCTCGCCAACACCGAGAGATATAACGTTATCCATTTCCTCGGCAATAGAGAAAAATCGTCTTATCCCACTCGGCTTGATATCTAAAATTCGCTTATTGATAAATTCGTCGTAGTTAATCAAAAGGAAATATTCCCCCTATCGTCTGCGGTACGTTCAGAGAAGAAAACTCCCTGCTCCTTGTATTTCTTTAAAATAAAATGGGTTGCAGTTGACATAACGCTGTCCATAGGTGCAAGACGGTTTGCAACAAACATTGCAACCTCCTGAAAAGATTTATCTGTTACCATACAGCAAAGGTCAAAGCCGCCGCTCATAAGATAAATGCTTTCAACCTCGTCAAGCTGTGCAATATGGTTAGCAACCTCGTCAAAGCCGTGCTCATATTTGGGATGAACCTTAATTTCAATGAGAGCAGTAACAGTTTGGGCATTAGCCTTTTCCTTATCAATTAAAGCACGGTAGCCTTTGATAACTCCCGTTTCTTCATAAAGGCGGATCTTTTGCTCTACCTCTTCTTCAGTAGTGCCGATCATGGTGGCAATTTCCTTGTTTGTAAGTCTTGGATTTTTTTCAATTAGTAATAATAATTTATCCATAATGTAACCTCACTCAATCGGTATCAGCATAGGCTGACGATTTTTAAATATTGTAATATTGCGAAAGCCTGCATTAAAAGCGACTTCAATCCCCTTGTCTATACCCTGACAAATTCTGTCTGCGTAATGTGAATCAGAGCCTATTGTGACGTACTCCCCGCCTATTTCCTTAAATCGTTTTACAAGGCTGATATTCGGTAACGTGTCCGAAAGCTCCATAAAAAGTCCTGAAGTATTTATTTCAAGAGCCTTTTTATTTTTAACAAGATTTTCAAAAATTGCATCAATGATTTCAGAAAATCTTGACATATCAACATCTATCTTTTCCCTGGCGACTATATACCTTAAAGGATATGTGAGATGAGCAAGAGAGTCAAAGGAGACGTCCCATTCAGAGAGCTCGAACAGTCCTTCAAAATACTGCATAAGAAGCTTATACACGTCAAATTTACTGTAATCAAGAAAATAGAAATCCTCCATATTCTCAAGATTATGAAGTGAGCCTAAAATAAAATCATAGCTATAGTCTTTTAAAATACGCTGAGTAAGCTCTTTTCTGTATATACCCTGCCCGATTTCAAGACCTTTTAAAAGGCAAAGGCTGTTCTTGTACTTTTCCTGCAAAAATGACAGCTCTTTGATTTGAGAGGAGCAAAGTGCGTCAGCATCTATATCAGCGCCGTCAATGTCACAGTGGTCGGTAATTGCAAGCACACGAACGCCCTTTTCAATTGCACTTTGGCACAGCTTTTCACAGGAATCATTGCCGTCAAAGCTGAAAATGCTGTGCGTATGCAGGTCAATAGTATTACTGAAATTCACAAAAAATCCTTTCCGCTAATTCTTGTTTAAGAACTACAAAAAATTTGTATCCATATTTTAGCACATAATAAAAAAAAATTAAATATATTTCTTTACTTTATTGAAAAAAGTTTACTTCTCTGTTATAATTTTCACATCTATTTATGGAGGTATGACTATGCGAGCAGTTATAACAGTTGTAGGAAAAGACACAGTAGGTATACTTGCTAAGGTATCTGAAATCTGTGCAAAAAGCAATATTAATATTACAGAAGTATCTCAGACTGTTATGGAGGATATGTTTTGTATGATTATGATGGCTGACATATCATCAAGCAGTGTTGAATTTACAAAGTTTTCTGATGAGCTTTCAAAATACGGTGAGGATAATAACCTTTCAATCCACGCTATGCACGAAGAAATTTTTAATTCAATGCACAGAATTTAGGAGGACAAATCCTTGATAAATACAAATGATATTCTTGAAACGATAAGAATGATACAGGACGAATGCCTTGATATACGCACAACGACAATGGGTATCTCTCTTTTAGACTGTGCTGATTCAGACATTGATAAATCCTGTGAGAAGATATATGACAAAATCTGCACCAAGGCTGAGAAGCTCGTTGAAACAGGCGAGCAGATTGAAAAGGAATACGGTATTCCGATTATAAATAAGCGTGTCAGCGTTACTCCTATTGCGATACTTGCAGGTGTGAGCGGCGGTGATCCTGTTAAATATGCACTCACTCTTGAGAAGGCCGCAAGGACTATCGGTGTTAATTTTATCGGCGGTTACAGTGCATTGGTTCAAAAGGGCTTTGCCGCAGGTGACCTTGAGCTTATTAACTCAATTCCACGGGCACTTGCTCAGACCGAGCATATATGCTCCTCTGTAAACATCGGCTCAACGAAAGCAGGTATCAACCTTGATGCAGTAAAAATAATGGGACAAAAGGTTAAAGAGGCGGCAGAGCTTACAAAGGATAATGACTGCATTGCGGCAGGTAAGCTCGTTGTATTTTGCAACGCACCTGAGGATAATCCGTTTATGGCAGGTGCTTTCCACGGTGTGTCCGAGCCTGACTGCGTAATCAACGTCGGCGTATCGGGACCT
>JAFLSA010000090.1 GCA_022511185.1 Eubacterium sp.
AATATCAGCTGACTAATAATCAGCAAAAACGGAGGAAATTTAAATGAATAAAACAGAACTCGTAGCAGCAGTAGCTGCAAAGGCAGAGCTTTCAAAGAAAGACGCAGAGGCAGCAGTAGCAGCAGTTTTAGATTCAGTTAAGGATGCACTTGCTGACGGTGATAAGGTATCTCTCGTTGGTTTCGGTACATTCGCTGTTAAGACTCGTGCTGCTCGTGAAGGCATCAACCCACTTACAAAGGAAGCTATCTCAATTCCGGAGACAAAGGTTCCTTCATTCAAGGCTGGTTCAGCTCTTAAGGACGCTGTAAAATAAGTTTTGAGATTTTAAGGCACCGTTTATTCGGTGCCTTATTTATTATGTTAGGTTGGCAGATTATATGAGATTAGACAAATATTTAAAGGTTTCAAGGATTATAAAAAGGCGCACGGTTGCAAATGAGGCGTGCGATGCCGGCAAGGTTGAGGTGAACGGCAAAATTGCCAGAGCCTCATATGACGTTAAAGTCGGCGATGAAATTAAAATTTCCCTTGGTACTAACGTAAAAACATATAAGGTTTTGCTTGTTACTGAACACGCGCTTAAAGAAGATGCACTTAAAATGTACGAGCAGATATGATAAATTCCCTTTCACCTGCATAGTATTTAGCAGGTGATTTTTTATGGATAATCAAACACAGCATACCCTAACTCTTACGAACAGATCAAGCCTGTCATTAACCGGCATCAGTGACGTTGGCGCATTTAACGAGCAGGAGATTATTGCAATCTGTGATACAGGCGAGCTTGTAATAAAAGGAGAGCTTCTGCACATTGAAGAGCTTAGTATCGACTCAGGTTTAATGACGGTAAACGGCAAAATTTCTTCACTGACATACAATGAAAAATTCACCAAAATGTCAGTATTAAAAAGGCTTTTCGGTGGGTGAGGATTTATTTTATGCTGTGTTGGTCGGTGCTTCGTTAGGATTTCTTTTTGATTTTTTCAGACTCCCGAGACTTGTTTTTAACGACAGGTTCTTTTTTGATTTTCTCTTCTGGATAATCAGCGGGGTTGTTGTTTTTTGCTATTATTTAATCTTCAATTCCGGCTCTATAAGAATAATAAATTTCATTTTAATTTTTATCGGCTTTTTGCTTTACACCTTCACACTCGGATACGTGACAAAGAGTATAGAAATCAAGCTTGCGAAAAAAATTAAATTTTGGTTAAAAAAAGTAAAAAATAGGATAAAAAGTTTTAAAAAAGTGTTGCAATCTTTATATAATATATATTATAATATAGTCGCACGAGTTAAGAATGCTTTTCATAAAAAAGGCAAGGGCGACGGTTATGATGAGGGAAGTGACAACGAAAATGACAACAAAAACAAAAAAGAAGATTTCTTTTAAATCACTTTTCTTGGATAAAAAGAATATCGTGACTTTTGTGCTCACATTAGTTTTGATTGCCGGCTTCGTAGGCTTTGGAATCAAAGTTGTTAATCAAAGAGCCGACATCAGCCGCATGGAAATTCAGAAGCAGGAAATCGCACTTAAGGTTGAACAGCAGGAGCAGGAAAATAAAGAGCTTCAGGCTGTTCTCGACAATGAGAATAAGGACGATTATATTGAACAAAAGGCTCGTGAAAAGGGCTATGTAAAGTCTGATGAAATCGTTTTCTATGATATTTCCGCAAGTGAATAAATTAGGAAGACCGAGTCACTCGGTCTTTTTTGATATGAGGTAAGCTATGAGAGAGATTGAGGCTAAAGAAATCACACAGGTTGTAAGGGAACTTGTAATCAAAGCAAATAAAATTTTACCCGATGATTTAGTTGAGTGTATAACCTGCTCAAAGGGTGTTGAGACTAACAACACAGCAAAATCAATTCTTTCAGATTTGGAGAAAAATATTGATGCCGCAAAGGAGCTTGATATCCCTGTTTGTCAGGATACAGGTATGGCAGTTATTTTTGCGAAAATCGGACAGGACGTACATATCATAAACGGCTCATTTGAAAAGGCGGTCAACGACGGTGTCAGTCAGGGTTATACCGACGGACTTTTAAGAAAATCAGTCGTAGCAGATCCATTTAAAAACCGTGTTAATACGAATGACAACACCCCGGCAATTATCCACACCACGATAGTTGACGGCGATAAAATTGAAATTACAGCCGCGCCAAAGGGCTTCGGCAGTGAAAATATGAGCAAGCTCAAAATGTTTACTCCCTCTGCAAAGCGTGAGGATATTATTGATTTTATCGTTGACTGCGTTAAGACGGCTGGCTCAAATCCCTGTCCGCCTGTTGTTATCGGTGTCGGTATCGGCGGTGACTTTGAATACAGCGCAATTCTTGCAAAAAAAGCTCTTTGCAGGAACGTGTCTGAAAGAAATACAGACGAATTTTATGCCGATATGGAAAGGGAGCTTTTGGAAAAAATAAACGCTCTTGATATCGGACCGCAGGGCTTCGGCGGTAAAACAACAGCGCTTTGCGTTAATATTGAAACTTATCCGACGCATATTGCCGGACTTCCTGTTGCAGTCAATGTCGGCTGTCACGTAACAAGGCACGCAAGCAAAATTATTTAAAGGATTCATATATGTATTTACAAATGGTTGCGCCATGCCTTTTAGGCTTAGAAGGTCTGGTTGCGGATGAACTTAAATTTATGGAGGCACAGAATGTCTCCGCCGAAAACGGCAGGGTGTTTTTCGAGGGTAATGAAAATATCCTTGCAAGAGCAAATATAAACAGCAGATACTCCGAGCGTATACTGATTGTCCTTGACAGATTCAAGGCAGTTACGTTTGAAGAACTTTTTCAGGGAGTTAAGGCTCTTCCATGGTCGGAATTCATCGGTTCACAGGACACTTTCCCTGTAAAGGGTTACAGTATAAATTCCGTTTTACATTCAGTGCCTGACTGCCAGAAAATAATTAAAAAAGCAGTTGTCGAATCGCTTAAGGAAGAGTATAATACCTCTTGGTTTGAGGAGACGGGACCTGTTCATCAGATTCAGTTTTCTATTATGAAAGATGAAGTTTGCATTATGCTTGACACCACAGGCAGGGGACTTCACAAAAGAGGCTACCGCCCTGAAGCAAACGATGCACCTATCCGTGAAACCTTAGCGGCGGCACTGTGCAGCCTTTCAAGGCTCAGGCATTATCACACGCTCTATGACCCTTTCTGCGGAAGCGGTACAATTTTAATTGAAGGCGCAATGATGGCGCATAATATTGCCCCGGGAATAAACAGGAATTTTGAGTGTGATCGCTGGGGTCTTATTCCTGAAAGCGCATGGAAGCAGGAACGTGAACGCTGTCACGATATAATTAAGACGGATACCGATTTTGTAGCCTTCGGCAGTGATATTGATTTCCACGCGCTTGAACTTACTATGCACAACGCTAAGCGCATTAAGGTTGATAAATTTTTAAGGCTTGAGGAAAAGGATATTAAAAATTTTAATCCCACGACTGAAAAAGGAACGCTTATCACGAATCCGCCGTACGGCGAGCGTATGCTCGATATCAGAGAGGCTGAAAGGCTTTACCGCATAATGGGTGAAAAGTTTACCGCCAAGCACGGCTGGTCATACGGCATAATTTCACCTGATGAGGAGTTTGAAAAGGTCTTTGGCAGAAAGGCAGACAAACGCCGAAAGCTCTATAACGGAATGATAAAATGTCAGTACTATATGTACTTTAAATAAACAATAGGAGAATATAATGGACTACAAAGAAAAATATCAGCAGTGGCTTGACTTTGCAGATGAAGCCACAAAAGCAGAGCTTACCTCAATAACCGACGAAAAGGAAATTGAAGACAGATTTTATAAGGACCTTGCCTTTGGCACAGGCGGACTTCGCGGTGTTATGGGCGCAGGCTCAAACAGAATGAATAGATATACCGTCGGCAAAGCAACTCTCGGCCTTGCAAGATATCTTAAAAGCAAAAATGACGGCGATATTTCAGTCGCAATTGCATATGACACGCGTAATAATTCTCAGTATTTTGCAAAGACGGCGGCAGGTATTTTTGCCTCACAGGGAATCAAGGTTTATATCTATGAAATGGTAGTGCCCGTTCCCGTACTTTCCTTTACAACTCATTATCTTTCCTGTACGGCAGGTGTAATGCTCACCGCATCACACAATCCAAAGGAGTATAACGGTTATAAGGTTTATGACGAGAAGGGCTGTCAGTTCTGCACAGAGGATGCTAAAAATGCAATCTCATTTATAAATGACATAACAGACTACTCAACAATTCCATTCCTTGATGAAAGCGAGCTTATTACTTATATCGGTGAAAAGGAGCTTTCAGCCTTTCTTGCAGAGGTTAAAAAGCAGTCACTCTATGAGGAAAAAAGTGATTTAAAAATTGTCTATACACCGCTTCACGGCACAGGCAATATCCCTGTAAGAAGAATGCTTGAGGGTATGGACGTGACTGTCGTTAAGGAGCAGGAGCTTCCTGACGGTAATTTTTCAACAGTCCGCTCACCTAATCCTGAGGAAAAGGATGCACTTACAATCGCAATCGAAAAGGCTAAGGAAATCGGTGCAGACCTTGTTCTCGGTACTGACCCTGACTGTGACAGAGTAGGTATTGCCGTAAAGGACGGCGATGATTACAAGCTCTTTACAGGAAACCAGACGGGAGCACTGCTTGTTAAGTTTGTCCTTTCAATGAAAGAGGCTCAGCTGAGCGGTAAATCAACGCTTATTAAAACAATCGTAACGTCAGAGCTTGGCGCAAACATCGGCAGGAAATTCGGCTTGCAGATTGAGGAAACCTTAACAGGTTTTAAATATATCGGCGATAAAATCAATAAGTACGAGGCAACAGGTGAGCAGGAATTTGTTATCGGCTATGAGGAGTCATACGGATACCTTGTAGGAACACACGCAAGGGATAAGGATGCTGTTGTTTCCTCAATGCTTATCTGCCAGATGGCAGCGTGGTATAAAAATCAGGGTAAAACGCTTGTAGACGGTCTTAACGAAATCTATGATGAATATGGCTATTACCTTGACTTCCTCGATTCCTTTGTCCTTAAGGGTAAGGACGGTGCGGAGAAAATCCAAAGCCTTATGACGTATTTCAGAAATACAGGCAAGGCACTTTTTGACGGTATTGATGACATAGTAGATTTCAGCACAGGCATACGTGATTTGCCAAAGGAAAACGTGCTCAAATACATATGGCAGGATGGCTCCTGGATGGCAGTTCGTCCGTCAGGCACAGAGCCTAAAATCAAGGTTTATTATTCAATTGTTGACCCTGACAAAGCTAACGCTCAGGCAAGACTTGATCAAATCAGAACAACGATTAAAGAAATTATTGAAAAGTAATATGGCTGGGGATTACCACAATGAATAAAGTTCAAAATTATGTTGAATCTGTTTTACAGCCAAAGCTGCAAGGTGACGGCGGTTGGGTAGAATTCGTGTCGCTTGAAGATGGCGAGCTTACTCTTACCTTTAGGGGCGAATGCTCAAAGTGTCTTATTCTTCACCGCTGTACTGCTTGGATTGAAGAGCAGATCAAAAAAGATTTAAAGAAAAACGTTAAGGTTGTTGCAATCCGCAAAAAGCCTTATTTTCAGGATATGTAAGGGGGATTGAATTATGGCACATATTAAAGTAGTCAGACGTTCAATGCGTCCCGAGGAGTGGACCGACCTTCGCTTCGGCTGGCTGAAAAGATATATCTATGACAATAAGTGGGAAATCAAAAACCTTATGATTCGTGACGCCCGTCAGGTTTCTGAAATGGAGTTTGAGTATTACAGTGAGGATTACAGACCGCTTAATAAGGGCGATATGTATTTTACCCCCGACGGCACTGCATTTATTAAGGCTGACGTTGACGTACCAAAAGATCTTCTGGGCAAGGAGCTTTGGTTCTCTCTCAAAACTGCTGCTGAAATCTGCGTTAAGGTAAACGGCAAATATATCGGCGGTGTTGACCCTAACAGAGAGCGTATGCTCCTTTCACCTTACGTTGACGATAAGAAAACTCTTCATTTTGAAATGATGGGCTATAACCGTTCAAAGCCTGATGACGAGCGTAATCCTGAATCTCTTTCAGTTCGTGGCTGCCGTCAGATTTTTGAGGGCGCATATATCTGCACAGTCAATCACGCAGTTCAGGATCTTGTATGGGATTTTGAGCTTTTGCTTGACGTTGCTAAGAGTGAACTTTTTAGCGAGGATTACAGGAATTTCCTCAATAAAGAGCTTAACAACGCAATGAATCTTATCGACTTTGAGGCAGATGAGCTCACAGGTGTTGAGGAATGTCAGAGGTATCTTAACGACGTTGTCTTTGCAAATGACAATTACAAGGGTAACGGTGACGTGGCACTTATCGCACATTCACATCTTGATATCGCATATTACTGGCGAAGAATTCACGCTGTTCAAAAGAATCTGAGAACGGTACTGATTCAACTCAGGCTTATGGATAAATACCCTGATTTCAAGTACACTCATACTCAGCCTTACGTTTATGAAACGCTTGAAAAGTATTATCCTGACGTGTTTGAAGAGCTTAAGGAAAAGGTTGCAAACGGTCAGTTTGAGCCGGTCGGCGCAATGTACGTTGAGCCGGACTGCAACGTTCCTTCTGCCGAGTCACTTATCCGTCAGTGCCTTTACGGTCAGCAGACTTATAAGAGAATGTTCGGCAAAACTGTTAACAACGCATGGCTTCCGGATGTTTTCGGCAATAGCTGGATCCTTCCGCAGATACTCAAAAAGAGCGGCGTGGACTACTTCGTTTCCAACAAAATGTCCACCTGGAACGATACGAACCGCTTCCCCCACAACAATTTTATTTGGCGCGGAATAGACGGCACGGACGTGCTCGCCTGCGTTCCGCCGACTCATTTTATCACTTGGAATATGCCCAGCCAGATTCAGGAAAACTGGGAGGCGTATATTGATAAGGATAGCGGCGGACAGACGATGAATATGTTCGGCTACGGTGACGGCGGCTCAGGTTGTACCGAGGAAATG
>JAFLSA010000091.1 GCA_022511185.1 Eubacterium sp.
GGAGTTGTAACAACACCTACGGTAAGAATGCCCATATCCTTGGCAATCTTAGCAATGTAAGGAGCAGCACCTGTACCTGTTCCGCCGCCCATACCTGCTGTGATGAATACCATATCAGAACCGGTAAGAACGTCTGTAAGAGCCTCCTTGCTCTCCTCAGCAGCACGAGCACCAACCTCTGGCTTTGCGCCTGCGCCCATACCCTTTGTTACCTTTTCGCCAATAAGAATTTTATGTGTTGCAGTTGATTTAGCAAGTGCAGGCTTATCAGAGTTGACTGCTACAAACTCAACGTCCTGAATATTACAGCGCACCATGCGGTTAACGGCATTTCCGCCGCCTCCGCCTACACCTACGACTTTAATCTGTACTACCTTTGAATCTTCTGTGTCGATTTCATAACGTCCCATCATTTAATTCTCCTTATGTATTTTTAGTCTAAATCGTCATTCGAGTAGTCACTCGATTCGCTACAGTCCCTATTGTAACAATATTGTAATCTTTTTGCAATACTTTTTTACAATTATTTTTAAGAATTTTGACAATCTTTTAAAATAACTTCGAGCTGTCTTTGTATAATATCCACAGTAATACACAATTGTCTATTATTTCGACAAGTATTTACCTTTACAGCTATTTCTCTGTAAAGTATAATGACTTGTCACCTGTTATTGTCATAATGCCCTTTGCGTTTGGGTTTGACTGGTTGAGCTTTTCACACGCTGTCAAGCCCTGATAAATTTTGTTTTCAAGGTTCTCGCAGGTACCAAGCTTGAATTCAATCCTGCCGTCATAAACCACGTAATTATCACTGATATTGTTGCAATAGATTGCCGTTATCTCGCCAAAGCTATTGTCCTTAACTACTGTTGCGAGCTTATTAAGGCAGTCGTCTACATCAGCATCTTTAAAAGCTATCTGTCTGCCTAAGTCTGCTTTATTAATCACAGCCTTGCTGATTGTGATACCCTTTGCTTTTTTTGCATCGGTTTCAAGTACCTTAAAGTTATCATCAAGGAGAATATAAGTTTTATCTTTATTTCTTATTGAAAATGCCGGCTCAGCCTCAGTTATATTTATTTCTATAGTATACGGTAATTTTCTTTTAAGCTCGGCATTATATATATAAGGGAGGTTTTGTTCAAGCATCTCTTTTGCAGTTTTGGTATCTGACAAAAACAGGTTTTCGCCCCGGTCAATTGTGCACTGAGCAAGTATTTCTTCTTCAGTATATATCGTATTACCGCCGACGGTTATCTCATTAATCTGGAAAAAGACTGTCAGAGAAAGAACTGTACCAACAGAAGCGATCGTAATTATTACAACGAGCCAGATAAGTACCTTTCTAAAGGTGTTTCTCTTTTTGCGCTTTTGTGTGTCCTTATGCCTTTTCTCTGCTCGGGTCAGATTATTTTTATTATTTTTTTTCTGAGTGGCAGAGCGTCTTTTAGCAGGAGTTTTAGCATGTCTGTCATAAATCGCCCTTTGTGATTCCCTGTAAATTTTTGGCGGTTCAATACCTAAATCATTAAGGCTCTGAGCGTCATTGAACGACGGTCTGCTGTCCTTTTTCTGTGTCCTTTTCTTTTGCGATTTTTTCATCTTTCATCCTCTTAATATCTGCACCTAATCGTTTTAAATTATCTTCAAACTTTTCATATCCTCTGTCGATATGCTCAATGGAATGAATCGTTGTCTCCCCCTGGGCGACAAGGCCTGCAATAACTAACGCCGCGCCACCACGCAAATCGGTGGCATAAACGTCGGCGCCGTGAAGTGTTTTCACTCCATTGATTACAGCCATTTGTTCATTAATGTCGATATCTGCACCGAAGCGGTTTAGCTGAGCGGCAAAGCGAAATCTGTTTTCAAATATATTTTCTTTTATAACAGACGTTCCCCTTGCGACAGAAAGCGCCGCCGTGACGGGTGACTGTGAGTCAGTAGGAAATGCAGGATAGGGCATTGTTTTAATCATTTTTACACGCCTTAGCCTTTTTGGTGCCTCTACCTTCAATTCATTATGACCCAGATACAGCCTGCATCCCATCTCATTAAACACAGGAAAAACGGGAGACAGATGCGTAGGTCTTACATCTTTAATAACTATCTGAGAGCCGGTTGCCGCACAGGCACTCATATAAGTTGAGGCTAAAATTCTGTCGGGGATAATTCTGTGCTCGCAGGGATAAAGCCTTTCAACGCCTTCAATTTCAATCGTTGTCTCCCCCGCGCCGTAAATTCTTGCACCGCATTTGTTAAGAAATTCTGCAAGGTCGCAAATCTCAGGCTCTCTTGCAGGATTGATAATCGTAGTTTTGCCCTTTGATATTGCCGAGGCAATGATAATATTTTCCGTTGCGCCGACTGATGCAAACGGCAAAATAATTTTTGCACCTGTTAATCTGTCGGCACAGCAGGTAATGCTTGAACCGTTTTCAGTAATAGTTGCGCCAAGACTTTTGAGTGCTTTAATGTGCATATCAACAGGGCGTGTGCCGATATCACATCCGCCGGGAAGATAAATTGAAGCACAGCCTGTTCTTGAAATGAGCGAGCCTAAAAATAAAATTGATGAACGCATTGTTCGCATAACACTCTCGTCAATCTGAGAGGCAGTTATATCTGTTGCATCAATCGTGACTGTATCACCCTGGCGTGTCACGGTACAGCCTAAATCCTCAAGTATTTTTAACGTGGCCCTAACATCGCTTAAATCAGGGCAATTATGTATTATGCTTTGACCTTTTATAAGTATTGATGCGCATAGTATCGGCAGTGCCGAATTTTTTGCACCGTGTAGTGTAACCTCACCTGACAGCTTTTGCTGACCGTTAATTTTAAATATTTCCATTAAATCACCTCTGCATCTGTGGGAATAAGGAAAATTCCTTATCACCATATAATATGCGTCGGTGATTTTTTTGCTATTTATTTGATAAGTGAAAGAATGATTGAAGCAATACGTTCTCTCGAATCTGTTATTGCCATTGCCTTTGCATTATTTTCAATTTCTTTAAGTTTCTTATTATCTGACAAAAGCCCGTTGATTTTATCGTTTAAGACTTCTGAGGTTAAATCCTTTTCCTCAATGACACAGCCTGCGTTTCTGTTAACGAGTGCCATTGCGTTATGGTACTGATGATTTTCGGCAACGTACGGTGACGGAATAAGAATTGATGCCTTGCCCATCGCTTCAATTTCAGAAAGTGATGATGCACCTGCCCTGCCGATAACTAAATCAGCAGCAGCCATACAGATATCCATATTGTCTATGTACTGTCTTACCTCAACTGTTCCCTTTTTACCGTCAACAAAGCCTTTCTCCTCAAACTTTTTGAGAAAATCCGTGCCGTTCGTGCCGACTGAATGAATGTGGCAATACTTACCGGTATCGGCACTTTTTAAGAGAATATCAAACATTGCTTCATTAAGCGGTCTTGCACCGAGTGAACCGCCGAAAGAAAGCACTAAATATTTATCATCAGGAATACCTAACTGTGCTCTTGCCATATCCCTGTCAGCATTAAGAAGCTCGCCACGAACAGGAAGACCTGTGACTACAGGCTCATTCTTTGCTTCAAGGTGATTTTTGGCATCCTCAACGGTGAGCATTACCCTGTCAACCTCTTTAGCGAGAGTTTTATTGGTTATGCCCGGAAAAGCATTCTGCTCGTGAATGCAGGAGGGAATACCCATTTTAACCGCAGTCTGAAGAACGGGACCTGAAACGTATCCGCCAAAGCCGACAACAACATCGGGATTAAATTCGCAAATGATTTTCTTGCTCTCACCTGTTGACTTCATCAGCCTTAAAACAGTTTTAATATTATGGACAATGGCCTTTGGTGAAAGTGAGCGCCTGAAGCCTGATATCTCAATCGTTTTAAAATCAAATCCTGCATCGGGCACTAACCTTGCCTCCATATGATCTTTAGTTCCGATAAAAAGAATCTCGGCATCAGTGTTTGTTTCTCTGATATATGAGGCAACGGCAAGTGCAGGATTGATGTGACCTGCTGTGCCCCCTGTTGCAAATAGAATTTTCATATTCTCACCTCTTAAGCAGTTTTAGGCATTTTGGATCTGGTTTGCTTTGCCTATACCTTTTGTTGACTTGACTTTCGTGATACGGACAGGACAACTCCGCTTTCAAACAGAAGCATTAGAATTGCCGTACCACCGTAGGAGAAAAACGGAAGTGCAATACCTGTATTCGGAATAGTATCTGTTACTACCATAATGTTAAATGCGACCTGAATACCAATCTGTGCAACGACACCGATAGTAAGTAAACCGCCGAATTTATCGTGACATCTTGCCGCAATAATGAAACCGCGAACAACAAGCGCACCGAACAGGAATATAATAATTGCCGCGCCTAAAAAGCCAAGCTCCTCACATACAATTGAAAAGATAAAGTCGTTTTGCGGCTCGGAAACGTAAAGGTACTTTTGCTTTGAATTGCCAAGTCCTGTTCCGAAAAAGCCACCTGAACCGATTGCATAAAGCGAATTGTTTGTTTGCCATCTGCCGCCTGAAGGGTCAAAATCCTTATCAAGCCAAGCCTTGATTCTGTCGCCTGCATAGTTTTCAATCATCTCAGGAAACGTGACTACAACAAAAATTACGAGTATCAAAAGGGCAACGCCAAATGCGAAGAGCTTCCAGTCGCTTCCGCCGACAAACATAAGCGTTGCGCCGATAAAGAACATCAGAATTGTACATGACATATGATGCTCAAGGAAAATGAGTCCGCAGAAAATTGCTATAATTCCAAGCGGATAAAGTATGCCATACCTGAATTTTCTCATTTTGCCGTAATAATTACTTATATACGATGCGAAGGTGAGTATGAGTGTAAACTTTGCAAGGTCGGAGGGCTGAAACGTAAAACCTCCCGGTAACGGTATCCAGCGTTTGAAATCGGAGTCATCTGCGCCGCCGACATTTGTGTGATAAAAAAGAACGATTATCAGCAAAAGAATTGTCACTGCCAAAAGCGGAACGACAACTACCTTGAGGAGCTTATAGTTAAATTTGGACATTACGAACATCGCAATCAGACCAACAACCGCAAAAATAATCTGGCGTGTAAAAAAGTAAAACGAATCGTGGTTATGTTTATAGTACGCATATGGATAAGATGCTGAAAAGAGCATAACGAGTCCGATTGTCAAAAGTGCAATCGTTAAAGCAAGAAACGGTATATCAATACTTCCTGTGATAAATATATCGTCTTTACTTATGCCCTTTGATTTTTTTCTGCTTGTCTTAATGATTTTTGAGGTGTCATCAGACATTCTTTCAGGCATACTGTAACACTCCTTTCAAAAATTATTTTAAAAATTATTATTTGAAATTACCGAAATATAGAAGAAGAACACCGACTGCGCAGCCGATCGCATTGACGAGGGAAAAGATAACGCATATTTTCTTTTCCTTCCAGCCGCACATCTCAAAGTGATGATGAATAGGTGCCATTTTGAAAATACGCTTGCCGTGTGTGATTTTGAAATAGCCTATCTGGATAATATCGCTCATAGTCTCGCAAACGTAGACGATACCGACAGGAAGAAGAATAAGCGGACATTTCACGATATAGCCGAGTGCAACGACCATACCACCTAAGAAAAGCGAACCTGTGTCACCCATAAAGGTTTTTGCAGGGTTCCAGTTCCAGCAAAGAAAGCCGAGAACACCGCCGAGAAGCGCGCCTGCAAATATTTTAAGTCCTGTAAAATTCTGTATAAATCCAAGAACGATAAATGAAATTGCTACAGTAGTTGTAACTGAGGAGCAAAGTCCGTCAATGCCGTCTGTGAGGTTAACTGAATTCACAGTACCGTAGATGATGAAAAATGAAAGAACCCAGAATATGATACCTGTAAAAACATTTCTTTCAAAAGAAAACACACCGATAAACGGAATATACCATATTGTATTGTGTGAAAACCAAAGGGTCATTGTATAACCGAGTGTCATAATAAGCTGACCCACGGTCTTTTGCTTTGCGGAAAGGCCTTCATTTCTCTTCAGCTTGATTTTGATAAAATCATCAGCAAAGCCGACGATACCAAAGCCGAGTGCAAGGCAAAGTCCTGCAAGAAGAAGTACGAGCTCAGGACGTCCTATGGCAAGGATAGAAAACTCACTTTCAATGCTGCCGCCTGTAAAGTGAACCGTTAAGCACGTTGCAGCAAAAGAGAGGATAATGCCGATTATAAACATAAGTCCGCCCATATTAGGTGTGCCCTGCTTTGACTTGTGCCATGACGGACCGATCTCTAAAATAGTCTGTCCGAATTTTAGCTTTCTAAGCCACGGAATAATTACAAAGCCTAATGCGGCCGTTATGCCGAAGGCTATTACGATACTGATGATTAAAGCAATTGTACTGTTCATTTATTTTCCCCACCTATCATATACATTATGGATTACTTCCTCAAGCTTCATTCCTCTTGAAGCCTTAAAGACTACAGTGTCGCCCACCTCTAAAATCTCAAGAAGTTTATCGGTAAGCTCTTCCTTACTGTCAAAATGAAATGCATTTTTCACCCCGTTATCAAGTGCAGACTGAGTAATATAATTACTCATCTCACCTACTGTAAGGAGA
>JAFLSA010000092.1 GCA_022511185.1 Eubacterium sp.
TTGATCCATTGATCCATTTCGGGTTGCCCAGCGCAAAATTGATCATAATTCACAAACAAACCACCACTCGGTAGATGATCATAAATTTGTGCAAACAAATTTTGCTTATCTTCATCTTCTAAATGGTGAATGGATAAAGCCGAAGCAACAACATCAAATTTGCTGCACGGTAATTCATTTGTGTAATTCAACACCTGGTAGGTCACATTCTCCATACCTAAAAATCGTTTACGGGCCACATCTAACATTTCATCTGCTATATCTACAAGGACAAATTCAGTTGTCGGGTAATGCTGAACCCAAAATTGTGATAGCAGCCCCGTCCCTGCACCCAAATCTAATACTGTTTTAGGCGTGGCAATGTTGCGAGCAATAAGACTTGTTGTACCAATATAAAAATCATCAAAACACGGTATAAATTTTCTGCGGTTTTTATCATACTCGTTGGCAACAAGATTGAATTGTTTTTGTATATCCATTGGATTGCTCCCATTGTCTAAATTTAGATTTGTTTTTATTATAGCATTTCTGCGGGAAAATTGGAAGATAGACCAGACAAGAGCAGCAATGCTCCTTTTGTTGTGTGTTTACAAAAGTTCATAAAATTTTACCCAGTTGCCCCACCAAAAAACTTTTTAAATAACTGGGTAAAAATGCTTGGAAATTCCTTGAAAACATTTTTATTTATTGCAAATTTTCTTGTTCTTTTATATGCTCTTTTGCCTGTTTCATCAGCTTCAGGGTCTCTCTTAGTGTTTCGAGATTTGACTCATTGTTTGAAAGCCTTACGGCGATATACGGCTTCTTTCCTGCCGAAAGGGTAACTCTGCCTTTCATAAAAGCATTGAGTATTGCCGCAGTTTTTATATCAACATCTTTGGAATAGAAAAGAAGTGAGCCGTTTCGCTGAATAACCTCAGTGATATTAAGACCGATAGCCGTATTGCGCAAAAGTGCAATTTCAATAAGTCCCCAGACTGCTGACGGCGGCTGGCCAAAGCGGTCCGTAAGCTCGTCATAAACGTCATTTGCATCCTCATCATTTTTAATATTTGCAATTCTCTTATACATTGAAAGGCGGTGAGCAGTTGAAGCAATATAATCTTCGGGGATATGCGCATCTATCGCAACGTCTATGAGACATTCCTTTTCCTCGGTTTCTTCCTCCTTAAGCTCGCCCTTCTCCATAGCCACAGCCTCTTCAAGCAGTTTAAGGTACATATCATAGCCGACAGCCTCCATATGCCCATGCTGTTTGCTGCCGAGCAGTGAGCCGGCGCCTCGTATCTCAAGGTCACGCATTGCAATTTTAAAGCCTGAGCCAAACTCGGTATATTCTCTGATTGCTTCAAGTCGTCTTGTTGCAATATCCGTAAGCTCCTTACCTCTTGTAAAGGTGAAATAAGCATACGCACGTCTTGATGATCTGCCTACTCTGCCACGTATCTGATGAAGCTGGGCAAGTCCCATACGGTCGGCATTTTCAATAATGAGCGTGTTGCAGTTGGGCACGTCAACACCTGTTTCAATAATCGTCGTGCAGACAAGAATATCAATCTCGCCATTTAAAAGCTGATTCCAGACAGATGAAAGCTGTTCCTCAGTCATTCTGCCGTGGCCTATGCCGATCGTTGCCTGCGGGAGCGCTTTTTTAATCTGCATTGCCTTATGCTCAATAGTTTCAATATTATTATGGAGATAGTAGCACTGTCCGCCACGGTTGATTTCCCTTTCCATTGCCTCAATAACAATGTCATTATCGTACTCAACAACATACGTCTGTACAGGCTGTCTTTCACCCGGTGCCTCTTCAAGCAGGCTCATATCACGGATACCGCTCATAGCCATATTGAGTGTACGGGGAATAGGAGTTGCAGATAGGGTGAGCACGTCAACTCTCGGGAATTTTTCCTTGATTTTCTCCTTTTGAGCCACGCCGAAGCGCTGTTCCTCGTCAACTATAAGCAATCCTAAATCCTTGAATTTTATATCTTTTCCAAGGAGCTTATGCGTGCCGATAAGCACGTCAACGTTGCCGTCGGCAAGCCTTTTTAGAATCTCCTTCTGCTTTGTCGGGGTGACGAAGCGTGATATCATTTCAACATTAACCGGATATGGCTCAAAGCGTTTAAGCGCCGTCTGGAAATGCTGCATTGCAAGGACAGTTGTCGGAACTAAAATTGCGCACTGCTTGCCCTCTGCCACACATTTGAACACGGCTCTGAGTGCAACCTCAGTTTTGCCGAAGCCAACGTCACCGCAAAGAAGTCTGTCCATAGGTGCTTTCTTTTCCATATCGCCCTTGATTTCGTCACTGCACCTGAGCTGATCATCGGTTTCATCATATTCAAACCTAAGCTCAAAATCACGCTGAAGATCGCTGTCCTCCATAAAGGCGTGACCCTTCGTGCTCATTCGCTTTGCGTAAAGTGCAATCAGCTCCTTCGCCATATCCTTGACAGAGGAACGCACTTTTGCCTTAGTCTTTTTCCATTCAGGTGAGCCGAGTCGGTTAATCTTGACCCTCGTGTCCTCTTTCGGTCCGATATATTTTGAAACAAGATCAAGCTGTGTTACAGGAACATAAAGGGTGTCACCCTTGGCATAGCTGATTTTTATATAATCCTTTTTTACCTTGTTGATTTCTAAAGCGTTGATGCCCTCAAAGATACCGATGCCGTGAATATTGTGGACGATATAATCACCAACGCTCAGCTCATCGAGTGAATGAATAGCATTTTTTGACGATACCTTTTTGTGCTTTTTCGTGCTTTGAGATGATTTTGAATGAGTTATAAATGCAAATTTTATTTGCGAAAACTGAAAGCCTGCAAGCATTGTGCCTGTGATAACGTTGATTGCCTTTTGCTGAAACTGTGACGGATATTTTTCATAAAATACGGCATCGTATCCCATATCCCTTATGTCCTCAGCGAGCGCTCTGCCTGCCCTTGACGTACCTGCCATAATGCACACGGTGTAGCCACCTTTGACAAGTCCGAAAAGGTCATCTTTAAGCTGAGAGAGCGTACCGCTCCAGGCATTAAATGTCTGCACCGTAAAATTAGCAAGATGCCTTACAGGTGTATCAAAGCTTCCACGTGGAAGTGAATCCATATAAATTGCGTTGTTTTTTTCATATATATCCGTAAGCTCTGAAAAATTCAGGGCGAATTTATCAAGGCCCTTACAGAGTGTGCCGTCCTCAACAAACCATTTTAAATCCTCAAGATTAAGGCGTTCCTGCTTCTGACATTTTTCTTTAACTCTTGCGCTTTCAATAACGAAAAGCCTGCCCTCAAAATAATCGAAGATACCATTTGAGTCGTAGCAAAGTGGAAGATATTTGTCAAGGCAGCCCGGTGTAACTGAATTTTTCAGCTTATCGCAGTCGTCATATAATTTCTCTCGTGCCTTGATTGCCTTGCCCTTCAGATTTTTTGCAACCTCTTCTATTTTTTTAATAAGTCTGTCCGTGTTGTCAAAAAGCACTTCATTTGCAGGAGTTATCTGAATTGTGTCAAGGTTCTTATTTCTTCTTTGAGTATAGATATCAAAGGAGGAAATTGTGTCAACATTATCCCCCCACATTTCAATACGCACAGGCTCGTCAAGATACGGAGGGAAAATATCAATAATGCCGCCTCTGACTGCAAACTGACTTGTACCGTCTACCTGATCATATCTCACATAGCCTGCAAAGGCGAGCTTTTGTGCTAATTTCTCAATATCAAGCTCATCATTGACAGAGATAGAAAAGCTCCTTTTTTCAAGCTCCTCAGGCGGCATTGTGTACTGACAGGCGGCATTTGCCGACATAACGACAGCCGAATAATCGCCCTTTAAAATTCTTGAAAGCACGCCAAGCCTGATATGCTCAAACTCTCTGCTGACACCTGCAACCTCTACAAACGTAAGCTCCCTTGACGGATAGAGCAGTACTCCCCCCTGAAGCTGAGAAAGGCTCTCCTGCACTTTAACGGCAGTTGCCTCATCAGGCGTGATAACAAATGCCTTTTCTCCCTTTTCACAAAGGGAATGAATAAGAAAGCACTTTGCAACGTCACAAAGACCGACGGCCCCAACAGGAGCATTGAGGGTATCAATACTTCTGCTGAGGCTGATATAATCACTACTCTTATTAAATTCTCTTGAAAAACAGGACATACCTACGCCCCTTTAAGAATTGTACAGATTCATTGCTTTGTCAATTTCACCGCTGACTATAAGACGGATTGCCTTAGTAGTATTTTCAAGCGCTGATTTTAAATCAGGCTCCTGATCCTTCGGGAATTTCCCGAGCACCCATGAAACAAGGTCATATTCAGGATTCGGCTTTTTGCCGACGCCTATCTTTACTCTCGGGAATTCTTCACTCGAAAGGTGAGAAATAATACTCTTTATTCCGTTATGTCCGCCGGCTGAACCCTTGCGCCTTATCCTTGTCTGCCCGACGTCAAGCGAAATATCATCATAAACTATTATGACGTTTTCAGGAGGTATTTTATAAAATTTTGCCGCCTCGCCTATTGCTTCACCGCTGTTATTCATCATAGTCTGCGGTTTCATAACAAGGCACCTTTTACCACTGATTACCGTGTCGCAGACAAGGGCGTGATGCTTAAGTTTTTTTATATCAAAGCCATCTTCAATCGCAAGCAGATCCATTGCAAGAAAGCCTGCATTATGCCTTGTCATTTCATACTTAGCACCGGGATTTCCAAGTCCTGCTATGATAAAATCATATGACGAACTATTAAATTGTTTCCTCTTGTTCAGAAACATTTTTCTCTTCCTCAACTGTAATTTTTATTTCATCGGCACGCTTGCCGTCAACCGACAACACAAGTGCCGTCAGACCTTCCCGCGTAAAGGTGTCATCAACCTGCGGGATTTTATCAGTATTTTTCATTATCCAGCCATTGACTGTTGAAATTTCCTTTTCCTCAGCATTCATGCCGAAAAATTCGTAGAAATCATCAACTGACGTACTGCCCTGAACGATATATTCATTTTCGCCTATCTGCTCGATATCGTTTTGAACCTCATCATGCTCGTCCCAGATTTCACCCACAAGCTCCTCTAAAATATCTTCAAGGGTGACTATCCCCTCTGTACCGCCGAACTCGTCAATAACAACGGCAAGATGTGTTTTGTTTTTTTGGAAAATTCTTAAAAGCTTTGAGATTTTCGTATCGGGTGACACAGCAGGAACAGGCTTTAAAACTGTGCGCAGTGATTTCAAATTACGCTTTCTTGCACTTTCAAAATCCCTGTGATGAATAACGCCGACAATGTTATCAATATCATTGATATATACAGGTAATCGGCTGAAATTTGTTGAATTGAATACACGCTCAATTTCAGAAAGCGGTGCATATTTATCAACCGCCTCAACGTCAATACGCGGCACTAAAATATCACTTACGTCGATATCGTCAAACTCAATTGACGAACGGATAAGCTCACTTTCATTTTCGTCAATCTCACCGCCTGTGTGAGCCTCGTCAACGTACGTTTTAAGCTCCTCTTCAGTCACAGTGTAAGCCTTGCCTGTTTTAAAGACCTTGTTCATCAGCTTTTTCCACCCTCTGAAAAAGAAATTCAGCGGTGTAAAAACGACTATGAAAAATTTGATTATAGGTGAAATTGCGATTGCAACCATCTCAGCCTTTTCCTTTGCAAAGGTTTTAGGCGTGACCTCACCGAAGATAAGCACAACGATTGTCATAACAATTGTAGATACCGTTGCGCCGAGGTCGCTGTTATCCCCTAAAATTCCTGTGAAAAAGAGTGTCGCAAGCGACGTGCAGGCAATATTAACAATATTGTTGCCGATTAATACCGTGGACAAAACCACGTCGTAGTTTTCCGACAATTCAAGTGCTCTTTCGATTTTTTTGTTCGACCTTTTATCATTCATCATTGACTTAAGCTTAACGCGGTTGAGTGATGAAAATGCCGTTTCCGCACCTGAAAAAAATGAGCTGAACAGTACAAGAACTACCATAGCACACAGTATGCCGGTGTTCATAAAATAATCTCTCCTTAATATACAACTGCAAAAAAGCGTGCAAAGTCATACCCTGCACGCCATTATGAAGTTTTTGCTACTCAGTTTTCTCGAATTCGCTGAAGAGTCTTTCCTCGTCAGGAATTTCAAAGTTATACATATTTTCGTCTTTAATATGGTTTTTAATAAACTTATCACGGTCAAACAGCTCATCTGCCTTAACCTTCCAAGCCTTTGCTGCCTCAATCGTTTTATCAAACAGAGCATTTGCACTTTCAGGATTTTCCATCTCTGTTGAATATGCGCCTGTTTCGCTAACCATTTTGCTGATAGCGCCGGGGTTATCAAGCACAGGACACGGACGAAGCATATTGTTATTAAACGGCTGATTCTTCTTATATGCCATAAAGAGCGGACTCTTGAGAGCATCAAGAACAGAGCATTCCTTGATGTTGACATTTGAGTAATGTACAAACGCACACGGCTCGCAGTCACCGTTTGCATTGATATGGAAATAGTGACGTCCGCCTGCAATACAGCCCTGAACGTACTCGCCGTCATTCCAGAAATCAAG
>JAFLSA010000093.1 GCA_022511185.1 Eubacterium sp.
GGAGCTTTATGAGAATTATAACCTGTATCTTGTTTCAAACGGAACAAAGAGAGTTCAGAACGGCAGGCTCGCAAGCGCAGATATCTCAAAATATTTTAAAGGCATTTTCATTTCAGAGGTCGTGGGTGTTGAAAAGCCGAGTATAAAATTCTTTGATTACTGCTTTTCTAAAATTGAAGGTTTAAAAAAGGAAGAGACAATTATCGTCGGCGACAGCCTTTCCTCCGACATCAAGGGCGGTATAAACGCAGGTATAAAAACAATGTGGTTTAACCTCCGTAATGAGCAGAATAACACCGACCTCAAGCCCGATTATGAAATACATACCCTTTCACAAATCAGTGAAATATTGAAGACAATAAAATAAAAAAATATCCCGAAATACAGTTAATGTATTTCGGGATATAACTTTTTATTCTAAAATATTTGAATTAAAGAAGACCGTCCCAGGTGTCAACCTCTTTTGCCTTCTTTTCTTCCTCGTCAAACCAATGTTGTGTAACTGATTTGCTTTCTGTGAAGAAGCGGTAAGCATCCTTGCCGAGACAGTGGAGGTCACCAAAGAAGCTCTGCTTATGACCGCTGAACGGAATAAATCCAACAGGTACAGGGATACCTACGTTGATACCAACCTGACCACCGTCAGTGTATCTTGCAAACTGGCGTGCATAATAACCGCTCTGTGTATAGATAACTGAGCCGTTTGCATATGGGTTTGCATTCATAATAGCAAGACCCTCGTCAAAGTCCTTACATCTCTTAATGCAGAGAACTGGACCAAATACCTCTTCACTGCCGATTGTCATATCCTCAGTTACGTTGTCAAAGATAGTAGGACCAACAAAGTAGCCGTTTTCATATCCCTCAGGAAGCTCAGGATTACGTCCGTCAAGCACAAGTGTTGCGCCCTCGTCAATACCCTTCTGAATATCAGCAAGAACCTCCTTGTAGTGCTTTTCATATGTAATAGGACCAAGACGTGTTGACTTATCCCATGCAGGACCGCAGTTTACGTTCTGAGCCTGGGCTTTAAGTTCAGCAACAAATTTGTCAGCAATAGATTCCTGAACAACACAGCAGGAAAGAGCCATACATCTCTGACCTGCGCAGCCGTATGCTGAGTTGATAACGCCTGCAACGGTTCTCTCAAGCGCACAGTCCTCAAGGATAAGAGCGTGGTTCTTAGCCTGGCAGAGTGCCTGACATCTCTTGCCTGTTGATGCAGCCTTCTCGTAAATCTTAAGACCTACAGGAGTAGAGCCTACGAAGGTGATACCCTTAACGTCAGGATGCTCGAGGATTGTGTTGATCTCATTTCTTGAGCAGGTAACGATGTTGAGAACACCGTCAGGAAGACCTGCTTCCTTGTAAAGCTCACCGATTCTCATAGCAGTTCTCGGTGTGAGTGATGCAGCCTTAAGCACCATTGTGTTACCGCAAGCAAGGCATACAGGTGCCATCCAGCCGAAAGGAATCATAGCAGGGAAGTTAACAGGTACGATACCGGCAAATACACCCATAGGCTCACGGTACTTAACTGTATCAAAGCCTGTTGATGCGTCCATAAGGCTTTCACCCATCATAAGTGACGGAGCCTGAATAGCAAGCTCTGTTCCCTCCTGAGCCTTACCAACGTCACCTTGAGCCTCAGCCCAAGTCTTGCCGTTTTCCTCGCAGACAAGCATTGTGAGTTCATCCATATGCTCAAGAAGAAGCTGTCTTACCTTGTAGAGAATCTGTGTTCTTTTTCTTGCCGGAGTTGCACGCCAAGCAGGGTAAGCAGCGTTTGCAGCCTCTATTGCCTCAAGCACCTCGTCATTTGTACAGCAAGGAGCCTGACCTGTGATTTCGCCTGTTGACGGATTATGAAGGTCATACCAGACGTCTGTCTTGGAGTCCTTAAATTCTCCGTTTACAAAATACTTAAGCTTTTCCATTGTTTATACCTCTTTGTAAAAATAAATTTTATCTTCACTATTCTATCACCATTGTCACAATATTTCAATAGCTTAATTATGCACTATTAAAATTTCCTTTCATAAAATACCATAGGTGATTTTATGACACTATCCGATATGAAAGAAAATCAAATTGCTACTATAACGAAAATTGAAAGTGACCCGTCTATTGCCCGAAGGCTGTTTGATATGGGATTTATCGTGGGTCAGGATATTGCCTGTGTTAACGTGGGCGCACTCGGATCACCTATTGCATATAATCTTCGCGGCTGCAAGGTCGCTCTTCGTAAAAAAGATGCAGATAAGATAGGAGTGGTTTTATGAAAAGGAAAAAAAGAGTGCTTCTGATGGGCAATCCTAACGTCGGCAAAAGCACGGTTTTTAATGAAATAACAGGCTCGCATCAGCATACAGGCAACTGGACGGGAAAGACGGTAGACATTGCAAAGGGCGAATATTACTATAAGTTTTCGGATTACGAGCTTATAGATTTGCCCGGTACATACAGCCTGCTTTCCTCAAGTGAAGAGGAAAGGCTTGCGAGAGATTATTTGTGCTTTGAGGATTATGATTGTGTGGTGTGCGTTGTTGATGCAACAAATCTTTTGCGTAATCTTAATCTGGTCTTGCAGGTCATAGAGGTAACGGATAGGGTAGTCCTGCTTTTAAATTTAGCAGACGAGGCGAGAAAAAAGAATATTGAAGTGGATATTCAGGGACTTTCAAATTTTTTGGGCGTTCCTGTTGTTAAGGCGACTGCAAGGAGCGGTAAGGGAATAAACGATCTTCTCGAGCAGGTGCATCTCATATCAAACGCAACGGTTAAAAATGAGGCAAAAACTATTTTTTATCTCAATGATATTGAAAGTGTTGTCAAGCAGGTACAAAAGGCGCTTAAAAGCACGATTGATACGGATAAAAATTTACGCTTCTTTGCACTGAGACTGCTTGAAAATGATGAGAGCTTTAACAATTCCTTTAAAAAGCATTTTGGTAACGATATTTTTTTGAACGGTACTTTACGTGGGAATCTGAATAAAGCCAAGTATGATTTGGCACAGCTCGGTTTAAGTAATGATAATTATGTCAAGTCGATAACCTCGTCAATTTTTGATATAACGAACAGTATCGTAGAGCACACTGTAAAGCAGCTTCCGTCAAAGAAAGAGAAAAGGGAAAAAGCACTCGATAAAATTTTAATGGGCAAATACACCTCAATTCCGGTTATGTTACTGCTTTTCGGTATCGTTTTATGGATAACGATAGCAGGCTCAAATTATCCGTCAGACCTTTTGCGTACAGCTTTTGACAGCTTTGAGGTGTGGCTTGCTGATTCCATGATAAATCTTGGAGTGTCGCAAACGATAGTCAGCCTGTTCGTCAATGGTGTATTAAGAGTTCTTCTGTGGGTCGTTGCAGTTATGCTGCCGCCAATGGCAATCTTTTTCCCACTGTTTGCATTGCTGGAGGATTTCGGCGTGTTGCCACGCATAGCCTTTAATCTTGACGGCGCATTTGAGCGATGCGGTGCGTGTGGCAAGCAGGCGCTTACTACGTGTATGGGCTACGGCTGTAACGCTGTCGGCGTAACAGGATGCAGAATTATCGACTCACCACGTGAACGCTTGGTCGCAATCATCACAAATTCACTATCCCCCTGCAACGGCAGATTTCCTCTTCTTATTGCAATAATTTCAATGTTCTTTTGCAGTAACAGTGTTTTATCAGCGGGGATACTTTTAGGCTTAATTGCCGTGTCAATGATGATGACGTTTGCAACGTCAAAGGTGCTTACGTCTACTGTGCTTAAAGGTGTTTCAAGTTCATTTGTGCTTGAGCTTCCGCCGTACAGAAAGCCGAAAATACTCAGCCTGATCGGTGACACAATACGTGAAAAAATCATTTTTGTTCTTTTTCGTGCAGTAGTTGTTGCGGCGCCTGCAGGGTTAATAATATGGGTGCTCGCAAATATCAATATTGCCGATACGACCTTGCTTTGCAAAATTGCAGACGTGCTTGACCCGGTTGGTCATTTCATCGGGCTTGACGGAGTAATGCTGCTTGCGTTTATACTCGGCTTTCCTGCAAATGAAATCGTCATACCAATTGCGCTTATGGCGTATCTTTCAACAGGTGAAATGGGGGACTATTCTACGCTTGAAAGTCTCAAAACAATCCTTGTTGACAACGGTTGGACGTGGGTAACAGCGCTCTGTACCTGTATATTCTCAATGTTCCATTTCCCTTGCTCAACAACTCTTCTGACTATCTGGAAGGAAACGAAGAGCGTCAAATGGACATTATTATCCGTATTAACACCCTTACTGACAGGCGTAATAATCTGTGCGTTAATTAATTTCATATTCTAACAACAAAAGTCCCTACATTTAGTAGGGACCTTTGATTTGTCTTATGATTTTTTTAGTACGAACACAAGCCAGCCTTTTTCCTCAAAGCGTTCGATTATCTCAAAGCCGTTTTGACTAAAAGAATAAACCACTTCATCTTCACGGCTTTCTATAATACCGCCTGTGATATAAACTCCGTCATCATCAAGAAATCTGCCGACATCCTTGTTAAATTCCATTATGATATCCGCAACTATGTTTGCCACAACAATGTTATATTTACCCGATACCTTGTCGGAAAGATTACCCTGAACGACGCTGAACTTGCTTTCATCAAAGCCGTTTTCCTCAGCATTTGCCACAGCTGTTTTTACGGCTAAAGAGTCTATATCAACACCAAATGCGCTTTTCGCCCCGAGTAAGAGGCAGGCGATTGAAAGAATGCCGCTGCCGCAACCGATATCAAGCACGGTTGAATTATCATTTACATATTTTTCAAGCGTTTCAAGGCAGAGCTTTGTTGTCGGGTGACTGCCTGTACCAAAAGCAAGTCCCGGCTCAATATGCAAAACCTTTCTTCCGTCTGCGTCATACTCATCCTCCCACGTGGGACGGATAAGAAGCTTTTCACCTATCGGCATAGGATGAAAATACTGCTTCCAGTTATTCACCCAGTCCTCCGTGGCACAGTCGGCAATTTTTATTTCATACGAAATATTTTCGCTGTTAAGCCTTTCTTCAATAAAAGAAACTGCCTCAAGCGGATTTTCGTGCGGATTGACGTAAACGTGGATAATACCCTTTGTTCTGTCTGCCCTTAAAAGCTCCTCCTCGATTAAATCAATATGAGCTATTTCCATAACCTCGTCTTCAAGGGCGGAATAGTCCTCAATATAAATACCGTAGGGCACTACCATATTTGCGATATTTCCTGCAACGTCAATGTCCTTTGTGTCAACGGTTATTGTGATTTCAGTCCAGCTTTGATTTATTATATTTTCCAATTTTATTCTCCCAGATTTACTTTATGCTCGGTCAATGAAAGTCCGTGGTTAAAGAGCTTTCTGTTGTCAAGCGCCCATTGTCTTTCTGTAAATTTTCCCTCTTCAATTTTGCCTGTTGCATTATTTATTTCAAAAATTGTTGCATCAAGTGAGTCGAGTGTAGAAAGTATCTCAGCCTCTAAAAACATAGGTCTTACAGGTGACCCATATTCAGGCACGCCGTGGTGAGAGAGAAGCATATGCTCAAGGAGTACAGCCTTTTTTTCGTCAATGCCGAGCTCCTTAGCAGTGTCCTCAATATACATCGCACCTTTTACGAGATGACCTATAAGCTCGCCACCGACTGAATACCCACTGCAAAGGCCTGTCTTGCTTGTTTCCATTTCAAATACCTTTGCCACGTCGTGAAGAATTGCACCTGAGATCAAAAGCTCTCTGTTAATATTCGGATAAACCTCACACGTTTTTTCAGCCATTTCAACGATTGACGCCGTGTGAAGCATAAGTCCGCCGACGATTGCGTGGTGAAGCCTGTACGCCGCAGGGTACACCTCTAACTTTTCTCTGTTTTTAAGCATAATGCTTGTCACAAGCTGTTTAAAATCATTGTCTGTAAAATTGTTAGCTTTTTCAAGCAGCATACTGAAAACAGCCTTGCCGTCATATTCGGAAGCCGGTACAAAGTCCTTAATCATATCGTCAGGCGCTTTTTTAATCATCGTTATAGTAAGCTGAGTTTTGCCCTTGTAGTTATCAACCGTATATTCTATCTCAATTACTTCACCTGCTTCAAACTGACCGTTATTTTCAAATCTCCATATTTTTGCAGGGTATTCCTTTTTATCACTGCCGATAACTGTCATATCAAGATAGCCGTTACCGTTCTTGTCCTTTTTTTCGGAAAGCTCCTTTATCATTGCAAAAGATGCCATAATTACTCCTCTGTTTTGTATATTTGTTAATAATAATTATACAATAAATTAACCGTATGTTCAATGCTAATTTTCTTGACAAAGACACGCTTGGTTGGTATTATAATTTATAAGTGTTTATATATGGAGTGATATAGTGTGAAGAATCACACTATATCAAATTATATTGCCCTCAAAATTTGCTTGTAGCATAATTTTGAGATGGCTAAATTTCCATTATACGCCTTGTCTGCCCACATACAA
>JAFLSA010000094.1 GCA_022511185.1 Eubacterium sp.
CGATAATCACCACTCTTGGTATCGGTGTATCTGTTGCGATGATAACTGCCGTGTTCGTTGCCGTTGCATCTTTTCTTAATATGTTCGGTGATATTGAAATGACCGGCTACGGTTATAAGCACGCTGTTCTTACTGTTAATCAGGAGCAGTTACAGGAACTGAAGGCTGATGACAGACTTGAAAGAGTGGGTGTAAGAACAAGCCTTGATAGCCCCTCATATCAGCTTGAAAATGCAAAATCAAGGTCATCAGGTGTAGGCGACATTTACTCAGGCGACTATACAAATCTCGAACAGATGATCACAGGTGAGTATGAGGGCACTATCCCGAAAAATGAAAACGAGATTGCCGTCGAGCAAAAATTCATTGAAAAGAATGAGCTTGACTGGAAAGTAGGGGACACAGTAACTCTTCCCTTAGGTTATCGCTACGTTACTCAAAATGACGAGCAAGTGGTAATCGGCGGCGGATATTACGGCGGTGAGCAGTTTGAGGTAACCGATGTCGGAGAGTTTAAAATTACTGCCATTCTGCACAACAATCCTCCTACGATGGTAAACTATAATATTGTTAGAGGATTTGATTCAGATAAGCTTAATTTAACAGACGGTCAGACCGTGACTGCAACCATTGAGCTTAAAAAGGTGAATCATAAATCACTTGACGTTATCCGTGATATTGCAAAGCAATACGATATCACCGATTATGAAATAAATGACGATTATCTTGAAACAAAATTTGCAATTGATGAAAACAGCGTAGTAGTTACAACGTTTATTCCAATGGGGCTTATCGTACTTATAATTATTATGATTGCATCTGTCGTGTTGATTTACAACGCCTTTGGTATGTCGTTATCGGAGCGTGTAAGGTATCTCGGTATGCTTGCCTCAGTCGGTGCTACAAGAAGGCAGAAAAAGCTGTCGGTATATTATGAAGGCTTTATTCTCGGCGCAGTAGGTATACCTATAGGAATTTTAGCAGGTATTGCAGGTATCGGTATAACGCTGAAGGCAGTCGGTCAAAGAATCATTTCAACAGGAATGATAGCAGGCGTGTCTGATTCAGGTATGAATATGAAAGTAGTCGTACCTCTCTGGGCGATAATCGGAATCGTTGTTTTCAGCGCATTTACGATATTCATTTCCTCATTCATTCCGTCACACAAGGCGTCAAGGGTTACTCCTGTTGATGCAATCCGCCAGAGAAATGAAATCAGGATTAAGGCAAGAAAGCTTAAATCGCCAAAAATTGTCCGTGCCATATTCGGCTATGAGGGCGAGCTTGCATATAAGAATCTTAAGCGAAACGGCAGAAAAGCAAGGGTTATAACTGCATCAATTGCGCTTTCGGTTATACTGTTTTTCAGCTGTCATTATTTCTGCTACAGCTTTGTTGCTGCAACTAACTTAGAGGCTGAAGTGCCTTATCAGGTAATGACAATTGTCGGTTATGACAAAAAGGACAGCTTTACTAAAGAGCTTGATAATATATCAGATATTGATAATTATTACTGTGTTAATAATAGCTATCTTGAACTTAGCACACAAACTGCACAGGAAAGCGGCAATTCAGATTTCCTAAACAAGGAAATCTTTACAAACAAGTATGAAAATCTGCTTGATTCAAGGACCTATGTGTACGTTAACTACTTAGATGATGAGGATTTTAATCAGCTTTGTGCTGATAATGGAATTGATTATAAAGCGTATTACAGTGACACCTTAAAGGGTGTTATTATGAATAATATTAATCATGACAATAATTCCTCGAAGGTTTTCACTGATAAATTACTCGGCTGTTCGCTGAATACATTTGCTGATGTGCAGATAGCTGACTTTGTAGAATATGATAAAGATAATTATGTCTGCAACCTAAATGCAAGAAGCTGTATTTCTGTTTATATGCCGATTTCGGTTTATGAGTCTGCCGTAACAAGTGACGGAGAGACAGATGAAATTTCATATCTGGTCGGTATTGAAACTGAACAGCACGAAAAAGTCGCAGAGGAAGTACGAGCCATTTTAGATGAAAATGATTTTGGCGGTACGTACGTGCAGGACTATATCGAGGCTCTGCAGGTGATGAACACCCTTGTCTTTATTATTGAGGTATTTGTTTACGGCTTTATTGCACTGATAACACTTATCACAGTCGCAAATATAATAAATACGATTTCAACAGGCATTGCAATGAGACGAAAGGAATTTGCTATGCTCAAATCAGTCGGAACGTCACCGAAAGGCTTCAGAAAAATGGTCAGCCTTGAAAGTGCATTTTATGGAATAAAGGCTTTGATTTTCTCAATTCCGATCAGTGTTCTTATCAGCTTTGCTATAAACAAAACTCTTGCGAGCGGTGCAATTCCGTTTGAAATCAATTACACGCTCTATGCGGCAGTAATTCTGGTAGTGTTTGCAATAATCGGTCTGACAATGCTTTACTCAGTATCTAAACTCAAAGATGACTCAATAGTCGAAACTCTTAAAGAAGAAATCAATTAATATAAAACGGCAGAGATGATATCCAAGTCTCTGCCGTTTTTAAGTTGAATGAATAAAAACGATGACTGTGAAAAGGTTTATAATAAGCGATAAAAAAAGCTCATAGGACAAATTCCTATGAGCTTTTTTGATTTTATTCTATTAAACAACTACTGTTATAACGTAGCCTATATATCCTGCAAGCATCAGAATACCCTGCCATCTTTTGAATTTCTGTGTTATTATTGCAGGGAATACTGCAATCGCAATTGCCGCAAGGCAGACGACCATATCAATCGTAACGGATGATGTGGAAACTGCCAAAGCTCCTGTGCCCTTGCCCATTGAAATAAAGGAGCATATCGGAAGGATAAGTGTAAGGTCGATGATATTTGCACCTAAAATATTGCCGACTGAAAGTGCGCCGACCTTTTTTCTGAGGGCAGTTATCGTTGTAACAAGCTCAGGAAGTGATGTTCCTATCGCAATAGCAATAACGCTGATAACTCTCTGTGAAACGCCGAGAGAGGTAGCAATTAATGTGCCCTTGTCAACGAGCAAATCAGCACCTACTACAATACCGGCAGCACCGAGAGCAAAGAAGATAATATTTTTTGCCCAATCCTTCTTTGTTGCGGTTTCTTTAGTCGGAACGATATCGTCCTCCTCCTGAAGTCCTATGTTGTCAGGTGAGGGTTCGAGATGCGTCTGTTCGTTTTTCATTGAAATAAAATTCTCTACAAAGAATGCAATGAAAATAACTATTAGAACACAGAGACCGATTGTTGAAAGGGTATAGTATTCGTTCTCCTCGCCCTTAAAGGTAAGAAGATTTTTAGCAGTGAAAATACAACCGAGAACGAGCGTTGCAGAGGCAAAGAACATCATAAGTGCTTTAGGCGTAAATTCCTTGCGCTTAATTGCAAACGGCATACATACAATGAATAGACCCATGATCATTGCCGTATTTGCCGTAACCGAGCCTATGGCATTTCCCGCTGCCATATCAACGTTACCCTGAGCCGTAGCCTGAATACTGACTATCATTTCAGGTAACGTCGTTGCGATAGATACAATCGTTGCACCAATGACGAATTTAGGCACGCCGAGTACCTCAGCAATCCAGCTTGCGCTGTCGACAAACCAGTCACCGCCCTTGATGATAAGAACGAGACCGACCACGAATAGCACGTACATTAAAATAGTGTCCCAAATTTCCATTTTTAACCACCTTTTTGTTAATTTATTTGAATGATTTTGCAATACAAAATCTGTATTGTTTTAATAATAAAATTATGTTAAAATATATTAAAATAATTTACGGGGTGATATTTTGAGAGAAAATAAGAAAAATAAGCTTTTGATATTAGTGCCTATTGTTATTGCTGTTGTTGTTTTAATAGGCTTTGCCGTAAGCGGAAATGTTACAAAAAAAGCTGATGAAAAATCTCCTACAGCGACTACTGCCGTGTCTGTTGTAAATGAAGAGGAGAGCACATTGAAAAATCAAAATTCTAAAGTAACACTTGTTGCCGTTGGTGATAACCTTATCCATAATACCGTAATTGCTTCAGGTGAGCAGGAGGACGGCACGCTTAATTATACTTCGTTATACTCAAACATCAAGCCTGATATTGAAAATGCAGATATCGCAGTTATAAATCAGGAGACGATTCTCGGCGGTGATTCCTTTGAATACACAGGCTATCCGGCTTTCAATTCCCCTTGGGAAGTAGGCGAAGCTGCGATTGATGCCGGCTTTGATATCTTCACCTGTGCAACCAATCATACAATGGACAAGGGCTGGGCAGGTATCGAAAAGGAAATTGAATTCTTCTCAGGCAAAAATAGCGTTGTCCAGCTTGGTGTCAATAAAGATGAAAATTCATATAATAAGATAACCTATTATGAAAAGAACGGCATTACGTTTTCTCTTCTTAATTACACCTACGGTACAAACGGCATCCCGCTTCCTGATGACAAGCCGTGGTGCGTAAACCTGCTTGATAAGGAAAAGGTCACTAAGGACATCAAAGAGGCAAGAGAATATTCAGACGTTGTAATAGTATTCCCGCACTGGGGTACTGAAAACAGCCACGAAATTTCAGCTTATCAAAAGGAATACACAAAGCTGTTTTCTGACTTGGGTGTCGATATCGTTATCGGCTGTCACCCTCACTATCTTCAGCCAGTTGAGTGGATTACGAACGAAAGCACAGGCAAGAAAATGCTTGTTTATTATTCACTCGGTAATTTCGTTTCTCACCAGATTGAGCTTGACCAGCTTTGCGGCGGTATGGCTCAGATAACGGTTGAAAAGAAAAATGGTGAAATCGAAATTTCAACTGCTAAAATTACTCCGGTAGTCTGCCATTATAACAAGGGAGATAACGGTAAATTTAAGTTCAGCGTGTACAAGCTTAGTGATTACACAAATGATTTAGCTTCATCTCATACCCAGTCAGGCGGCACCGTTGAATATTATACCAATATGGTAAATGTCGTTATTGATGAAGAATTTATAAATTTATCATAAAGTTTATCACATATATATAAGTATGTCAACATATGTAAAAGCTGTACAAAAAAATCCAATTTTCTTGACATAAAATATGCACCCCAAAAGTGTCTGACTTTTGGGGTGCATATCATTTACCCCATAGCATAAAAAATAGACTTGCAATTTTTGTGTTTGTAATGTATAATAGCAAACGCAATATGCAGATGTGTCCGAGCTGGCCGAAGGAGCACGATTGGAAATCGTGTAATGCTTTACCGAGTATTCAAGAGTTCGAATCTCTTCATCTGCGCCAAAAAATCCCCTAAACACGCTTAAATAGGCGGTTTGAGGGATTTTTCTTTTTGCGAAAATATTAAAAATTCAAGATTTTTATATGAGTGATTTTGGGTCAAAAAGGACAATTTTGTCTTACTTTTGTCTTGTTTTATGATTTTCTCAAGTCAAAAGAATATCAATTTATTTTTTTAATTTCATCTATATCAATCTTGGTGTCTCCACCAAGCGCTGTTCCAAGTGCCGAGACAACCACTCCAATAGCAGTTAAACCAGCAACCACTAATGTCGCTATAAACTTTTTATTTTCAGAATCCTTGTCACCTTTCATTCTGGCAACAAGAATCATCTGGTCAACAACTTCTCTTCTCTGATCAAACGATAAGTTATCTTTTTCTAATTCCCTTTGACAAGTTGCAATTATAGCGTCACAAGAATCATAATATGATTTCACGCTTTCGTCATTGCTTTCTAATGCTTTGTCTATCGATGCTTTGTATTCTATCAAAATCTCTTTCATGGTATTAGAAAAGTCTGGAAATTGCTCTATTGCTTTTTTTGCAACTTCTGGATCCATTTTATCAAGCATACTTGCCATCGTTATAACTTTGTCTTTTGTAAGGTGTCGAAAATCATCAATTCCTAATTTCTTTAACACTTTCTTTTCTGTTAATGTTTTACTCATTTTTGTATCCCCTTTTCAAAATGTTCATAAAACACTTCGTATTTTTCGCGAAACCATTTAACTAAATTATACCATGCATTATAAAAAACAACTTTCTATCAAAAATTGTCGTTTTATTTCGTTCTTTTCTCTTTTCACTCTAATTTTTCTCTATTCTCTCAGCCTTTTCCTCATTTAAAATTTCAATAAATCCCGCTGTGATTATGCCTGAGGGAAGGGCGATTACTGCAATCCCGGCAAAGGCTGACAGTATAGTAAACAGTTTCCCTATATCAGTTATCGGAGTAATATCTCCGTAGCCGATACTCGTCAATGAAATCGTTGCCCAGTAAACAGCATCAAAGAAATTTTTAAATGTTTCAGGCTCAACGTTAAACATTATCAAAGCAGTAAATAGAATATAGAAAATCGTGAGTGACATTACTGCCCCGAGAGGCTTAGCCTCTTTTTTGAACACCGTTATAATCCTGTCAAAGTTTT
>JAFLSA010000095.1 GCA_022511185.1 Eubacterium sp.
AAGGTCATAACTCTGTCGGCAGTAGTCATAACGTCGCCAAATCTGAAATCAATCTCGTGCTGGGATTCCGCAACCTCATGGTGAGAAGCCTCGATTTCAAAGCCCATCTCTTCAAGAGCAAGGCAGATGTCACGGCGGCAGTTTTCACCGGCATCAATAGGGTTAAGATCAAAATATCCGCCCTTATCGGTCATTTCAGTAGTTGGGTTGCCGTTTTCATCTCTCTTGAAAAGGAAAAATTCAAGCTCAGGACCAACATTGAAGCCATATCCCATTTCAGCTGCTTCTTCTATAACCTTACTGAGCACGTTCTTTGGATCGCCGAGGAACGGAGTTTTATTGTCTGCCATATAAACGGAGCATATAAGACGAGCTGTATTCTTGTCACCGTAGGTTCTCCATGGGAAGATCGCCCATGAATCAAGATCAGGGTGAAGATACATATCCGACTCGTCAATACGAACGAATCCGTCAATAGAAGAACCATCAAACATACACTCGTTATCAAGTGCTTTTTTCAGTTGAGATACAGTGAGCGCAACGTTTTTCATAAGGCCGAAAACGTCCGTAAACTGAAGTCTGACAAATTCTACGTTATTTTCCTCTGCACTCCTAAGAATGTCTTCCTTTGTGTACTTACTCATAGTAAATACTCCTCTCTTAAATAAAATTTATTTTGTTTTTTAATAAAAAAGAGGGCATTCCACCTATGTGGAACGCCCTTGTTCTTACTACAATATCATTATATCTTATGTTCATCAAAAGTCAACACATTTTTTCAATTTCATTCAATGTGCAAGCATAGGAAAATAATAGGCTTATCTCTTTTGTGCAATTTACATAAAATCAAAATTTCTGCCTATTCGCTAAGCTTAGGAGGCTTTTCACTCTTAATTAAAACCTCACGCCCATTTAAATGGATGGTCGCCTGCACCGATTTCAAAGTGACATTTCACTATGCCAAGGTCAATTTTTGAGCAAGGGCCGAGAAATGCTTTTGCTTCTACTGTGTCATTGTCTTTAAGTGTGAACAGAAATTTCTGCTGATTGACGGCAGTCGGTGCATTCAGTGCAGCTGTCATAGCATTCTTGAACCACTCCGGCATTTCTCCGCTTACTTTGCAAAGTGTTTCCATAGGCTTTGACTTATGAGGTGTGCCCTGCGTTTCGCCGTAGCCAAGCGCAATAACGATATGAATTTTTTCGCCCTTGCGTATCTGAGCAGGAACCTTTCCCTTGTTGTAAGTAAGCGCAACCCAGCAGGTATTAAGACCTAACTGCTGTGAAAAAAGCACTATCTTTTCTCCATAGTATCCTGCTGCCTCAGCCATATTCTTAGGGCCTGCAAGCACAAAATAATTTTTGCATCCGATAAAGCTTCCGTAATGCGCAAGCGGACCTGAAAACGCCTTAGGCTCATTGCATATAAGCTGTATGTGCAAGCCGCTTTCGGCATTTATTTTTTCAATTTCCTTTTGCAAAGCTTCTGCCTTTTCCGGCTCAATCGGCTTATCCAGATATCGGCGCACTGAATGGCGTGCTTCCATTGCTTCTGTCAGATTCATTAACAAAACTCCCTTTCATTATATCTTTCACCAAATTTATGTTTTATAACCAATTGAGGTTTGACAGGAATTACTCATCAAATGCATCGGGATAAAATGCTTTAGCCATATTTTCAACGGCATATGCCATACGGTTACCGGGCAAAATACTTTCAAGCGTGATAACGGCAAAGCGCTCATTCTTCACACAGTCAAGCTGCGAAAGCGTTGGATTTGCCTTTATCTCTGCAATTTTTTTAGAGGCAGACGGGGAATCGTAATCGTGAATCAAAATCACGTCCGGGTTGCGTTTAAGTATCTCTTCATAGCTGACAGTCACCCACTGTTTTTCATTCAGGTCGGAAAAGATATTTTTACCGCCTGCAAGCTCAATCAAAAGGGATTCAAAATTAATGCCCGAGCAGGTGAACACACCGTCATTACCGCTGTCATAAACCAGTACATTTACAGGCTCATTTTCTTTTATTTTCGCTTGCACTGCCGATATGCGTGACTTCTGCTCATTTACAAATGCCCCTGCCCTGTCTTCAACACCGAAGATTTTTCCGATATCGAGAATTTCCTGATACTGCTCCTCAAGCGTTGCAGCCGTGTTCACGTACACGGTCATACCGTACTCTGAAACCTCGTCGATATTACAGCCCTCATCGCTGATTTCCCAGTCAAGTGTATAGATAAAATCAGCACCGCTTGTGAGGATTGCCTCACGTGTTGCAGATGAATTATTAAGAACAGGTATATTGTTTACTGCATCTGCGCACTCATCAAGCGGACCTCGGCTGTGATTAACCAATGATCTGCCGATTACATAATTCTCCAGGCCAAGAACAGTAAAAAGCTCAGTGCAGTTAGGTCCGAGTGTTAAAACCTTTTCAGGCTTTTTGGTAATTGTAATCTCCCTGCCATAGTTTTCAAACGTCATAGGATATGCACTATCATTTGACACGCCCTGTGTATTTCCACTATCTCCTGTACTGTCTTGATTACTACAGGCAGTTACCGCAAAGAGCATAGAAAGAACAAGCATTAAACTGACTATTTTTTTCATCTTATTACTCACCTTTTATTTGTGCAGGCAAATAAGTGATTGACGTTTTGCCTGTTATAGAATTTTTTGTAACCGAGCTTCGCACACCGAAAATGTCAAATATATTTTCAGAGGTTAAGACTTCCTCGGGCGTGCCTTGCAGTACGATTTTCCCGTCTTTGAAAGCGTATATGCGGTCGCAGTAAAGCGCCGCCATATTCAAATCGTGGATCGCTGAAAGTACAGTTACATTAAGTCTTTTAATAAAATCAAAAATCTGCATCTGATAACTTATATCGAGATGATTTGTCGGTTCGTCAAGAATGAGAAAATCACTCTCCTGAGCAATTGCTCTTGCAATTATTACCCTTTGTTTTTCACCGCCGGAAAGACTCATATAGCTTCTCTTAGCCATATTCTCCATACCGAGATGCTCAAGTGCATGATGAACGATTGCCCGATCATTTGCATTGTCAATATCAAATATTTTTTTGTGAGGGGTGCGGCCCATCGCAACGATTTCCTCTACCGAAAAATCGAACGGCAGTTCATTCTCCTGCCCTACCACAGCCATTTTAATGGCTGATTTTTTATACGGCATTTTTAGTAGGTTTTCACCGTCGAGGACGATTTTGCCACTGTCGGGAGTTAAGGCTCTGTAAACATTTTTTAAAACAGTTGATTTACCGCTTCCGTTAGGACCGATAAGACCTACAAATTCGCCCTTATCAACACTGAGCGTGATATTCTCTATTGCTCTTTTTTTACCGTAGGAAAAGGTCAGATTTTCAACACTTAAACGCATATCAATTTCCCCTTCCCGAATTCTTTTCTTTGTTACTTTTTTTGAGCATTATAATGAATATCGGCCCTCCTATTATAGCAGTAAGGATACCGACAGGGAGTTCCTCGGGTGCGATAATCATTCTTGCAATAACGTCTACCCACACAACGAGAATACCGCCGAGAAGTGCTGAAATCGGCAGAACCTTTTTATGATCCCCGCCAACCATCAGGCGTGTAAAATGCGGAACCATTAGTCCGACAAAGCCTATCGTACCGCTGACGGCAATCGTCACGCCTGCCATAAGCGATGCAACAAGTATAAGCTCCTTTTGCAGTCTGCGAACGTTTACACCGAGTGCACCTGCACTTTCTTCACCGAGCAAAAGCAAATTGAGTCCACGGTAATTTATCATCAGAAATGCCATACAAAGTAAAAGCACCGCAAGCGGAAGCCTTAAGTATGCCCACTTTGCACCTGCAAGACTGCCCGACATCCAGAATTCCGCATTATGAAGCCCCAGCGCATTAGGTGCGCCAAGCTTAATTATGCTCGTAACACCGTCCATAATCATCGAAATTGCAACACCTGAAAGGAGTAACTGCGTAACATTTATACGCCCCCGCACTCTTGAAATTACGTAAACAAGAATGATTGTAACTGCTGAGCCTATAAACGCGCTGAGTGAAAGTGAATATGTGCCTAAAAAAGAAAATGCGCCAAACAACATACCAAGCGTTGCAAAGGAGGCGGCACCCGATGATACACCGAGAACAAACGGATCAGCTAGATTATTTCGCACAAGTGCCTGCATTGTTACACCGCATACCGCAAGCGATGCGCCGACAATCATACCGAGACAGACACGAGGCAGACGAAGACCAAGAACTATATTTTCATCAAGCTGTTGCCACGTTTGAGAAATAAGATTTTTCACAAGCGGAATTTTACTTAATAGAATTTTAGCCGTAACATTGGGTGCGACTGAAACAGGGCCGATTCCCGTAGCAAAAAGCATCGTCAAAACAGCTATCATAATTAAAATTACAATAATGAGTGGCATATTGGATTTTTTACCGCTTAATAATTTTTTACTTCCTATTTTCGTCACATCCCGTCGTCTAAGATTGAGAGAATAAAGCCTAATCTTATACCAAGATAACACAAAAAATATCCCCTCACAAGCGGGGTGGGGGGATATATGTAGATATAAGTATATATATTTATATATAATATTTCGCCTGAGCATTCCATAAATCAGCGTACTTGCCGTCTCTATTTATAAGCTGCGAATGTGTGCCGATTTCAACAAGCTCTGCCTTGTCAAATACTGCAATGCTATCACAAAAGGCACAGCTTGATAATCTATGTGAAATATATATCGCAGTTTTATTTTGAACGAAGGAATTGAAGCGGCTGTAAATTTCATTCTCTGCAAGCGGATCAAGTGCCGCAGTCGGCTCGTCAAGAATGACTATCGGGCTGTCCTTGTACAAGGCTCTTGAAAGAGCAAGCTTCTGCGCCTCACCGCCTGAAATTTCAATGCCCGATTTTTCCAAATCCTTATAAAGATAAGTCTGCTCCTTGTCCTCCATATCAAGCACTCTGTCCTTTATGTTAGCCTTGTCAAGTGCCTCAAAGAGCCTGTCGTTGTCATATTCCTCACCTGCTGAAATGTTCTGTGCAAGCGTTGTTGAAAAGATTTTAAAATCCTGAAAAACAACTGAGTAAAGCGCCATAAGGCTTTCCTTTGTGTATTCCTTAATGCTTATGCCGTTAATCAGAATTTCGCCGTCTGTAGCATCATAAAGCCTGCAAAGGAGCTTGATAAACGTGGTCTTTCCGCTTCCGTTTCTGCCGACAACCGCAAGGTGTGCGCCGTCATTGATTTTAATGTTAATATTTTTAAGCGCATAACTCTCACTGCTTGGATATTTAAATGAAACGTTTTTAAACTCAATTTCAAATTTATCAGATAAATCAAGAGTTTCATTGCCATAGGTCATATCATCGTTGGTGTTCATTATGTCAAAATAATAAGTAACAAGCGGTACCATTTCCTCTGTTTTGCCAAAGGTGACAGCCATTTTCATGATACCGTTTATAATTTGCATAAATGAGCCACAGTAAAGAACTAATGAGCCGATACCGAACAATCCGTAAAGTCCTTTCACACCTATGAAAAGATAAATACCAAAGCCGACTATTGCACCAAGTATTGCAACAAATGAGCTTGATTTCGCAGTATTAAGTGATGCCTTTCTAAGTATTCTTTCACCGTCAGTTAATATTTTATCCGTTGCAGTATTTTCAATTAAATTCTGCTCTTTATAAAGTCTGATTTCTTTGCCCGTCTTGTAATCGGAAAACATATTAAGAAAATAATAGAAAATTCTATCAAGCCTTGAATATTCATCACTGGCTTTAAACCACGCTTTGTTCATTCTTGATGCAACAATCAAAATAACAACTGTCATTACTGCTATCGCACCGAAAATGGTGAGCAAAAATACAGGCTTTTCAAAATATGTATTGCCTGTTTCTTTAAAACCGATTTTCAGTAATGGAACAATAATTACAACAGAAATTATTAACGTTATCATTCCTGACACAAAATCACGCATCATCCAGCTGAACTGAACAAATGATGAAAATACTCTGTCCTGTGCTTCGGAATGCTTATGAATAAGTCCCTTAAAGTCACTGTCCTCGAGCTTTTTATACTCTATTCTATATAGCTTTGTTGCTATATTTTGCAGTTCCTTATTATACATTAAAGACCGATACATATAATACATATCACTGAGGAAGTAATTAAGGAAAAACAGCACAAGATTTACACCGACTGCCAAGCCTATATATAAGGCAAGATTGCTCATTTTCGCCTCTATATCAAGCAAATCAATGATTTTTGATGTAAACCAGATATTTATAAAGGGCATAAC
>JAFLSA010000096.1 GCA_022511185.1 Eubacterium sp.
ATATTGACATTACTTTGTCAAATTGTATATTTTCATCTTCAATTTTCTTTTTTGTTGAAAAAATTGTTAAAGACAAGTTAAAGGCTTTACATTTTTAACACTTTCAACAGTGATTTCCACAGAAATTATATAAGAAAACTCAACTTTTCAACATTTTAAACATAGTTTTCCACATTGATTTAAACAAAATATTTTTGTAAAGTATCAAGCATTTACAACAAAAACAAAACCCATATACATTTTCTGTATATGGGTTTTATTGCATATTATGAATATTTGTCCCTTACCATTCACTTTTTGTATATGACCTGATAATGTTTGTGATAATATTGTCACGCTTAAAGCCTTTACCTTTTCCGCCATTGATCTGATCCTGAATTTTTCCGGCTCTGATTGTGACGAAATCTGCCTTGTCAATTACCTTATCAATCGGCGGAATATCCTCATAGAAATCATATTTCTGTGAAACGGTGTCGTATATCTTTGTTGCAAGTCCGCCTCTTGAGCGTTCCTTAATTGCAGTCATTGAGAGGATAACAACCCTGTTATTTTCAGGCAAGGTTATTGTAACAGGCTCGTTACTTTTAATTGCCATACTGTACAAATAAAACTGCGCTTTCTTTGCAACGTTGCCTTCAGGGTGATGAACGTGTGTAAATTCATAACCAAGTGCCTCGTCATTTATATCGGCAACCTGATTAAATGCCGCCATATCCCATTTGCTTACAGGTGCGTCGATAGGCTTGATACTAAACGGAACTTTCTTCTTTCCGTATGAGATATTTATCTTCTGCTCGCCGGCGGTAGAGCCTGCAATGAAATATACTCTCGTGCAGTACGGCAGGGCGATTTCCTGGCCTCTGCAAACAAGCACGTCATACTCCTCAGGGTGATCCATCTGGAATTTGTATCTGATACCGCCCATATAATAATTGATGTTGAGCAGCTCTCTCGGGAGTGAAAATCCGCTTCCCTGAAGGATAATATGTCTCATATTATCATCAGTTGTAAAGCCCTTTGCGTTGAACGGAAGCTCAATCGTATCATAACGCTCGCTTGGAATCAACGGAGCCTCTTGCGCATATTTAATCTTGAAGGTTTTAACCTCAAACGGCTTCATATTGAATCTCAGTCTGCCGTTTGTAACATTTAATTCCTTGATAGGCTCTTCAAGTGCCGTCACAAGCTGTGCCGAGCCGATTTTTCCAAGCATTTTCAGTGATACGTTTCTCTGCTCTTTGCCGACAGCCTCGTTGACTCTTATAATAAACGAGTCATCTTCCTCGGCAAATTTTATTGCTCTGATTATTACGTTCTCATTACTTATATTGCAGAAGGATACACTGTCCTTAAGTGAGCGTTTGTTTCTGTAATCAGTCGTGATACTGAGATACGGATTAGCATATATCTCACTGTATTTTTGCGTGCCGTTTTCAAAGCCGTTTTCGTGGCTGTAAATAGCAAAGGAAAATACGTTTCTTCCTATATCCTGCAAATCCTGCCTTGTTTCCTTAGTGAATGCGCCTGCAGGAGTGTGAATACACGTAAGCCTTAACGTGTGGTCATCTGGCTTATCCCAGCCGTATTTTGAATCGGAGAATATTGAAACGCCGAATTCGCCGCTTTCATCACTGATATCTGCCCATTTCTGAGCAGGTACTTCGTAAAGCTTATCAGTGTTAGTATTTCTCTCAATCACCCCAAGACCCAAATCATAGCTTGCCTTCTTATTGTGAGCGGCAACAGGGAAGGTTGCCTTGAGCATAGTACGCCTTGTTTTCCAGTCAACGATGTTTTTAACCTCAACGTACTCACAGTCAGCAGAAAGTGAAACAAGCTGAGTGATTACAGAATATTCGGCCTCACGAACAACCTTGATAGTTGCCCTGAGCGGTCCGTTTTCCGTAACGGTAAATTCAGGAGTGTTGGCGTAGCAATATGGCTCTTTGTCAATATCCTGCTTTGTGATTTCCCAGCTTGGATAAGCAAGCGAGCCTGTGTCGTGAAGCAGCGCCATTTTAATTGGCGAGTCAATAATCTGCCTGCCGAGCTTTTTATCGTACAGGTAAGCAATATCGCCGTTTTTGTTAAAGATTAATTTGTACTTTCCGTTTTCTATAGAATGGTTCGTTGCATTGACCTTTTTTTCGCAGGTATACGGCTTGTCAGACTTTTTAACCTCATATACCTTGTAGCCGAAGGAATCAATCTCAACCTCAACAAGAACAGTTAGCACTTTACCTTTTTTGCTTAAAATCTGGCTTGGAATCTCATTACCTTTTTTATCAAAAACAGCTATGTTCGTACAATTTCTTGTCGTTCTGATCTGCGCTTCAACAACTCTTTTAACCTTGTACTGAGTAGGATTATTTACCACGAGAATTATACTTTTATCGTCAGCCCAGTTTGTGTCAAGCTCGTTGATAATCATTTTGCTTGCGCCGACGTATTCAGTTGTAAACTGTGACATTGACAGGTAGTAATCAGACCAAGCTGTGTTATATACGTCCATGATTGACGTGCCTGTAATATCATCGTGGAATTGGTGCTGTATCACTCTTTTCCACGCCTGATTTAAGTTGTATCTCGGATAGTAGTAAGCGCCGATCGAGGTCGAAAAGGCACACGCTTTTTCAGCATAATCAGCGATACGCTCACACGCTCTGTTAAGGCGCTTGCTCATAGCTCTTGAGGTGTATGCACCTGCACCGTGACTTGTCATAAGAAGCTCGTTATCCCAGACAGGCAGTTTTTCCTTATCCTTCTTTGAGAGCTTGTCCATATCAAGAAATACCTGATCTGAGCTTGCAGATATTACTTCAAAATCATCCTTATCCTTTGCGATACTTTCCTCAAGCGCCTTTACGCTTTCTTCAGTCGGTGAGCCGCCACAGTCGCCCGTGCCGTAAAGGTGATTTGCCCACGGAAGCTGACCCTTTGCGTAGTTGTCGGCAATCCTGTCGATAACGCTGATGTCTGCTCTGATGTCACCTGAAAACTTATGCCTGTAGGATTTTGCATTTATGCTTGCAAAACACTCCTTGCCGTCAGGACCTTTCCATATACCGAGATCAAACGGCAAGCCATAAGCACTGCCCCAAGAGAGCTTCTGAGTAGTAAAGCCCTTTAAGCCGGCGTGATTTATGATAGACGGAAGTGCCCAGCCAAAGCCGAAGCCGTCAGGCAAAAACACATCCTTTGAGGTAGTATTAAACTTTTCCTTAAAATAGTTGTTACCAAGCAAAAGATTGCGGAATATTGCCTCAGGGGAGGGAACGTTAACATCTCCGTTTTCATAGGCAGTACCCGATATGCACCACTTGCCCTCTTTGACATATTGCTTGATAATTTCAAATGCCTTTGGATAGAACTCCTCAATAAGTTCATATCTCTTAGCACCCTCAAAATTAAATCTGTAGTGAGGGTATTTTTCAAGCAGATCAAAGTTTTTTGTAAGTGTATCGGGTATGTATTCCTCAATCGTTTTTGCAAGTGTCCATCTCCAGACTGTGTCGAGATGAGCATTTGCAACTACGTAAGCTTTTTTCTTATCCATAAACTGTCCTTATTTTTCAATAATCTCGTATGTGAATTCGTATTTTTCCTGTAAGGCTTTTACCTTTTCCTCATTGTCCTCAATAAAGGTTTCTGTGTAAATACTTTTGCCTTCCTTTGAGTAGTCCTTAACGATTTGGTTGAGAGCCTCCCAAGCCTCAGCCTCCTGAGCGTAGCCGTCCTCAAATTTGATTAAAAACTCTTTGTGCTTTGGAATTCTTACTTTCATTTTACATTTTCTCCTGTGTCTGAAATTTAATCACAATTATTATATATTTAAAACAACTCTATTGCAATATAAATTTTGCTTTATCTGTTAAAACTTTTACAGGATTTTCCAAGGCTTCCTCCAATGTAGTCTCTTTATCAACAAGGCATATCATTTTGTCTCCAAGCTTAACATCTTCAATCATACCGCTTATCACTACACATTTCTTGTTGTATTTACTGCAAAGCTGACTTATTTTATACGGCAGCTTACCCATAAGTGTCTGCTTGTCCGTCTTGCCTTCGCCTGTTATAACAAGGTCTGCTGTTTTAATTTTTTCTTTAAGCTTGTATGCATTTGTAAGTATTTCAAAACCGCTTTTAATTTCTCCGCCGTAAACAGAGTAAAGCGCACCGCAGATGCCGCCTGCCGCACCTGCACCTTTAACCTTGCTGATATCATTAGGAAGAAAAGCGTTAAGCATTTTCAGTCCATTATCAAGCCTTTCAACGTCGTTTTTGTCAGCACCCTTTTGCGGAGCGAATACGTATGCGGCACCGTTTTTACCAAAGTAGGTGTTATTTACATCACAAGCATATGTAAAGCTAATATCCTTTACATGATTTGCGAAGTTTGCACCGTAAATGTTTTCTAAATCCTTGCCACAAGGCACGTCAATTATTTCCCCGTAAATATCTCTGAATTTAACACCGAGAGCGGACAATAAACCTGCTCCGCCGTCACAGCATCCTGTGCCGCCCAAACCGAGAATAATATTCCTAAAACCCTTTAATACAGCAAAATTTATCAGTTCACCCGTACCATAAGATGTGGCATTCATAACGTCTTTTTTCTTTTGTAATCCGCTCGCTGTTGCACAGTCGATTACAGCTGTTTTTCCATATGTAAATATGTGACCCTTTATGCGTCTGCCGTATATATCCGTACAAGCAGTGTAAAGCACTTCACCATTACAGATGTTACTTAAACATTCTGCGAATCCCTCACCTCCGTCAGAAAAAGGAAGTGTCACAATCTCTGCATCGGCTCTTTGCAGAATTCCATTTTTTATACACTCACAGACCTCGGCTGAGGAGAGTGTACCTTTAAAGCTGTCGGGGACTATTAATATTTTCATCTGATATACCTCTAATATTATTATGTGAACATTCTATCATAATCACAGTAATATATCAAATATGCTAAGTCTCAGTTTTATAATAATTGATAATCTTAATCACAGTTGAGCTGATGACTGCACCAAGCGCAATCCCTAACCCTGCATATAATGTCAACTTTATATAACCTACAAACAGCTTTGTATCAGACTGTGTTGCATAAAACATTGCGTAGTAAATTGAGCTTCCGGGTAAGAGGGGAATCGTAGACGGCATAAGGATAACCGTTGTCGGAATTTTAACAATTCTCGCCATAAACTCACAGTAAAATGAAAGGCATATCATTGATATTAAGCAACCGGCAAAATCCCCGTAAAAGCCTGTTATCATCCTCTCGATCGTGGCAGAAATTGTACCCCCGATTGCAACGATTATCAGGCTGTTTTTCGGCACTTTCATTATTACCGAAAATGCAATTGTACCAAGTACACAGCTTATTATTTCTATAACCATACTTTAGTGAAAATCAGGATAGCGCTTGCAACGCCAAGAGCAATTGCGAGCGCAGATATTATCGAATTAAACAGACCGAACAACCCTGCCACCAAATCACCGTTCATCATATCCCGCATAGCATTTACAATTGTCAGACCGGGAACAAGCAGCATAATCGTACCGATGATTATTTTATCAGGATGAACATTTACTCTAAAAACATACGGAAGATAAGCAAAAATTCCTGCAATAAATGCGTCAATCAGATTTGATGAAAAGAGGGGAAAGCTGATTTTTTTGTGCGGTGCATAGGTTATGATAAGACCTATGATTGCGGAAAATATGGCATCAAGTGCAGTCCCTTTGAAAAATACACAAAAGGCTGACGTTGCCACGCATACGCAAAATGCCTCAAGAACTTTTGGATATAGCTTTTTTCTTGTGATGTTTATCTCTTCATTTTCCTCATAACAAAGCCTTCGTGAAAGCTCGTTAAGCCTCGCAAGCTCAGCTAAATCAATATCCTCAGCGCCGATTTTCCTGAGCTGAATATTGCCGCCGCTTTGCGCAATAATAAGCGAAGGTATCGCAAAAACATTACAGCTGTTTCCGTACGCTTTGTTGATTCGTTTTATTGTGTCCTCAGCCCGGTGAACCTCACCGCCGCATTTTATTATTGCCTCACCGATATCTAAGGAAAGAGAAAATATTTCATCACTTTTCATCAAATCACCAAAATATTTGTTTGTTTTAGTTTTTTGCATTTTATGTTTATTATGCAAAAACAAATAAAAAGCAAAATACCTATTGACAATAAAATTTAATCTGCTATAATAATAGCACCAAGTAAATATCGCGGGGTGGAGCAGTTGGTAGCTCGTCGGGCTCATAACCCGAAGGTCGTA
>JAFLSA010000097.1 GCA_022511185.1 Eubacterium sp.
TTCATCCATTTGTATATGGATTTGAATCCTTTAATTAGTAAACATTTAGTTTGAAGATATGTATCTCTTTCAATTTCAGTCTGATACAGACGCAGATTGTACAGAGATTTCATTATACAGCTTTTCAATATCTGAAAGATGAGAGTAATTTTCCGCTTGTGTAATAAGATTCTGTGCATTTTCGTACACAGATGCCGCTCTGTTATATACAGATGCAGCTTTTACATACGCCTTCAAATCACGTCTTGCCTTTAAAGCATCTGCAATTCCTTGCGTTTCTCTTCTCTGTATTTCTTCTTTTTCGGCTTCATTCGGCTTCTTTATATAATCATATCCGTATTTGTTTATCAATTTTACGGTTGTCATTTTTGAGCGTGCAAGTGCAATCGCGTCAGAGCGTATTTCACGCTCCTCCTTCGTTCCTTTTGGAAGAGCCTTTGCTGATTTCAGTTCACCTTTAGCATCTTCATAAAAATATACGGGACCGAGCTGTGCGGTTTTTCTGGCCGCTTCAAGTTTAAGCTCATAACGAAGTGTTGAAAACTTCTCAAGCTCCTCAATAACTATGGGCATACTGTCCATATCTTTATTAATTCTTATCTGATTTTTTATATCTGCTTTCGCTTCTTTGATTGCCTCTTTACGTTTTATTCTATCATTTTTGTTTGATTTAGGCATAGCCTTTGCTGTCGCAAGAGCAGATTTATCAATTTCCTTTTTTCCTGATTTTTTATATTCTTCGGCAGTATGAATTATATCCATACCCTGCTGTAATTCATTGTCATCGAGTGCTCCGCATCCGTAATCCTCAAACATTGCACGGATTTTAAGAACGTTAACATAACCCTTATGCTTGCTCTCTGTTAAATCATAGAACAGGTAAGGAATTACATTCAACGTTGCACCGATAATGGAACATATAATAAGTATATGAAAGAGATTGTTTCTCATCACATCATTATAAAGGACATCATAATTATCTTTAAGCCCCATATGTTCATATATCGAGGGAACTACCAGACCGGTGAAAAATCCTATTACCGTACCTATCACACCGAAGGATACAAATATTCCGTCGACACGCACGCCTGTTTTCCACTGGTGATAGTCGCGCATATCTGCATTTATGTTAGGAATATAAATATTTCCAAATGTGTTGATAAAGTTATTGATGAACATAAGCACACATATCAACAGAAGATTTTTGTAAGAAAAATACAGTATTGCAAATACCAAAATATTAATGATATTACAGCCAATTAAAAGATTTCTCTTTCCGAGCTTTTTTATAAACAGCGGTGCAAGCAACATAGACCAAAGAGCGGCATTTCCGACAACTGTATTTGCAATTCCCAACTGAGCTGCCTTTTCACCATTAGAGGCGTAAACAAATGACCATGAAAGAATTACACCGTATGCACCCTCAAGAAAGCCTATCCAGGTTGCGGAATTAATTATCCAAAAATACTTGTTTTTTGAAACCTCTCTTATCGAGTCAATAATACTTACGTATTCAATTTTCTTTTTCGGAAGTATAAGTCGTTCTTTTACTTGACGGAAAAATATCACACCGACAATAAGTCCCACCACTGTAAATGCAGGATAGATTATACGGTATGTTTTGATATTATTAAGTCCCCAGGTCAAGCCTGCGATAGTAGGAATAATAAGATTTGTAATGCTCGGAGCAAGTGAGAATATGATTTGCGAAATGCTCATTACCGTTGCTCTTTCCTGAGCGTTCGGTGATACAATCTGCTGTATATAGGCAAAACTGTCATTATATATTGATAACACAAAGGATATTATCATAAAAAATATTTCAACAACAACTGCCTTTGTTATGTAATTCCAATTTTCAAACGGCAGCCATACAAATACAGTTGAAATAAGCACAATAGGGAATGGGCATATTTTCAAAAACGGAAGAAATTTTCCGCCCTTCATTTTATGATTATCGTAATACCAGCCTCTGAAAATTCCAAGCGGTATTCCTATGATATTTGCAACTATAAGCATTATTGACAGGTCCAGCGGTTTTAGTCCGATGCTTGCCCCTACAAGGAAGTTTGACGCGTCAAGACCGATAACGCTGGCAAGTGTTGTGGTCCAGTGTACACCGAATCCTGCAAGTCCGAGAGAAACAATTTCCTTGTATGGAACATAGTTGTCTTTGGCAGGGTTGCTCCAGTACCTTTTTGCAGTTGTGATAGTATTACCTATCTTTTGTTTTACATTAGGCATAAATAATTCCCCTTTCCTTCATACTATAACATAGAATTGTACATAAGAAAAGCAGTAAATAAATAAAAGCAAAGCCATTGTGGTGCTTTATAAGTGTTTGGATGTATATAGAGTAATTTTAATAAAATGCCGACAATTCCCTCGTACAAGCAATTTTTAGACATAATAAAGAGCCTAAACGAATTAAATCGCTTAGGCTTTCCTGTGGTGAAGACGAGTGGACTTGAACCCACGACCTATGAATGCAATATGTTGCCTTAGGAAACACAACGCATTTTGTACAGAATTAAAATTTCAGTAATATTTTTGACTGTACAGAAAGAGAAAAAAGTATTATAATAATATTATGCGATAAGATAACCTTTATTTTGTTAGTAAATTATAAATGTTATCGATACAAGATAGTGTTAGATTAAGTATGTCTGTTGTATTGATGTACGTTTGAGAAGGGAGGTCAAAAAAACATATAAAATATATTGACGCATATACGGTAGCATGTCTAATTTATTATGCGTAATTATCTTTTTTTACATATCAAGAAACAACGCTCATGCTATAATACTATGAGCAAACATCAGACAGATGTATATTAATTAAACGGAGGAATAAAACAATGAAAAAATTTTTATCAATTCTTTTAACAGCGTTACTCGTTCTTTCTCTTGCAGCTTGCAGCTCAAACAATAACCCAGGTGGATCAGACACCCCGAATAATGGTGAAAATGAAAGCACAGTAAACAGCACATTAGACTTACTTAACACAGTATGGGCAAGCTATGGTGATGACGAGAAATTCCCGTCAGCAGGCGGCGATATGACTGAAGCAAATATGTCTATGGAAGGCCCAGGCAAATTCGGTGTTGAGGATGCTTCTGTGCTTGATTCTACTCTCGGCTTCCCCGAGGATTCCGTTGCGAAGATTGATGATGCGGCTTCCCTTGTTCATATGATGAACGCAAATACCTTTACCTGTGGTGCATACCACGTTGTTAATGCTGATGACATTGACGCTGTTTCTGCTGAGGTTAAGGATAATATTATGAACAGACAGTGGATATGCGGATTCCCGGAAAAGCTTGTTATCGTAAATGTTGACGGCTATATCGTAGCTTTCTTTGGCACTGCCGATCTTGTTGACGGATTTAACGCTAAACTTGCTGCAGCTTACACCTCTGCAAAGACAGTTTGTGATGAGCCTATCGCCTAAAAAATATCATAGCGGAGTATAAATCATGTTATTTTCAAGCATTCCGTTTTTATTCTATTTTATCCCGTGCGTAGCAATACTGTATTTTGCAGCTCCGAAATGTTTGAAGAACAGTGTTTTACTTCTATCCAGTTTGTTTTTCTATGGATGGGGAGAGCCGAGATATCTCATTTTTATGCTCATTTCTATTACACAGGGATATATCTTTGGAACCTTGATAGAAAAGCACCGAGGCAAGAGGCGGTCAAAAGTCTTTTTGACCGCCTCCGTGCTTTTCAGCCTTGGGTTGCTTGGATACTGTAAGTATGCTGATTTCTTTATCGATAATTTTAATGCGCTGACAGGGATGTCCGTTCCTTTGCTTAAAATTGCACTGCCGATAGGTATCAGTTTTTATACGTTTCAAATTTTAAGCTACACAGTCGACGTATACCGTGCAGACGCACCGGCGCAGAAAAACTATATTAATCTTGCGGCGTATATAGCAATGTTTCCTCAGTTGATAGCAGGTCCGATTGTCAGATATTCAGACATTGCAAAACAGCTTGAAAACAGAACGCACAGCTTAAGTGATGCGGCACTCGGTATTCGCAGATTTATCATCGGACTGTCAAAAAAGATACTGATTGCGAACATCCTCGGAGAGCTGGTTTCTGTTTTTAAAGCTTCAGACGAAAAATCCGTTTTGTATTTCTGGCTATATGCCGTAGCATATATGCTTCATATCTATTTCGATTTTTCAGGCTACAGCGATATGGCAATCGGCTTGGGGCGTTTGTTCGGCTTTCGATTTATGGAAAATTTCGATTATCCCTATATTTCGGGAAGTATAACAGAGTTTTGGAGAAGGTGGCATATTTCTCTTGGCTCGTGGTTCAGGGATTATCTCTATATTCCCTTGGGCGGAAACAGGGTCAGCAAGGCACGGTGGTTATTTAATATTTTCGTTGTTTGGATGGCAACGGGTCTTTGGCACGGTGCGGCATGGAATTTCGTTCTGTGGGGCGTTATGTTTGCTATCTTACTCATAATCGAAAAGCTGTGGCTGTTGAAGCCGCTGAAAAAACTTAAGGTTCTCAATCACGCATACGTCTTGCTGCTCGTTATGATTAGCTTTGTGATTTTCGACGCTTCAAGCATAACCGACGCATTCTCCAATATCACAGGAATGTTTGGCGGTCTTGATATACCGATTGTCACATTTGAAAGTGTGTATTACTTAAAAAGCTATCTGATAATTCTTGTTATTGCAATTATAGGTGCTACGCCGCTTCCGAAAAAGCTTACCTCTGTAGCTGAGAAGAATAAACACACCGAAAAGGCATTCAATATAGCGGAACCTGTTGTGCTTATGTTACTTTTGACCGTGTGCACGGCATTTTTGATAGACGGTTCATTTAATCCATTTTTATATTTCAGATTTTAGGAGGAACGGTATGTCGGTAAAACTAAAAAACATTTCACTTGTTGTTATGACGGCAGTATTCCTGTGCGGCTTTTTGCTGTGGGGGATTTTGAAGCCGACGGATGCTGAATCTGTGAGTGAACGCAGACCGCTTGCCGCATTTCCTGCTATTAACAGTGGATCAGTCCTTTCAGGAGAATTTATGACGGGATTTGAAAAGTATACACTTGATCAGTTTCCAATGCGCAATCAATTTCGTACGGTCAAGGCTGTTACTGCGTTTCACGTTCTCGGGCAAAAGGATAATAACGATATTTATATCAAGGATGGATTTGTTTCAAAGCTTGATTATCCGCTCAACACGGGTTCTATTGAATATGCGGCATTCCGTTTTAAGTTCGTATATGATACGTATATGGCGGATAAGGATATGAAGGTTTATCTTTCAGTGATACCTGATAAAAACTATTTTATGGCAGAAAAAAACGGCTATCCGTCGCTCAATTATGAAAAGTTCATCTCTGATATGATAGGGCATATGGATTTTGCTGAATATATCGATATTACTCAGCTTTTAGAGATGTCAGATTATTATAGCACGGATACACATTGGCGTCAGGAAAAAATAACTGACGTAGCGCAGCACCTTGCCGCTGAAATGGGAGTTTCCTTGTCCGGTGAGTATACCGTGAATAAGGTGGATACTCCATTTTATGGTGTGTATTACGGGCAGTCGGGGCTTCCTTTGCCAGCTGATGATATGTATTATCTTAACAATGATATTTTGAAAAACTGCAAAGTATATGATTTTGAAACAAGTGAGTATATTCCGCTTTACGATATGGAGAAAATAAAAGGAAACGATCCGTATGAGATGTTTTTGTCAGGCTCTAAATCATTGCTTACTGTTGAAAATTCAAACGCAAGCACGGATAAAGAGCTTATTGTTTTCAGAGACTCCTTTGGAAGCAGTATTGCACCATTGCTTGCTCAGGGCTATGCAAAAGTCACTTTGGTGGATATTCGCTATATATCACCAAATATGCTTGGCAGCTTTATAGATTTTACAAATCAGGATGTACTGTTTCTGTATAGCACAGGTGTTCTGAATAATAGTATCACAATTAAGTGATTACAATATAAAACATATAATAGTAAAATAGGCAAAAAAGGAGGTTATCGTATGATAACCTCCTTTTTGGTGAAGACGAGTGGACTTGAACCACCGACCCCTTGCATGTCAAGCAAGTACT
>JAFLSA010000098.1 GCA_022511185.1 Eubacterium sp.
CCAAATCAAAAGAGTTTTGCTGCAGATATACCGCATCCAGCATTTCTGCTTTCAGATAGATTATATAATCGGAAAGAGTAGTGCCGTCTTCACCGATAACCTTCATCATCGAACCGATTTCATCTCCGTGATAGAGAATGCTTTTGCAAAATTCTGATTTTTCAGCGTCAATAACGGTTTTATATTTTGACCAGGAAATAAGCGGGTCAATAGCAGGATACTTTCTTGCATCCGAGCGTTCACGTGACAATCCGTGGAAAGCTCCGACAACCTTTAAGGTAGCCTGTGTTACCGGCTCTTCAAAGTTTCCGCCTGCAGGGGAAACCGTACCGCCGATGGTAACAGAACCCGTGCTTCCGTCAGGCAAACGAACGTAGCCTGCCCTTTCATAAAACGCTGCAATATAGGATTCTAAGTAGGCAGGGAAAGCCTCTTCGCCGGGAATCTCTTCAAGTCTTCCGGACATTTCTCTGAGAGCCTGCGCCCAACGGGAGGTTGAGTCTGCCAGAAGCAGAACATTCAGTCCCATCTGACGGTAATATTCGGCAAGTGTTACCGAAGTGTAAACCGAGGCCTCACGGGAAGCAACCGGCATAGAAGAAGTATTACAGATAATAATTGTGCGTTCCATAAGAGAACGGCCTGTTTTAGGATCTGTCAGCTGAGGAAACTCGGTTAATGTTTCCACAACCTCTCCTGCACGCTCTCCGCAAGCGGCAATTATTACGATATCAACATCGGCATATTTTGAAGTGGTATGCTGTAATACGGTTTTACCTGCGCCGAACGGTCCGGGAGTACAATAGGTACCGCCCTTTGCCACAGGAAAGAAAGAGTCGATAAGGCGCACCTTCGTTTCCATTGTTTCTACCGGAGCCAATCTTTCGCTGTAGCATTTTATCTCACGCTTAACAGGCCACTTGAATGACATTGATATAGAGATGTCACGACCGCGTTCATCCGTTATGACTGCTATGGTTTCTTTTATTGTATATTCGCCCTTTTCTGCGATTGATTTTAAGGTGTAGCTTCCAAGCAGATAAAAGGGAATGAAGATTTTATGCGTAAACGGGCCTTCAGGAACTGTTCCGATATATTCGCCTGCACGCAGGGTTTCACCAACCTTGCGAGTTGGAGTAAACTCCCACTTTTTCTCAACGTTAAGTCCATCTGCATAAATTCCACGCTCTAAAAACCAACCTGCCTGCTTAGCCAATATCGGCAGAGGATTCTGAAGTCCGTCGTATATCTGGCCGAGCAGACCTGGTCCGAGATCAGCAGACAGCATATCCCCTGTAAATTCGACCGTATCTCCGCACTTTATACCGTCAGTCATTTCGTAAACCTGTATTTGTGCAACGTTGCCTCGTATACGGATAACCTCACTTTTAAGGGCAGCATCAGCTACTTTAACAAAGCAAATTTCATTCATAGAAACATTGCCGTCAAATTCAACCGACACTAAGTTTCCGTTAATGCTTAAAACCTTTCCTGTATTATTCACACTGTATCCTCCAACCTATCTCCGTTTAAAATGGAGTTATAAATATTTCTATATGCGGTTTCTCCTGCATCTGCATCAAACTGCCTTATGCGCTGCATCAGTTTCAATCTAAGCCCATAATAAAAAACAAAATCCTCAGAAAAGTTATCCATTGGTCTGAGTGCTTCCAAAAGCTTCAAACGATAACTGTTAAGAAATTTTTCTGCTTCCATCGGATTATCGATTTCTATAGCTGTACTTGCCGCCTTAATATATTCCATAGGCAGAACCCAATTTCCTGTATCAAACGGTTTTTTCATCTTCTCGGCTCGAGCTTTACCGAGAGAAAGGCGCAAATTCCGTTCGCTCTCACACCATGCTTTAAGCAATGCCGAGCCTGAATATTCATTACTTTTCGGCGGCAAGAGAGTCAGGTTTTCAAGTTCATCTTGCGCTTTTTTTCCTAAAAAGCGGCTGCACAGCTCTGAAAATTGTTCTTCTGTAATGGGAAGCGGCATATTGTCACCGATTCCATCTAAAGACGGCAACTGTGAAATTAAATAATATTCAGCCATAATATACTGCCTCTTTCTATTCTGCCGCTTTCAAAAGCTCAACAACTTTTGGACTGAGATAATTTGACAGCATATCAACAACGGCCTCGGCAGAGTAATCGTAATAGGCTGTGCCGTCATTAACGGCAATACGGAAGCCTCCATCAAAATTATCGTTTGCTTTCAATGTGAGCCCCTTTAACATTTTATCTTTAAGCGCTGCAAGTAAGGTATTTTCAAGAGCCGTTAAATCATCGCTGTTTAAAATGACTGCTATTTCTTCAGCGTCCGGTCTGTTCGCCCAACATTCAACGACGTTTATAATCAACTTCGCTAAATGCTCAGAGGAATATACCGCATTTACATTTTCACCAACAATAGATTTAAGCTCTCTCGCTATACTTTCCCTGAACGATATAAGCAGATTACGCCCTGCCTGTCTAATCGCTTCTTCGCTTGATTTCACCATTCGTTCATTTTCAAGCTTAGCGTTCGCCAAAATCTTATCTGCCTGTGCCTGCGCATCAGCGATGAGCCTGTCGGCCTCGGACTTTGCGGCGTCGACAATGGATTTTGCTTCGGCCTCTGCAGCGGCCACACCGTCGTTTTTGATCTGATTAATGAGTTCTTGCAATTGTATTTCCATAAGGGCTTCTCCTTTTTTATTCAATTAATATGTCTTGTATGTCGCCACTTTGAGTTTATTCTAACATAAATTAATTTTTCCTTCAATGACTATTTAATGCACTGTTGAATTTCATTCACACAGGAGCTTGCATACCTTGTCAAGATTTTCTCTGATTGCAAGACTCTGTGGGCATTTTTTCTCGCATATTCCGCATTTTTTGCAGTCTGCAAAGGTTTTGCCGTTGTTCTTCAGATAATCACGCATCATATTCTTGGCGTGATCCTTAAGACCATATACGTTGTAGTATGTGTACATCTCAAAAATTCGTGGAATGTCTATTTCTACAGGACAAGGCTGGCAGTATTTACAGCCTGTGCAATACAGCTCAGAGAACTTCTTTATCTCCTCCATAGCCGCGCCAAGCTGTTTCCACTCCTCCTCAGAAAATGCGGTATTGTCAGATGCAACCTTAACATTTTTCTTTACCATATCAATATTCTCCATACCGGAGAGAGCACAGTTAAGATTCGGATTGCCAAGGCAGAATTTGAACGCAAGCTCGTATGTAGCAATAGACGCTTTGCCCGTGAGCTTTGCATATAAATCAGTAGGTGCAGAAAGTCTTCCGCCACCAACAGGGCCCATGGCAACTGTACCAAGTCCTTTTTCGTTCACGTACTTTATCATTTCCTCATTGGAGCGATCAAGGATATTATACTGGCACAGCATTGATTCCATCTTAACGCCAAGCTTTTCAGAGGTGTCAACAATATGCTTTATTGCGCTTGGGTGATCGTGAAATGAAAATGAGATATGGCGGATAAGTCCTTCTTCTTTTGCCTTTGCTGCCGTTTCAAGAAGATTATTTTTTAAGATAAGATTATCATATTTATCACGGTTAATTCCCCAGAAATGATAGAAATCTATGTAATCTGTGTCAAGGCGCTTTAGACTTCTTTCTAAAAGCCTGAGATATTTATCAGGTGTTAAATCTGCATCGCTCGGGCATTTTGTTGAGATTAAAATCTTATCACGGAAAGCCTTCACAGCATGACCTACTGCCTGTTCGCTGTTATGATTGCAGTAATGAGGGGCAGTGTCAAAATAATTCACACCGTTTTCAAAAGCAAAAACAAGCATCTCGTCTACCTTTTCCTGGTCAACGAAGCTTTTCTCCCCCTCCTTGTATTCGGGAAAACGCATACATCCAAAGCCGAGAGCAGAAATCTTTTCACCCGTTTTGCCAAAATCTCGGTAATTCATAGTGGTATATCCTTTCTTACTTTTTCATTTCAATGTTTGATTTGTATAAAAAGCAACTTGCCGATCCTTTTAGGACAGACTTGTCAACTTTCCGAATACTACGTATCTTGCATCATTGAATTCATAAGAGCAGGTGGAAAGCATAACGATGTTATCATCACCCGTGACGGCAACATCAGAGGCAAAGGAAGATTTCGCTCTTATATCCTGCAAAAATGCTTCAAACTCCTCTGTATTTGTGAATTCCGTACGGTAAATATCTGCGCCTGCGTCAGTAGTAAAGCCTGCAAAGAGGTCAATTCTGTAATCCTTCTCGGGAGTCAGATAATAGAGAATAGGATGTGCATCATAATATCCCTGCTCACCGTAATTTATCAGGGTACCAAACATTGCAGAATTCTTCATATTGTGTCCGTAGATGATATGGTTCTGCCCTGTGCCGACAGCAGAACAGCGGTAATCGGCAAACAGCGTTCCTGTTCTGAGATATTCTCCGTGTAAATCCCGTCTGAGATAATAATCATTGTCGCTTGTCTGCACTACAGGATAATTGATAACCGTGTTTTCACAATAGAGCCAGCCTATAATGTCTGAGTTTTCCTTCGTAAGGGCATCAAAATCAACACTTATAGGTGCACTTTCTTTCTGTTCTTCGTCCGTCATTTGTGGTGATTCAACATAATTGTTTTGCAGGTCATTATATATCTTATCAGCATGCTGATAACTATACAAAGTAATTCCAAGCCCTACAGTTGATACGATAAATACTATTACCAGTACAGTGAAAATTGCATAGAATATATTTCTTTTCAAATTTACCGTGCCTCCCCTGTTTGCAGTATCGTAATAAAATGTGTTTGAAGTACTAATTAATTATATATTAAAAAAATACATGTGTCAATTTATAAGAATAAACCTTTGACAACGAATATGGCAAGGCGTTATTATATAAGAAAAACATTAGGATAAAAGATAGACTGATATGATATTACAAACAGGAATGAGAACGGATATACCAGCCTTTTATTCAAGGTGGTTTTTGAACAGAATTAAAGAGGGTTATGTATTAGTGCGTAATCCGTATAATCCGTCAGCAGTTACTAAATACAGAATCAATCCCGAAGTGGTTGATTTGATCGCCTTTTGCACGAAAAATCCTGCGCCTATGCTTCCCCATATGGATACACTTAAACCCTATGGTCAATATTGGTTTGTGACGATAACTCCCTACGGAAAAGAGATTGAGCCTAACGTGCCCGATAAAGCCAAGGTTATCGAGGACTTCAAAACGCTTTCAAAAACTGTCGGCATTGACAGCGTTGGCTGGAGGTACGATCCCATATTTATAAGCGAAAAATATTCCCTTGATTTTCACCTTGAAACCTTTGAAAAAATGGCGGGGGAGCTTTGCGGCTACACGCATACCTGCGTTATCAGCTTTATTGATCTATACAAAAAGGTGATAAATAATTTCCCACAGGCAATAGAAGTGAACAAGACTGAGCGCATTAAGATAGGCAAAACCTTTGCAGATATCGGCAAAAAATACAATATAACAATCAAGGCTTGTGCGGAGGGCGACGAGCTGAAGCCTTACGGCGTTGACTGTGACGGTTGCTTAACTCAGGGCACATATGAAACTGCCCTGCACACTAAGCTTAATATGCCGAAGAGAAAAGGTCAAAGAAGTGCCTGCGCCTGTTTTTTCGGCAATGATATCGGTGCATACGACACCTGCAAGCACCTTTGTAAGTATTGCTATGCAAATACGAATCCAAAGGCCGTATTGCAGAATTCAAAAAGGCATAATCCTAATTCCCCTTTCCTTATCGGCTCACATATGCCTGGTGACAAAATCCGCGAAGCAAAACAGGAAAGCTGGATAGACAATCAGCTTATTTTAGGTTGAATGTTGATTTATAATCGGAGGTGCGTTATGAGCAGTACGACAGGCAGAGAAAAAATCTTTGAATATGCAAAAATGCAATTTGATGCCGTGCCTGAATATTTGTGGGCGAAATATCCGGACTACGCAGTTTTAAGGCACAAAAATAACAAAAAATGGTTTGCAGTAATAATGAATGTCGAAAGAGAAAAATTAGGATTGCAGGGCAAAGAAACGATAGATATTATGGACGTAAAATGCTATCCTGAAATGATAGGAAGC
>JAFLSA010000099.1 GCA_022511185.1 Eubacterium sp.
ACAAATGGGATTTTGCACAGATTCAGATGAACTATCTTGACTGGAAAAATCAGGATGCTAAAACACAGTATGAAATCTTAACAGAAGCAGGTATTCCGGTAATCGTTATGGAGCCTGTTCGTGGCGGAAAGCTTGCAGACGTATCCGCTGATATCGAGGAAATGTTTAAAAAGGCAAGACCGGACAGCAGCGTTGCTTCGTGGGCAATGAGATTTGTCGCAAGTCACGACAACGTTTTAACCGTCTTAAGCGGTATGAACTCAGTTGAGCAGATGATGGATAATATTGATACTTTCACTGATTTTGAGCCGATTGATGATAGGGAATATAAGATATGCGAAAATGCAGCTGCAATGATGAACAAGAGTGAGGTTATTCCTTGTACCGGCTGTGATTATTGCGCTGACTGCCCGAAGGGTGTCAAAATCAGTTCAATTTTCGCCGCATACAATAATAGCAAAACAGGTGAATTAACAAAGGAAAAGGGAATAGAGGCTTATAATAGTATTGACGTTAAAGCTGATGCCTGCGTTTCCTGTGGTAAATGTATGGGTCACTGTCCGCAAAGCATTAAAATCCCTGATCTTATGAAAGATACAATTCCTAATTATTTTAAATAAAACAAAAAGCACAGTACAAATTATCCGTACTGTGCTTTTTTCTTATCTATATTAACTTAATCAACAAGCTCTTTCATATCGTATAATCCTGCCGGCTTGCCACTCATATATACTGCTGCATTGACTGCTCCGACAGCAAATATTTCTTTGCTTCTTGCTGAATGTGAAAGTGTGATAATTTCGTCACGGCCTGCAAAAATTATATCGTGCTCACCGACGATTGTACCACCTCTTATTGCGTGAAGACCGATTTCGTTTTTAGTTCTCTTTTCACGCTTTGAGTGGCGGTCATATTCATATTTCATATGGTTGGGTGTAACCTCACATATTGCATCAGCCAGCATTAAAGCCGTGCCGCTCGGCGCATCAATCTTCTGATTATGGTGCTTTTCAACAATTTCGATATCAAAATCGTTACCAAGTACCTCAACAGCCTTTTTTGCAAGGTTTGCAAGCAAATTGATACCAATGCTCATATTGTAGGTAAAGAAAATAGGGGAGTAATTTGATGCTTCCTCTATCTTTTTCTTCTGCTCTTCATCGTAGCCCGTTGTTGCAATAACAAGCGGTGTGCCTGTTTTTTTAGTGTAATCAAGCAAATCGTCAAGCAAAATAGGATTGGTAAAATCAATTATAACATCTGCCGTCTCTGTAATTTCAGCCATTGTCTTATAGATAGGGAATGGAGTGTTTGACTCAATATTAAGATCAACGCCTGCAACAATTTCGCAGTCCTCGCGAGCTGAAATAACACTTTGAAGAACTTTACCCATTTTACCGTTTGCGCCGGTAATTATAATTTTTGTCATTTTAAAATTCCTCTTAAAATTATTATTTTACAAGACCGTATTCTTTCATAGTCTCAGCAACATAAGCCTTATTCTTTTCGTCCATTTCAATGAGCGGAAGTCTGCAAGGGCCTGCATTAAAGCCTATAAGACTTACTGCCTCTTTAACAGGAATAGGATTAACGTCAACAAACATAGCCTTAGCAAGCTTCATATATTTATCCATCATTTCCTTACTGCCGGCTTTGTCACCATCAAGATATTTCTGTACGATATCGTGTGTTTCCTGAGGGCAGATGTTTGAAAGAACGCTGATAACACCCTTGCCGCCTCTTTCCATAAGGTCAAAAATCTGATCGTCATTACCACTCCAAAGGTTAAGCTCATCACCGCAAAGCTCGTGGATTTTTTCAATCTGCTCAAGGCTGCCTGATGCTTCCTTGATACCGTTGATTCTCGGGAGCTTTGAAAGCTCGTAAGCAGTCTCAGGATTGATGTTAAGACCTGTTCTTGACGGAACGTTATAAAGAATGATAGGAAGGTCTGTTGCATCGTGAATAGCAGTATAGTGAGCGATAAGACCTCTCTGACTTGTCTTATTGTAGTAAGGTGTAACAAGTAAGAGCGCATCTGCTCCAGCCTCGCAAGCCTCTCTGCTTATCTCAATAGCACACGCAGTTGAATTTGAGCCCGTGCCTGCAATAACAGGAATCCTGTGATTTACGTAATCAACGCACCACTTGATAGCCTCGTTATGCTCAACAACCTTAAGTGTCGATGATTCACCGGTAGTACCGCAAACAACAATAGCGTCAGTGCCGTTTTCAATCTGAAAGTCAATAAATCTGCCGAATTCTTCGTAATTTACTGAACCGTCTTCATTCATAGGTGTGATGATTGCAACAGCAGCACCTGTAAAAATTGGATTTTTCATATGTATATACTCTCCTTATTCGGATTATTTCTTCACTAAAATTAGTCCATATATCCTTCAGCGGCTAAAAGCTCTGCAAGAAGAACTGCACCGCCGGCAGCACCTCTTAAAGTGTTGTGTGAAAGGCAAACGAATTTATAATCGTACTGTGTGTCTTCTCTGAGTCTACCAATTGAGACTGCCATACCGTTTTCAAGCATTCTCTCTGATTTAATCTGCGGTCTGTCATCCTCAGTGAAATAGTTTAAGAATTTCTTTGGGGCCGAGGGGAGTTCAAGCTCCTGTGCTCTGCCTGAGAAGTTATCCCAGATTTCAATTATTTCTTCTTTAGTCGGCTTTTTCTCAAAGTCAACAAACACTGCACCGAGATGTCCGTTTGAAACAGGAACACGAATACACTGTGCCGTAAAGCTTGGCTCATCAGCTGATTTGATTACGTCACCGTCAATCTTACCCATAAGCTTAAGCGGCTCTTTTTCGCTCTTCTCTTCTTCACCGCCGATATATGGGATAACGTTGTCAATCATTTCAGGCCATGTGTCAAAGGTCTTTCCTGCACCTGAGATTGCCTGATATGTGCATACTAAAACATTTTTAACACCATATTTCTCGTGAAGAGGGAAGATAGCAGGTACGTATGACTGGAGTGAGCAGTTTGATTTTACTGCAATGAAACCACGCTTTGTACCTAGTCTTTTTCTCTGAGCAGGGATTATGCCAATATGCTCTGCATTAAGCTCAGGAACAACCATAGGAACGTCAGGTGTAAAGCGGTGAGCGCTGTTGTTTGAAACAACCGGACATTCGTGCTTAGCATACTCCTCCTCAAGTGCTTTGATTTCATCCTTTTTCATATCAACGGCACAGAATACGAAATCAACCATTGATGTGATTTTATCAATATCCCCGGTTGCATCCATAACAACAATATCTTTCATTGTTTCAGGAATATCAACGTCCATACACCATTTTTTGCCAACAGCCTCTTTATAAGTCTTTCCTGCACTTCTTGCTGAAGCTGCAAGGCATACAACGTTAAACCAAGGGTGACCGTCAAGCAGAGTAGCAAATCTCTGACCTACCATACCCGTTGCGCCAACGATACCTACATTAAACTTTTTTTCCATAGTAATTCTCCTTAATAAAAAATACCTTGTAAAACAGGTTGATATGCAATATAATAAATAATTGTTCCAAGTGAATTTTAAATAAATATAATTTCAAATTTTATGCTATATATAATATCACTTATTATATATATATGTCAATTATAATTTACGGAGAAATGAATGAAAGCTTCAGATTTTTATTATGATTTGCCTGAGGAATTGATTGCTCAGACACCGATTGAGCCGAGAAATGCATCAAGGCTTATGCTTTTAAACAAAAACTCAGGCGAAGTCGAGCATAAAATATTTAAGGATTTAACAGAATTTCTTAATCCCGGTGACTGCTTAATTCTTAATAATACACGCGTTATCCCGGCAAGAATTTACGGAGTAAAAAAGGAAACGGGAGCAGTAGTTGAATTTTTGCTCTTAAAGCAAAGGGAAAATCTTGTCTGGGAATGTCTCTGCGGTCCGGGTAAAAGAGCTAAAATCGGCACTGAATTTGTATTCGGTGACGGACAGCTTGAATGTGCTGTTATTGATATCCTTGAGGACGGCAACAGAATCGTTGAGTTTAAATGTGATAATAACATTTATGCCGTACTTGATGAAATAGGACAGATGCCGTTACCGCCTTATATTAAGGAAAAGCTTGCTGATAAGGAGCGTTATCAGACTGTATACAGTGAAAATCTCGGCTCTGCCGCTGCTCCTACTGCGGGTCTTCATTTTACTGAAGAAATGCTTGAAGAAATTAAGTCAAAGGGTGTCAACATTGGCTATGTAACACTTCACGTTGGCTTAGGTACGTTCAGACCCGTTAAGGTTGATGATATTACAAAGCATAATATGCACACAGAGCATTACATAATGCCTGAGGAAACAGCAGATTTAATAAATGAAACGCATAAAAACGGCAAGCGCGTTATATGTGTCGGAACAACAAGCTGCAGAACTGTTGAATCAGTTGCAACTAAAAACGGCTGTATCTGTGCCGATGAGGACGATACGAGTATATTCATCTATCCCGGATATGAATTTAAATGTATTGACGCACTTGTAACGAATTTTCACCTTCCGGAAAGTACTCTTATTATGCTCATTTCTGCCTTTGCAGGCTTTGATAACGTTATGAATGCGTATAAAATTGCCGTTGATGAAAAATACAGATTTTTCTCTTTCGGCGATGCGATGTTTATTTATTGAGGTAGCTTATGTATAAACTTATAAAACAAGAGGGATTTGCAAGACGTGGCGAATTTAAAACGGTGCACGGTACAGTTCAGACACCTGCTTTTATGAATGTTGCCACTTCTGCAGCAATCAAGGGCGGTTTGTCAACCGATGATCTTAGGAAAATTGACTGTCAGGTAATGCTCTGTAATACTTATCATCTCCACGTCAGACCTTCTGACAAACTCGTTTATGATATGGGAGGTCTGCATAAGTTCACAAATTGGGACAGACCTATCCTCACAGACAGTGGCGGTTTTCAGGTATTCAGCCTTGCAAAGCTTAATAAAATAAATGAGGAAGGCGTGACGTTTAACTCTCACGTTGATGGCAGAAAAATATTTATGGGACCTGAGGAGAGTATGCAGATTCAGTCAAATCTTGCTTCAACAATTGCAATGGCGTTTGATGAATGTGTTGAAAATCCGGCAAATCCTAAATATGCCAAAGAAGCGTGTGAGAGAACTCTGCGTTGGCTTGAACGCTGTAAGATTGAGATGGACAGGCTTAATTCTCTCGAAACTACAATTAACAAAAATCAGATGCTCTTTGGTATTAATCAGGGTTGTGTCTATGATAATCTCAGAATTGAGCATATGAAAGAAATTGCAAAGATGGGACTTGACGGCTATGCTATCGGCGGACTTGCCGTAGGCGAGCCAAAGGAGGATATGTACAGAATTATATCTGCTGTTGAGCCTTATATGCCTGTCGATAAGCCGAGATATTTAATGGGTGTCGGAACACCGGGAAATATTCTTGAAGGCGTAAGCAGGGGAGTTGACCTTTTCGATTGCGTAATGCCGAGCAGAAATGCAAGGCACGGCCAGCTTTTCACAAAAAAAGGTATAATTAATATAAACAATGCCAAGTATGAAAGAGACGGCAATCCAATTGATGATGAATGTAATTGTCCTACTTGTCAGAAATATTCACGCAGTTATATCCGTCATTTATTTAAGAGCAATGAAATTCTCGGTATGAGACTTGCCGTTATTCACAACCTCTATTTCTATAATAATCTTATGAAAGAAATTCGTGAAAATTTAGAAAGCGGTACATTTACTGACTATAAAAATGAATATTGTGAAAAACTTGATACCAGAATATAGAAAAGTCTTGCAAAATAACTTTATTTCTAATATAATATTTTTATCACTTTAGGAGGTTAAATATATGAATTCAATTATATTAATGCAGCAGCTTACCGGAGGTGCCGGAGCTACAGGCGGAGGAAACTCCCCAACATCACTTATCATTATGATGGTCGTTCTTTTCGGAGTTATGTATTTTCTTATGATACGTCCGCATAAAAAGCGCCAGAAGGAA